>NZ_JBFUEY010000003.1:0-63888 GCF_056403715.1 Mesorhizobium sp. P2_F5 | reverse complement strand
GATCCACCTTCTCCCACAAGGGGAGAAGGACGAGGCTCCTACCTTCCCTCCCGATACCACATCGCGCCCATCGCCAGCAGCAGCAGGCCGAGGCCGAGGAAGCCGCCGAACAGCGGCACGCGGGAGACGGCTTTCAGCACGCTGTCATCGGTGCTGCGCAGGCCGATCCAGTCGGCGCCCGAGGCGGCACCCGAGGCGCGGACCGGGACGATGGAGGGCAGGGTGATGCCGCCGGTGAGCTGGCCAAGGGCGGAGGACGCCGCCAGCCGGCGCACGCTGCCGCCGGTGGCTTCCGCCGGAGCCTTCAGCCGGTTTTCGGTGGAGATGACGTCGGAGAATTCCGGCGCATTGACCGGGCCGACATGGGCAAGGGCGGTCAGGTCGCCATTGCCGATCTGGTAGAGACCGATTTCCTTGGTCTCGATGCTGCCGAGGAAGACGCCGGGTTCGGACTTTTCCAGCTTGACGATCAGCGCCTTGCCCGACGGGGTGATCACCTGGGCCGGGCCGGGGTCGTCGCTCATCGTCTGGCGGCGGATTTCCAGCACCATGCCGCGGCCGTCGGCGGTCAGCCGCTCTTCTTCGAGTTCGGGCTCCTTCATCAGCCAGTGGGCGATGCGACGATAGAGCTGGACATGCGGGCCGCCGCCCTCGAAGCCGCGCGCCCACAGCCAGCCCTGATCGGACAGAAGCATGCCGACGCGACCTTCGCCCTTGCGGTCGAGCAGAAGCAGTGGACGGTTGTCGGCGCCCTTCATCACCACTTCGCCTTCGGGATTCTGCACGCCGATGGTGCGGAACCAGCGACTCCAGTGCGGCGGCTCGGAGGCCGAGCCGTCGAGGCCGCGCGTCACCGGATGGCGCTGGCCGAGATCGGTGAGGCGGGGATAGAAGGCCTTGTCGATGACTTCGCCGGTCGGCATCGCCGGCAATGACGACATTAGCGGCGTGCGGGCAATCGAGGCGTCGCCGGCATATTCCGGCCCGGCTGCGATCAACAGCGCGCCGCCCTTTTCGACATATTCGGAGATGTAGTCGTAATAGAGGATCGGCAGCACGTCGCGGTGCTGGTAGCGGTCGAAGATGATGAGATCGAAATCCTTGATTTTCTCGACGAACAATTCGCGGGTCGGGAAGGCGATCAGCGACAATTCGTTGATCGGCGTGCCGTCCTGCTTTTCCGGCGGCCGCAGAATGGTGAAGTGGACGAGATCGACCGAGGCGTCGGACTTCAACAGATTGCGCCATGTGCGCTCACCGGCATGTGGCTCGCCGGAAACCAGCAGCACGCGCAAATTCTCACGAATGCCGTCGATCAGCGCGATGGCGCGGTTGTTGGCGTCGGTCAGCTCGCCCGGCTCGCGGTCGATGGAGAGCTCGACGATGTTGCGGCCGGCGCCTGGAATGGTCACTTGCAGCGGCATGGCCTGGCCGATGGTCGCTTCTTCGACCGCGACCTGCTCGCCATTGACGGAGACGCGGACATCGACCGGGCCGGTTTCGCCGTCTGTGGCGATGACCCGGTAGGTCATGTCGAGTGGTTTGCCGACGAGGCCGAAGCGCGGCGCGTTCTCGAAGCGGATGCGGCGGTCCTTCTCATGCTCGTCGCCGGTAATCAGCGCGTGCAGCGGGGCGTTGAAGTCGGAGGCGGCGGGCGGCGCATCATGCACCTCACCATCGGTGATCATGATCGCGCCGCCGATGCGCGATGGCGGCACGTCGCGGAAGGCGCCTTCGAGGGCTGCGAAAAGCTTGGTCTCGGTGCGCTCGTCCGCGGCTTCCGATTTGCCGGCCTCGACGACGCGCACGTCGAACTGCTTGAAGCGGCCAAGGCGCTGCTGCAGCCCAGCCAGCGCCTCGTCTGTCTGTTTGGTTCGGTCGCCTATGTCCTGGCTCTGGCTGCGGTCGACGATGACGGCAACAACGCTTTTCAGCGCCTCGCGCTCCTCATCGAGGAACACCGGGTTGAGCAGGGCGGCGCCCAGCGCAAGAAGTGCTGCAAAGCGGAAGATCGCGCCGCGCTGGCGGAACCACAGGCCGACTGCCGCCAGCAACAGCAAAGGCGCCAGCACCAAAGCCAGCAAGGGCCAGGATAGCAGCGGTTCGAAGGAGATGGACCAGTTCATCGTTTACCCTCCCCCGTGTGGGGAGGGTCGATCCGCGTAGCGGAGCGGGGTGGGGGTAGGCGACAGAGCGCTAGCGCTCCACCCCCACCCCGTCTCGCAGTCTTCACTTCGCTGCGACAGCGAGCCGACCCTCCCCACAAGGGGGAGGGTGAGGCCGCGCCGCTGGCGCCAGACAAGATCGAGACGAATTTAGCCAATACCGCCATCTCACTGCCCCAACCGTTCGAGCAAGATGGGCACGTGCACCTGGTCGGATTTGTAGTTGCCGGTCAGCATGTACATCATGATGTTGACGCCGGCGCGCAGCGCATAGATGCGCTGCATCGGGTCCGACGGCACGGTCGGCAACAGCGGATCGCCATTCTCATCGACGGCCCAGGCGCCGGCAAAATCATTGGCGGTGATCAGGATCGGCGAGACGCCGTCGCCAACGCGCACCGGCCGGTTCTCGGCATTGCTGGCGTCGAGCGAGGCTTCCACCCAGAGCGGGCTGCCGGCGAAGCGGCCAGGAAATTCGGGCAGGATGAAGAAGGATTTGGTCAGCACATGGTCCGACGGCACCGGCTCCAGCGGCGGCACGTTGAGATTGCCGAGGATGTCGCGCAGGCGCTCCGTCGCCGGGCTCGCCGAATCCGCACCGATGCCGTTGGCGAACTGGTCGCGGGTGTCGAAGAGAACCGTGCCGCCCTGCTGCATATAGGCGTCGATGCGGGCGATCGCCGCTTCGCTCGGCATTGGGGCGGAAGGGTCGATCGGCCAGTAGATCAGCGGATAGAAGGAAAGTTCGTCCTTCGAAATGTCGACGCCCGCCGGCGCGCCCGGTTCAAGCGCGGTCTTTTCGATCAGAAAGCGGGTCAGGCCCTCGAGCCCGGCGCGGCTGATCGAATCGTCACCCGGCACGCCGGTCAGCACATAGGCGATGCGGGTCTTGGCAATGTCCTCAATGGCCGCGGCGTCGCCCGGTTTGGCATCGTCGGCGCGAGCGAGGTCGGCATGGCCAAACAGCATACCGAGGCCGAGCAGCAGCGCAGCCGTCGTTGCCGCGGCCGTCCTGGCGCGGCGCGGCCGGCGCGACAACAGCCCGCCCATCCAGAACACCGCAAGCGTGTCGAGCAGCATCAGCACAAGTGCCGCGGTAACCAGCGGACCCTTGAGATCGCGCGATTCATCGAAAGCATACTGGATAGTGGTCACCGGCACCGTGAATTGCGGCCGCACCAGCGGCGCGAAGGCGGTGGCCGGGTCAAGCAGATTGTGGGCGAAGACGCCGGTTTCCGAGCCGTAGAGGCCGGGCGGGTTCTCGAACGTCACCGGCAGCGGGCCGGCGACGGGCACCAGCGGCCGTGCATCCGGCGTCGGCGGCACCAAAGAGCCGTCGGCCGCGATCATGCGATAGGGCGCCAGCGAGGTGGCGGCGGCTTCGGCGTTGGCGACCGCGGCACCCTGATTGCGCGACAGCTGCACAATGCGCCGCAGCATTTCGACGAAACTGCCGGAGATCGGCAGCGTCGACCATGTCGCTTCCGGCGTGATGTGGAACAGCACCAGCGTGCCCTTGCCCTTTTTCAGCCCGGTCACCAGCGGCGTGCCGTCGGCCAGCGTTGCCCAGGTGCGCTCGACGATGTCGGGCGTCGGCTCGGCCAGGACTTGACGGCTCACCGTGACTTCCGCTGGTGGGGAAAGGTCGGCAAACGGGCCGTTCTTTGGGAATTCGGTGACCGCTTGCGGCGTCGTCCATGACAGGGAGCCACCGAGCGAACGCTCGCCGGTGCGCAGCCTGACCGGCAGCAGGTCGTCATCATTGCCGGCGGCGGCCAGCCGCGACCCGGCAAAGCGCACCAATGTGCCACCATTGTCGACCCAGTCGACCAGCCGCTGATGGACCTGCGGCGGAATGGTGCCGATATCGGCCATGACGATCATCGCCGGCTTCTGGTCAAGGAGCTGCGGGATGGCGTCGGCGAGGTCGGCGCTCGACGGTTCGACCAGATCGGCAAAAGGCTGCAGCGCGCGCCTGATATAGTAGAGCGGCGACAGAAGTGGCTGCGCCTGGTCGGCCTCGGCCTGCGACAGCAGTCCGACGCGGCGGCGCTTCGAGCTTTCGTCGAGCACGCGCACCGCGCCTGCCTGGCGCTCGCCGTCGAGGGCGATCGAGGCGAAGTCGTTGCGCAGTTCGAACGGCACCGCCATTGTGCCGGTGGCGGTGGTTTCGCCCGGTGCGAAGGTCAGCGTCGCATCGGCGATGCGGCGGCCCTTGTCGTCGAAGGCGCCGGCGGTGACCTGTGCCGGCGCCGGATCACCCGGCGCGCGGATGGCGGTCAGCGCGAAACCGTCGACCTGGTTCTCGGCGCCGGTCAGCCCGGTCAGTGTCAGCCGGTCGGAACTGGCCCAGACAACGCGGGCGGCATTTTTCGACAACAACGTGTTGAAGGCGGCCTCGTCGCCTTTGGCGGCAAGGCCATCGGCCAGAACCGCAACGCTGGCCCCGGGCAAGGTCTCCAGCACGCCGGCAACGCGGGCATAGACGGCGGGCCGGTCGGTCGGGATCGGTCGTGGCTTGGCGGCGCGCAGTCGGTCGAGGGCGGCTGCGGCGTCGAAGGGGCCAATCTCGGCATTCGGCTTTTCGGCGGTGAAGGCGATGACGACCGGCACGCCGTTCGAGCCGGCGTCGGCGATCAGCCGCTGGGCGGTGGCGACGCGCTTGCCCCAGTCGGCGGCACTCGCCCAGTCATTGTCGATGACCAACGCCAGGGCTGCGCCCTCCGCCGGCAGTTTTTCGCGCGGGTTGAAGACGGGTTCGGCCAAGGCGGCGACGACAAGGGCGGCCATCAGCAGCCGCAGCAGCGTCAGCCACCACGGGCTCTGCTGTGGCGTCTCCTCGCGCTTCAGCACGCGGGCGAGGATCTTCAGCGGCGGAAACACCTCCGTCTGCGGCTTGGGCGGTGTCAGCCTGAGCAGCCACCAGATCACCGGCAGCGCCAGCAGGCCCCACAACACCATGGGAGCGCCAAAGGAGAGCGGCAGCCAGCTCATGTGCTGGCCCTTCCCGCGAATGCGCCATCTGCGGTCATCGCCATATGGATGCGCACCAGCGCCTCGGAGGCGAGGCGGTCGGTGTGGTTGACGGTATAGCTCCAGCCGAGCCGCTTGCACCAGCCGGCCAGCTCCTGGCGGCGGGCGGTGTAGAGCAGGCGGTATTCATCGCCGAGCATTTCGGCGCGGCCGGCGGTCAGCTTGTCGCCGGTCTCGGGATCGGTGAATTCGGTGCGGCCGGCATAGGGGAAGGTCTCCTCGGCCGGATCGGCAACCTCGATCAGATGCGCGCGCACGCCATGACGCGCCAGCACGTCGAGCCATTCCATGGTCTCCTCGACCGGATCGAGGAAATCGCTGACGATGACGATGTCGCAGAAGCGGCGGATGCTGGACAGATCAGGCTTTGCCGGGGGATCGGTGGCGTGCATCAACTGCGCTGCGATGCGCTCGGCGCCGTTGCGGGCGGTGAACGGATCGGTCAGGCCCGGCCAGGCGATGCGCTCGCCGCTGCGCGACAGCAATTCGGCCATGGCCAGCGCCAGCACCAGCGCGCGCGATTCCTTGGACACGCTGGCGCCGGTCGATTTGTAGAGCATGGAGGGCGAGGGGTCGGCCCATAGCCATACCGTGTGGGCGGCTTCCCATTCGCGGTCGCGCACATAGGTATGGTCGTCGCGGGCCGAACGGCGCCAGTCGATGCGCGAGGAATCGCCTTCGACATAGGGGCGAAACTGCCAGAAATTCTCCCCGATGCCGCGTTTGCGGCGGCCATGCCAGCCGGCAATCACGGTGTTGACGATGCGGCGCGCCTCGACCAGCAGGTCCGGCACCAGCGAAGCCCGCAACCGGCCCCTGGCGAGCGCATCGCGCGTCGCTGCCGGTGTCTGGACTTCGCCGATACGCGCCATCAGATGCCTTTGGCCAGTTTCGCCACCACGTCACGAACGGTCGTGCCCTCGGCGCGGGCGGCGAAGGTCAGCGCCATGCGGTGCTGCAGCACCGGCTCGGCCAGTGCGCGAATATCGTCGACCGACGGCGCCAGCCGTCCGTCGTAGAGGGCGCGGGCGCGGGCGCAGAGCGTCAGCGCCTGGCTGGCGCGCGGACCTGGGCCCCAGGCGACGTGCTTGTCGGTCTCGGCATTGCCCTGGCCGGGGCGCGCCGAGCGCACCAGCTTAAGGATGGCGTCGACGACGCTTTCCGGCACCGGCATGCGGCGGATCAGCGTCTGGATCTCCCTCAGCCGCGCCGGCTGCAGGACGTTTTGCGCCTTGGCGTCCTCGATGCCGGTGGTCTCCAGCAGGATGCGCCTCTCGGCCTCGATTTCGGGGTAGAGGATGTCGACCTGCATCAGGAAGCGGTCGAGCTGCGCCTCGGGCAGGGGATAGGTGCCTTCCTGCTCCAGCGGGTTTTGCGTCGCCAGCACATGGAAGGGCGCCGGCAGGTCGTGGCGCACGCCGGCGATGGTGACGTGGTACTCCTGCATCGCCTGCAGCAGCGCCGACTGGGTGCGCGGCGAGGCGCGGTTGATCTCATCGGCCATCAGCAATTGCGCGAAGATCGGCCCGGAGATGAAGCGGAAGGAGCGCTTGCCGGCCTCGTCCTGCTCCATCACCTCGGAGCCGAGAATGTCGGACGGCATCAGGTCCGGCGTGAACTGGATGCGGCGCGAATCGAGGCCGAGCACGACGCCCAGCGTTTCGACCAGCTTGGTCTTGGCAAGGCCAGGCACTCCGACCAGCAGCGCATGGCCGCCGGCAAGCAGCGCCACCAACGTGCGCTCGACCACTGCTTCTTGGCCGAAAATGACGCGGCCGACGCCGTCGCGGACCCTGGAAATATCGGCCAGCGCCGTCTCCGCCTGGGCGATCATGTCCTTTTCGCTGATCGGGCTTTCCTTGACCATCACGCTCATGCCGCATCGATCCTTGTGTTGGAAGTACCGGCTTGCATTCTCTTTGATGCATGTCGTTGACCCAGAACCGCTCGACACTTCTGGGCGACATGCATTGTAGTGCCGCAGAATGCCTCGATTCGGCCTCGCCTGGCGCCTGCATTTCAACTTAAATCACAGACTTAGGCTGACAAGCGGAACAACAGTGACTATTTCGTGACCATGACGGAACGCTCCGAACATCGCGAACAAAGCCTTACCGGTGCCACAGAGGCGCGCGGCCTGGAGGCGCTGATCTCGCGCGCGACCCGCGCCGGCAAGGGCGCGGCGCCGGTCGAGCGCTGGAATCCCGACTTTTGCGGCGATCTCGACATGGAGATCAAACAGGACGGAACCTGGTTCTATCTCGGCACGCCGATCGGCCGCATGCCGCTGGTGCAATTGTTTTCCACCGTGTTGCGCAAGGACGAGGATGGCAGGACCTATCTGGTGACGCCGGTCGAGCGGGTCGGCATCCGAGTCGTCGACGCGCCGTTCATCGCCGTCGAAATGGACGTTTCCGGCGCCGGCGAAGAGCAAATCATCACCTTTCGCACCAATGTCGGCGATGTCGTCGAGGCCGGGCCTGGCCATCCGTTGCGCTTCGTCGACGAGAACGAGACCGGCGGGCTAAAACCCTATGTGCTGGTGCGCGGACGGCTGGAAGCGCTGGTGTCGCGGCCGGTTATGTACGAACTGGTCGAGCACGGCGAGGAAATCGACATCGACGGCAAGACAATGTTTGCCGTGCGCTCGAAAGGCGAGATCTATCCGATCATGCCGGCGGAAAAACTGAAGCGGCTGAGCGCATGATGGACCAGGTGACGCCGCCGCCGTTTTCCACAGCGGATTTTCGCGCGCGGGTCGCGGCGCAGGCTGAAGCCCATGCCGGCGACGACTATGGCGACCATCGTTTCAATCCCGGCCATCCCCGTCTGAAGCAGCTGAAAGCCTTGCGCGATGCGGCGGTGCTGATCCCGGTCGTCGATCATGGGCGCGATGCGACCGTGCTCTTGACCAAGCGTGCGGAAAAGCTGCGCAGCCATTCCGGGCAGGTGGCTTTTCCCGGCGGCACCATCGATCCGACCGATCCGACGCCGGAAGCAGCGGCGCTGCGCGAAACCTTCGAGGAGATCGGGCTCGGCCACGATCGCATCGAGATCATCGGCCGCATGCCCGACTACGTCGCCGGCAGCGGCTATCGCATCGCTCCGGTGCTGGCGGTCGTCAAGCCCGGTTTTACGCTGTCGCTCAATGCCGACGAGGTCGATGCCGCCTTCGAAGTGCCGCTCTCCTTCCTGATGGATCCGGCCAATCACACCAGGGACAGCCGCATGTGGAACGACCTCGAATGGTTCTTCTACGAGATGCCCTATGGTGGCCAGCGTATCTGGGGCGTCACCGCCGGCATCATCCGCACGCTCTATGAAAGGCTCTATGCTTGAGTGATCCGATATCGCTGGCGGGCAGGGCCGACTGGCTCGGTGAAAAGCATCTGCAACGGCTGCTTGCCGTGCTGGCGCAAGGCGGCGAACAGGCGCGTATCGCAGGTGGCGCAGTGCGCAACGCGCTGATCGGCCAGCCGGTCGCCGACATCGATATCGCAACCACTTGCCTGCCTGACGAGACCATCCGTCGCGTCGAGGCGGCGGGCTTCAAGGCGGTGCCGACCGGCATCGAGCACGGCACGGTCACGGTGATCGCCGGTGGCACGCCCTATGAGATCACCACGTTGCGCGCCGACATCGAGACCGATGGCCGCCGGGCCAAAGTGTCGTTCGGACGCGACTGGAAGGCTGACGCCGAGCGGCGCGATTTCACCATCAACGCGCTTTATGCCGAGGCCGATGGTACCGTCATCGACCTGGTCGGGGGTGTCGGCGATATCGAGGCGCGCCGGCTGCGCTTCATCGGCGATGCCGAGCAGCGCATCCGCGAAGACTATCTGCGCATCCTGCGCTTCTTTCGCTTCTTCGCCTGGTATGGCGAGGGTCGGCCCGACGCCGAAGGGTTGAAAGCCTGCGCCCGGCTCAAGGATGGGCTCGAAAAACTCTCGGCCGAGCGCATCTGGTCCGAACTGAAGAAGTTGTTGTTGGCCCCAGACCCGTCGCGCGCGCTGCTGTGGATGCGCCAGGCCGGCGTGCTGACCAGCGCGCTGCCGGAGAGCGAGAAATGGGGCATCGATGCCATACACGGGCTGACCAAGACCGAGAAGGATCTGAACTGGGCGCCGGATCCGCTGCTCAGGCTGGAGGCGATCGTGCCCCCGGATGCCGCGCGGATGACGACATTGGCCGAGCGGCTGAAGCTCTCCACCAATGAGGCGGATCGCCTACGGCATTGGGCGCTGGCGGCTTCCGTCGAGCCCAAGACGAGCGAAGGCGAACTGGCCAAGAAGCTTTATGCCGGCGACCGCCAGGGTTTTGTTGACCGCCTGCGGCTGTCACTCGCCTCGGCGCGGGCGCGCGCTGTCGAGGACAATGACGCACTGACCCAGGCAGGCGGGTTTTCGCGCCTGCTGGCTTTTGCGCTGAAATGGGAAAAACCGGTGTTCCCGGTCAAGGGCGCCGATCTGACGGCACTTGGCGCGTCGCCCGGGCCGAAACTCGGCGCGATCCTGAAAAACCTCGAAAAGGAATGGATAGGCTCCGGCTTTACGCTCGATCGCGACGCGCTGCTTGAGCGCGCCGCGGAAGCCCTGAAGGCCGGGTAGGGTATCTTAGTGCCGCAATTCCCTAGGGAAAGCGCTACGCGCTTTTCCCGGGAAAACCGCTGCACACTTTTCCTGGAATTGCTTTTGTTCAGGCCGCGTCGCGGACCTTTTCGATGCGCGAACGGATCGCTTCGATCATCGTCTCGCGGATGACCGTTTCGCCATGCGTCTCGCGCATGTGGTCGACGGCGCGGCGCATGACCTCGGCCTCCTCGTCGGCACGGGTGTGCCACTCGCAGCCGGGAACCAGCGAGCCGCAATGGAATTCCTTCATGGGATTTTCTCCTTTCCTCCTGGGAGCCTGCGCCTCTCATGGGCACACGAAGCTCCGCCACCTTTGTTGCGCGCCCTGTCGTAGCAGTCGGTTTGGGGGCACGTATGGGGGAACAAGCATAACACGGTTCGGCGGTTTTGGTTGCCGTGGGCGCGAAAAAGGCGGAGCAGCGCTGCTCCGCCTCTCTACGCTAACCCGGAGAAAGACCAACTCGGTCTAGTTCCGGGCGGTCCGTCACTTCATGATCTTGACTGCCTCGGCAACTTTGTTCTTGCCGCTCATGTCCCAGGAAACGCGAACCTTTTCGCCGGCCTTCAGGCCAGGATCCTTGAAGGTCTTGGGCAGCGTAAAGGTGGATCCATCGTCCAGAACAAGGCTCATGGCCGTTCCGTCATAGGTCTTGACCGTTCCCGTGGTGTGCTTGACCGCGGCAAAGGCGATCGAACCGGAAGCGAGAAGGGCAGCGGCGGCAGCCGAAACAATGAGTTTGCGCATGGTAAGTACTCCTGGAAAAATGCGGGCATTCGATTGGGAAAATGCTCCGCTTCGTTAAGGGCCGTCTGGTTGCGTCGAGTCGCAGTTCGGGAGCGAACCACCGGCGCTTCCCGACCCGGAAACGACAAATAATCCTTTTATTTCAATTGCCTATTAGACGAAAAAGATAATCAGGGCGCCACATTGCATGCCCAGATTCGGCGAATGGGACAGCTTTGCGGCTCACGCTCCGCTCACCGAATTTTTACGGCCACCTGACCTCCGGCGGCAGGCTTGACAGGATCGAGGCGACATTGCCGCCGGTCTTCAGGCCGAAGATGGTGCCGCGATCGTGAAGAAGGTTGAATTCGACGTAACGGCCGCGGCGAATGAGCTGTTCGTCGCGGTCGTCATCGGTCCAGTTTTCGTTGAAATGGGCCCGAACCAGGTGGCCGTAGACGACAAGAAAAGAACGCCCGACATCCTGGACAAAATTCAAATCGGCGTTCCAGCCGCCTTTGTCCTCAGCTGAATGCAGCCAGTCGAAAAAGATGCCGCCGACGCCGCGCGGCTCGTTACGGTGCGGCAGATAGAAATACTCGTCGCACCAGGCCTTGAATTTGGGGTGGTCGGCGACCGCGGCGTTCTTCTCGCAGGCAAACTGCATGGCGCGGTGGAAGGCGATCGTATCGGGGTCGTCCTCGGTGCGGTGGCGGTCGAGCACCGGTGTCAGATCGGCACCGCCGCCGAACCAATGGCGCGACGTCACGACCATGCGCGTGTTCATATGCACGGCCGGCACCTTGGGGTTCCAGGGATGCGCGATCAGCGAAATGCCTGATGCCCAGAAGCTCGGGTCTTCCTCGGCGCCGGGCATCTGCTTCCTGAATTCTGGCGAGAACTCGCCATAGACGGTCGAAGTGTGGACGCCGACCTTCTCGAAGACGCGGCCCCGCATCATCGACATGGTGCCGCCGCCGCCCTTGCCCTGGTCGCGTTCCCACGGTGTCTTTTCGAAGCGGCCGGGCGACCATTCGGCCAGCGGTCCCTGCAGTTCCTGTTCGATCTGCTCGAAGGTCGCGCAAATGCGCTCGCGCAGCGTCTCGAACCAGAGCCTGGCCTTCATTTTCTTCTGTTCGATGTCGGCTGGCAGGCCTGCCGGTATTTCTGGTCGTTCCAAATCAGGTCTCCGGTCTCAGCCGACAAAGGACTCGTCTTTTCCGGGCGCGATCCCTAATCTCTTAAGGGCAAGGGTCAAGTCCCGTCTGACCACGAGCAAGGAGTTACCTCGTGCGCACCCCGGCCAGACCGCCGCTGCACGGCCTGAAGAAAAGGCTCGACCGTTCGCGCGCCGAGCACGAGCGCATGCCGCGCGACGGCTTCCTTCGCGAAACCTTCGTCCTGCCGCGCTCGGATGCGCGGCTCAAAGCCAAGGAATGGTTCGAACGCTTTCCCAAGCAAGCCTACTGGACCGAGATCGAAAGCTGGTTCGAGCGGCCGGGCGACGTCATCGAATTCACGATACGGCGGCTGCCGGCGGCGGATTAGGACTCCACCAGCAGCCGCCTTGCCCCCGGCCCTTGGGCACTCAACCGGTCTTCCTTGTTCCGCAGTGGGCATTTGTCGATCGACATGCAGCCGCAGCCGATGCAGTCGGTCAGGCCGTCGCGCAGCTTCTTCAGTTGGCTGATTTTCTGATCGAGGTTGTCGCGCCAAGCCGTTGAAAGCAGATTCCAATCCTCGCGCGTCGGCGTGCGGCCTTCAGGTAATGATTCAAGTGCAGCGCCGATTTCGGCTAGCGAAATGCCGACCTCCTGGGCAACCCGGATGATGGCCACCCGCCGCAGCACATCGCGGCCATAGCGTCGCTGATTGCCGGACGTGCGGTGGCTGCGGATCAGCCCGCGCGCCTCGTAGAAATGCAGCGCCGACACCGCCACGCCGCTGCGCATGGCCACCTGGCCGACCGTCAATTCCTTTACCGGAGCCATCTCGATTTTTCCGCTTGACCTCAACTTAAGTTGAGCTTGTAGCCAAGAAAACGTGGATGTGCAAACGAAGGAGAAGGCGATGTGCGCCTGGACGAAGATGACGGGAGTTGACGGTGAACCGCTAGAGCAGTTCACCATTTCACGGAAACGGTTAACTGCTCTAAGTCCTTGTCTTGACGCAATTCCGGACGGAAAACCGCTTCGCACTTTTCCTGGAATTGCTCTAGCCGAGCTGCCGGATGGCTTCGCCGGCGGCCATGGCGACCGACAGTGCGACGTTGATGCTGCGCGTGCCCGGCTGCATCGGGATCGTCAGCCGCGCATCCGCCGCCTGATGGACAGGATCCGGCACGCCAGCGGATTCGCGACCGAACAGAAGAACGTCACCTTTGGCGAAGGCGAAAGCCGTATAGGCGGTCGCGGCTTTGGTGGTGAGCAGCACCAGCCGGCGCGCGCTCGCTTGGCGCCAATCCTCGAAGGCGTTCCAGTCGACATGCCGGGTCAGGGCAGCCATTTCGAGGTAGTCCATTCCGGCTCGTTTGAGCGCCTTGTCGGAGAGCGGGAAGCCGGCCGGCTCGATGATGTCGACGCCGAGACCGAGGCAGGCGGCGAAGCGCAGGATTGTTCCGGTGTTGCCGGCGATGTCAGGCTGGTAGAGGGCGATGCGGAGACCAGAGTTCATTTCCGCGTCTTTCTAATAAGTGGCAGATCGGCCACAGCGGACTCCTGGTTTTGGAAATTGCTGGACCTGCGGGTGGCCATTTTCTGCGAAGTCGATTATACCGCACGCATTGTCAACCCGAACCGATGGAGGGGTATTTCATGATGACCATGCACATCCAGCGCCCCTCTCGTGGGCTTACCTGCCTGCCGGCGGTATCGGTACGACGATTTACCTGACTTCTGAGATCTGATCGCACCGATTCCCGCCGAACCCAGTTTTCGGCTTTCGAAGGAATCCTGCGATGTTTTTCAACCTGTTGAAGGGGCCAAGCGCCCCACCTGAGCGTGTCCTGACCGAGGCCTGTTCTCGCGTCCCGACCGATGCAATCCGCGCCTCCCGCCGAATGCCGGCGCACGATGTTGCTTCGCCTTTTTATCTCTATTTTCACACGGAGGACGGACCGATGTTCGATCCCTACAGAATACCTGGTTCAAGAAGCCTGCACGAGCGCAAGACGGCGACCTGGGCGTTGCTGATCGGCGAGACCTATTCGTCGGCGGTTCACGCCGAGAGCCGCCGGCGTCCGCATCGCGGCATGTTGCCGGATGTCGATTTCTCGCGTGCGGTTCCCGACCACAGCCGGCCGTCGTTGGTGCGCCGGATCATCCGGCTGATCCGACCGGGCACGAAAAACCGGGCTGGCGGCGGCGTGCCGTCAGCTCAGTCGAACGCGGCTGTCGGCGAAAAGCCCGCAAGTCCCTATATTGCGCGAAGCAGGACCGATGGCCCGGGTGATTCCGGGCCGTCGGTCCCCGACTTCGTACGCTCCGGGGACCTTTCCCACGCCGCGTGAGCGGAAAACTGATTTGTGAGCATCACTATGTTTACCTGGTTTGAAAAAAGGCTCGATCCGTTCCCCGCAGCGGAACCGGTCGAGCCGCCGAAGACACTGGTCGCCTTCTGCGTGCATTATACGCGCGGCGCCTGGCCCTATATCCTGATCGACGCGGTGCTGGTGACGGCAATCGCGGTGGCCGAAGTGTGGATGTTCGGCTTTATGGGCCGCATCGTCGACTGGCTCTCCGGCCAGAACCGCGAAACCTTCCTGCAGACCGAGAGTTGGAAGCTCGCCGGCATGGCGTTCGTCGTGCTGTTTGCGCTGCCGGGCACGGTATGGCTGCATTCGCTGCTCAACCAGCAGACGCTGATGGGCAACTACCCCATGCGCATCCGCTGGCAGGTGCACCGCTATCTCTTGAAGCAGTCGATGAGCTTCTACCAGGACGAGTTCGCCGGCCGCATCGCCACCAAGCTGATGCAGACAGCGCTCGCCGTGCGCGAATGTGTCATCAAGGTGATCGACGTCTTGAACTACGTTATCGTCTATTTCCTCGGCATGCTCTTCATCGTTGGTTCGGCCGACTTGCGGCTGGCGGCCCCGCTTGGCGTCTGGCTGCTCGGCTATATCGGGCTGTTGCGCTACTTCATCCCGAAGCTTGGCAAGGTCGGCGAGGCGCAGGCCAATGCGCGCTCGACCATGACCGGCCGCGTCGTCGACAGCTACACCAACATCCAGACGGTCAAGCTGTTTTCCCATGCGCGCCGCGAAGCCACGTTCGCCAGGGAAGGCATGGCAGGCTACCTCGACACGGTCTACCAGTCGATGCGGCTGGTGACGGTGCTTTACGGCCTGCTCTACATCCTCAACGCGCTGCTCCTGTTTTCAGTAACGGCGCTGGCGCTGTGGCTGTGGCTCGGCCAGGCGGTGACGATCGGCGCTGTCGCAGTGGTCATCGGCCTGGTGCTCAGGATGTGGGGCATGTCGCAGTGGATCATGTGGGAAATGTCCGGCCTGTTCGAGAACATCGGCACGGTGCAGGACGGCATCGCCTCGATCTCGCTGCCGCGTCTGGTCGAGGACCGGCCGGGGGCGAAGGATATTGCGGTCACCAAGGGCGAGATCCGCTTCGACGACATCCGCTTCCACTACGGCAAGCAGAAGGGTGTCATCGAGAGCCTGTCGCTGACGGTGAAGCCCGGCGAGAAGGTCGGCATTGTTGGCCGCTCGGGTGCAGGCAAGTCGACGCTCGTCAACCTGCTGTTGCGCTTCTACGATCTGGAGAACGGCAGGATCCTGATCGACGGCCAGGAGATCGCATCGGTGACGCAGGATTCGCTGCGCGCGCAGATCGGCATGGTCACGCAAGACACCTCGCTGCTGCACCGGTCGGTGCGCGACAACATCCTCTACGGCCGCCCAGATGCCACGGAAGAGATGCTTGTCGAGGCAGCCGGGCGGGCCGAGGCGCTGGAGTTTATCGGCGGGCTTTCGGACCACACCGGCCGTAAAGGGTTCGACGCTCATGTCGGCGACCGCGGCGTCAAATTGTCCGGCGGCCAGCGGCAACGCATCGCCATTGCTCGCGTTATGTTGAAGGACGCACCGATACTTATCCTTGACGAAGCGACGTCGGCGCTGGATTCCGAAGCCGAGGCCGCCATCCAGGAGAATCTCTACAAGCTCATGCAAGGCAAGACCGTCATCGCCATTGCGCACCGGCTGTCGACCATCGCGGCGATGGACAGGCTCGTCGTCCTCGACAAGGGTCGCGTCATCGAGGAAGGGTCGCACGAGGAACTCGTCGCCAGCGGCGGGCTCTACGCGCAGCTCTGGCAGCGCCAGTCGGGCGGGTTCCTGCTCGACGACGGCCCGGTCGATGCCGCCAATGACGCTGTGGCCAAGGGAGAAGCCGCGGAGTGATGACTTCAGCATGATGACAGCCGTCTATCGCTGGTTCGAGAACTGGGTCTATCCGTTCAGGGAGCCAGCGACTCTTCGGCCACCGTCAAGCGTCGGCGGCTTCCTCTGGCACTATGTCGGCCAGGCGAAGTTCGCCTTCTTTGCCATGCTTGTCATCGGCGGCATCGCGCCGTTGATCGAGGCCGGGCTGTTCTACTTCGTTGGGCGGCTGGTCGACATTCTCGACCAGCTTCCCGGTGAACGCAGCTGGCACGCGCTGTGGACCGCTGCCGGGCCTGAGCTGGTGTTCATGATCGTGGTGGTGTCGGTCATCCGCACCGTCGTCGTCGGACTGTCGGCGCTGGTCAACGAACAGACGATCACACCGGGTTTCTACAATCTGGTGCGCTGGCAGGCGCACCGGCATGCATCGCGCCAGTCCTACACCTTCTTCCAGAACGATTTCGCCGGCCGCATCGCGACAAAAGTCTGGCAGGCGGGGCAAGCGACCGGCGACCTGATGGAGAGCTTCATCGAGGTCATCTGGTTCATGCTCATCTATACGGTGACGACGCTGGCGCTGGTCGCCGGGCTGGATCTGCGCCTGGCCGTGCTGGTGGTGGTCTGGATTCTCGCTTTCGCCTGGCTGGCCAAGCTCTATCTGCCCTCGATCCGCAGGCATGCCGAGGCCACGGCTGAAGCTGGCTCGATGATCAATGGGCGCATCATCGATTCCTATTCCAACGTGCAGACGCTGAAGCTGTTCTCGGCCGATGGCGACGATCGCTACATCCGGAACGGCTTCGACATCTATCTCGACGCGCTGCGGCCTTTCACCCGCCGGTTGACCGGCGTGCGCATGGCGCTGACGACGCTGTCGGGCATCATGATCACCGCGATCGGCTGCTTTGCCGTCTATCTCTGGGTCGAAGGGTCGATCACCGTCGGCGCCGTCGCCTTCACGCTTTCGCTGGTCCTGCGGCTCAACATGCTGCTCGGACGGGTGATGATGCAGCTCAACGGCATATTGCGAAACCTCGGTGTGCTGGAAAACTCCAAGGCGCTGATCTCGCAGCCGCTTGGGCTTGTCGATGCGCCGGATGCGAAGGAGCTTGTCGTGGCCGGCGGTCGCATCGAGGTGAAGAATGTCGAGTTCCACTACGGCAAGGGTTTTGGCGTGCTGAACGGGATCAACCTTGTCGTCAGGCCGGGCGAAAAGGTCGGGCTGGTCGGGCCGTCGGGCGCCGGCAAGACGACACTCGCCAATCTGATCCTGCGGCTCTACGACCTCGAGAGCGGACAGATCACCATCGATGGGCAGGACGTGTCGAAGGTGACGCAGAACTCGTTGCGCGCCAATATCGGCGTCGTCAGCCAGGACACCGCGCTGTTCCACCGCTCGCTGCGCGACAACATCAAGTTAGGCATGCCGGATGCAACCGACGCCGAGGTGGTCGCGGCGGCGAAGAAGGCCGAGGCGCATGATTTCATCCTCGGTTTGYGCGACAACCGGGACCGTGCCGGCTACGAGGCCTTTGTCGGCGAGCGTGGCGTCAAACTGTCGGGCGGCCAGCGCCAGCGCGTGGCGATCGCCCGCGTCTTCCTCAAGGATGCGCCGATCTTGATCCTCGACGAGGCGACCTCGGCACTCGATTCCGACATCGAGGCGGCGATCCAGGAGAACCTGACCCGGCTGATGGAGAACAAGACGGTGATCGCCATCGCGCATCGGCTGTCGACCATTGCCGCACTCGACCGGCTGGTGGTGCTGGACGGCGGCCGTATCGTCGAACAAGGCACGCATGACGAACTGGTGGCGCTGGACGGGCTCTATGCGCGGCTGTGGAAACGGCAGTCCGGCGGCTTCCTCTATCACGAGGAAAGCGTGCTGGAAGAGACGCGGCCGGCGGAGTAGAACGCGATCATGTCGGTCAGAATGCCCTCGAATTTTGGACAAAGCAGCGCGCAGGAGAGCGCGCTCGACCTGCTCGGCCACGAGATCCTGGCCGAAAAAGCGGCGGCCCTCGGCCGTACCGGCCAGCGTGTCGAGGAAACGCTGAAGAAGCTGCGCGAGAATCGTGAGCAAGACCAGCGCGCCCGGCTGCTGAAGGAGGCTGCGGAGGCGGTGCACGCCTATTTCATCCAGCGTGAACTCTGCGGCTTGCGCCGGCATGAGTCGGTGATCCGCGAGTACGACATCCCAAGGGCGGTTCTGGTTAGGCTCGGCGCCAGCTAGAGATCATCGGCCGGCAAACAATCATTCCAGCCATTCGGTGATGAAGCTGCCGCTTTCGTGGATGTCGGTCGATTCGAGCGGGCCGGGTCCAAGATTGGTGAATTTGTGCGGTGTATTCGGCGGCACGATCAGGATCTGGCCGGCCGTGGCCTCGATCTGCTTGTCGCCGATCGTGAACAGGCCGGTGCCCTGGCGGATGATGAAGATCTCGCAATAGGGGTGGGTGTGCAGCCGCGGGCCGCCGCCGATCTCCGGCTGGTAATTGAAGATCAGGCAGGAGTTGGAGCCGTAGGCGCTTAGTTGCAGTTCGCCTTGCCAAAGGCCGGGCGTCCTGGTCCAGGTCTCGCGGTCGATGATGTGTGCCATATCGGCGAGACTAGATCACGGCAACCTGTCCTGTCGAGACAGGGCGGGGAGCCTCGGATTTGCTGAGATTCCCCCGTTATTTAGCCGCCTTTGCCGGCCGTTTGGCATCTGGCCGACTGACACGCTGTTCTGTCCCCGCGACAATCTGCCCTTGTGGCCTCACCCCGCTGGACAAAAACGGGCTTCACGCATAAACCGAAATCCAAATGCCGGAGGAATTCGCTAGCTTGTTCGCCATGCGCTGTCGGGCCGGCGCGATGGAGCGGGGAACAAAGCTCGACCGCCGGCTCGGAAGAGGCGAAAGGATCAGGCACCCGTGAGCGCAACCGACACCCAGGATCCCAACCGTCGTGATTTTCTTTACGTCGCCACCGGCATGGCCGCAGTGGTCGGCGCAGGGGCCGTCGCGTGGCCGTTCATCGACCAGATGCGCCCCGACGCCTCGACGCTGGCGCTGGCCTCGGTCGAGGTCGATGTTTCCTCGCTGACCCCTGGCATGTCGCTGATCGTCAAATGGCGCGGCAAGCCGGTCGTGGTGCGCAACCGCACCGAGCAAGAGATGAAGGACGGCGAGACCGTCAACCTTGCCGACCTCAAGGATCCGATCGCCCGCAACGCCAATCTGCCGGCCGATGCGCCTGCGACCGACGCCAACCGCACCACGCCCGGCAAGGAAGCCTGGATGGTGATGGTGCAGGTCTGCACGCATCTGGGCTGCATTCCGCTCGGCCAGGAAGGCGATTTCGGCGGCTGGTTCTGCCCGTGCCACGGTTCGCAGTACGACACCGCCGGCCGTATCCGCAAAGGCCCGGCGCCGGAAAACATGGCCGTGCCGGTATTCAAGTTCATTTCCGATACCAAAATCCTTATCGGTTGAGGCAGGGGATATTTCGATGAGCGAGGGACACTCGACCTATACGCCCAAGACCGGTATCGAACGCTGGTTCGACGCCCGCATGCCGCTGCCGCGCATGGTCTATGACAGCTTCATCGCCTATCCGGTGCCGCGCAACCTGAACTATGCGTGGACCTTCGGCGGCATCCTGGCGATCATGCTGGTGGCGCAGATCCTGACCGGGATCGTGCTGGCCATGCACTATACGGCCGACACCAATCTCGCCTTCAATTCGGTCGAGAAGATCATGCGCGACGTGAATTCGGGCTGGCTGTTGCGCTATATGCATTCCAACGGCGCTTCGTTCTTCTTCGTCGCCGTCTACATCCACATCTTCCGCGGACTTTATTACGGCTCCTACAAGGCGCCGCGCGAGTTGCTGTGGATCCTCGGCTGCATCATCTACCTCCTGATGATGGCAACCGGCTTCATGGGCTATGTGCTGCCCTGGGGTCAGATGAGCTTCTGGGGCGCCACCGTCATCACCGGCTTCTTCAGCGCCATTCCGCTGGTCGGCGACTGGATCCAGCAGCTGCTGCTCGGCGGTTTCGCCGTCGACAATCCGACGCTCAACCGCTTCTTTGCGCTGCACTATCTGCTGCCGTTCATGATTGCCGGCGTCGTCGTCCTGCACGTCTGGGCGCTGCATGTGGTCGGCCAGTCGAACCCGACCGGCATCGAGGTCAAGTCGAAGACCGACACCGTCGCCTTCACGCCCTATGCGACCATCAAGGACGCGTTCGGCATGATAGTGTTCCTGTTCCTCTTCGCCTATTTCGTCTTCTACCTGCCGAACTTCCTCGGCCATCCGGACAATTACACGATCGCCAACCCGCTGAAGACGCCGGCCCACATCGTGCCGGAATGGTACTTCCTGCCGTTCTACGCGATCCTGCGCGCCATCACCTTCAACATCGGGCCGATCAACTCGAAGCTCGGCGGCGTGCTGTGCATGTTCGGCGCCATCGTCATGCTGTTCCTGGTGCCGTGGCTCGACACGTCCAAGGTGCGCTCGGCGGTCTATCGCCCTTGGTACAAGCTGTTCTTCTGGCTGTTCGTCGCCGACGCTGTCCTGCTTGGCTGGCTTGGCTCGCAGCCGGCGGAAGGCGGCGGTCTGTTGACCCTCATGATAGGTGAGGTCTCGGGCAACTACGTTGGCTACGCTCAAGCGGCGACACTGTTCTACTTCGCCTTCTTCCTGGTCGCGCTGCCGGTGCTGGGCCTTATCGAGACGCCGCGCAGACTGCCGAATTCGATTACCGAGGCGGTGCTGGAGAAGAACAAGGGTGCCGGTGGGGGACATCCGGCCGGTGCGACCTCCGCGCCGGAAACCAAGGGCTGAGCGAGAATCTAAGGGGATTTGGCATGAAGAAGATTCTCACCTCGCTCGCCCTGCTAGGCGTGTTTGCTGGCGGCATCGGAGCGGTCGGCACCGTGGCGATGGCCGCTGAAGAGGCGCACAACGCGGCAGCACCGACGCATTTCCCGATCGACGAACCGAAGGAAATGGACTGGAGCTTCGCCGGCCCGCTCGGCACCTACGACAAGGCGCAGCTGCAGCGCGGCCTGAAGGTCTACAAGGAAGTCTGCTCGGCCTGCCATTCGATGAATTTAGTGGCGTTCCGCACGCTGGAAGGCCTGGGCTATTCGGAGGCGCAGGTGAAGTCCTTTGCCGCCGAATACACCATCCATGACGGTCCCAACGATGCCGGCGACATGTTCGACCGCCCGGGCAAGCCGTCCGACTATTTCCCGGCGCCGTTCGCCAATGAGCAGGCAGCCGCTGCCTCCAACGGTGGCGCTGCTCCGCCGGACATGTCGCTGCTGGCCAAGGCACGCGGCGTCGAGCGCGGCTTCCCGCGCTTCGTGTTCGACATCTTCACCCAGTATGCCCAGGGCGGCCCGGACTACATCCATTCGCTGCTGACCGGTTACGACCAGACGCCGCCGGCCGGCATGGTGATCCCGGAAGGCACGCACTACAATCCTTACTTCATGTCCGGCGTGTCGCTGAAGATGCCCAAGCCGCTGTCCGACGGCCAGGTCACCTATGATGACGGCTCGCCGCAGACGGTCGACCAGTATTCGCGCGACGTCTCGGCCTTCCTGATGTGGGCGGCGGAACCGCATATGGAAGATCGCAAGAAGACCGGCTTCCGCGTGCTGGTGTTCTTGGCTCTGTTCGGGACGCTGATGTATCTGACCAAGCGCAAGGTATGGGAAGACGTCGCGCACTAAGCGCTGCCAGCCACGTATAAAAAAGGGCGCCGAGAGGCGCCCTTTTGCTTTTCCGGAGGCGGCTTGTCACACGGCCGTCACTGCCGCTGGCGATCCTGTGGCGCCCTCATCAAAGGATCGCACCCATGAAAAGATACGCATCGCTCGCGGCAGGACTGCTGCTGCTCATCGCCGGCTCGGCCGCCCAGGCCGAAGACGCAAAACCCTTCATCACCAACAAGGACGTCGACCTGACGATGATCCTGCCGCCGCCGCCGGCCAACGATTCGGCCGAGACCAAGGCCGAGCTTGGCGCCGTGCTGACGCTGCAGGTGACGCGCACGCCCGAGATGGAGGCCAGCGCCATTGCCGACGCCGAGGAAGACGTCTGGCGCTTCACCAATGTCATGGGGCCGAATTTCAACAAGGAAAAGCTGCCGAAATTCGCAGCCTTCTTCGATCGCGTCGTGGCCACCGAAGGCGCTGTCGTCGACCCGGCCAAGGATGTCTGGAAGCGCCCGCGTCCGCACCAGCTCAGCGACCTCGTCAAGCCGGTGGTCAAACTGTCGAGCTCAGGGTCCTGGCCTTCGGGTCATGCCACTGTCGGCACCATGATGGGCATCATCCTGGCCGACATGATTCCGGAAAAGCGCGCCGAGATCATGGCGCGTGCGGCCGAGTATGCTCACAACCGCGTGGTTGGCGGCATCCACTATCCGTCCGATGTCGAGATGGGCAAGATTTCCGGCAGCGTCATTGCCGCCGTCCTGCTCAACCGCGACGACTTCAAGGCCGAGTACGATGTCGCCAAGGCCGAGTTGCGTTCCGATCTCGGCATGTAAGCTATTCACGACAGTCGGTTTTCGACGGGAAGGGGCGCCAAAGGCGTCCCTTTTTCGTTCATGGCTGTGACCAAGAGGCAGTTCGGCAATTCGCCCGTTGGCACGGCGGCGTCGGATTGATATTCGACGCAGCGAGTTTCTTTCGCCATGGCATTTGGAAATCGATGATGCGGCTACGCGACTGTCACAACTTTTCCGATTTCCGGCGCATGGCGCAGCAGCGGCTGCCGGGGCCGATCTTCAATTACATAGACGGCGCCGCCGACGATGAGGTCACCTACCGCCGCAACACCGAAAGTTTCGAGAGCTGCGATCTCGTCCCCAACGTGCTGCGCGGTGTGAGCGAGATCGACATGTCGGTGACCGTCATGGGCCAGAAGCTGGCAATGCCGGTCTATTGCTCACCGACCGCCTTGCAACGGCTGTTCCATCATCAGGGCGAGCGTGCGGTGGCCAAGGCTTCGGCCAAATTCGGCACCATGTTCGGCGTGTCCTCGCTGGGCACGGTGAGCCTCGAGGAGGCGCGCAAGATCAGCAGCAGCCCGCAGGTCTACCAATTCTATTTCCATCGGGATCGCGGCCTAAACCGGGCGATGATGCAGCGGGCAAAGGCGGTTGGCGTCGAGGTGATGATGCTGACCGTCGACAGCATCACCGGCGGAAACCGCGAGCGCGACAAGCGCACCGGCTTTGCCATTCCCTTCAAGCTCAACCTTGCCGGCATGCTGCAGTTCGCGCTCAAGCCGGGCTGGGCGATCAACTATTTCACCCATGAGGGGTTCAAGCTGCCGCAGCTCGACGAGCATGTCGACATGGGCGGCGGCACGATGTCGATCAGCCGCTACTTCACCGAGATGCTCGATCCGTCGATGACGTGGGACGACGTCGCCGAGATGGTCAAGCTGTGGGGAGGTCCGTTCTGCCTCAAGGGCGTCATGTCGGTGGAGGACGCCAAACGTGCCGTCGAGATCGGCTGCAGCGGCATTGTGCTGTCGAACCATGGCGGTCGGCAGCTGGACGGCTCAAGGGCGGCTTTCGACCAACTGGCCGAGATCGTCGATGCCGTCGGTGACAGGATAGACGTCATCATGGATGGCGGCGTGCAACGCGGCACGCATGTGCTCAAGGCGCTGTCGCTCGGCGCCAAGGCTGTTGGCGTCGGGCGCTACTATCTGTTCCCGCTGGCGGCGGCCGGCCAACCAGGCGTCGAGCGGGCGCTCGAGCAGATGCGGGTCGAGATCGAGCGCGGCATGAAGCTGATGGGCTGCAGTTCCATCGAACAATTGTCGCGCACGAATCTCCGTTTCAGGTAGTCGAACGGGAGCGACCGGTCATGGCGGATACGGACAGGGACGTAATAAGGGCGGTTATCGATCGGCAGTTCGCCAGTCTCAGTTGGGATGAGAACGCCGCGCCGGAATGGGACGGCTTTGCCAACGATTTTCTGGAGGGCGCCAGCCTTTATCCGGCTGCCCGTCCGGCAAGGCGCATCGGCATTGCCGATTTTGTCGAGCGGATGCGCGGCCTGTCGCTCACCTCGCTGCGGTCGTTGCAGGAAACCGTGCTGGGTGCCGATATCTGCGTCTTTGGCAACATCGCGATCGCGGCTGTCGCGGCCGAGATGATTGAGAACGGCGCCGAGACCAACCGGTCGATGGAAATGCTGCTGCTGGTGAAGAGCGAGGGGCAGTGGAAGATCGTTGCCCAGGCGTGGGACAGAGCGAGCGAGGCCAATCCTTTGCCGGATGCGCTTGTTTCGGCCGCCACATCGCGCTAGCCGTTGTCGTCGCGCCTCGCGCCGGGGATCTGTCCCTGCGTCGTTTCACACCTGTCCTGGATCATCCGGAGCCGCCTTATGAAACCTTCGCTCGAAGACACGCTGCTCGCCGCGATCCGCACCATTCCGGACTATCCCAGGCCCGGCATCCTGTTTCGCGACATCACCACTCTGCTCGGCAATGCGCGCGCCTTCCGCCGCGCCATCGACGAACTGGTGCATCCCTATGCCGGCCAGAAGATCGACAAGATCGCCGGCATCGAGGCGCGGGGCTTCATCCTTGGTGGCGCCGTCGCGCACCAGCTTTCGGCCGGCTTCGTGCCGATCCGCAAGAAGGGCAAATTGCCTTACGAGACGGTGCGCGTCGCCTACAGCCTGGAATACGGGCTGGACGAGATGGAGATGCACAAGGACGGCGTTGCGCCGGGCGAGAAGGTGATCCTGGTCGATGATCTGATCGCCACCGGCGGCACGGCGGAAGCTGCGGTGAAACTGCTGAGGCAGATCGGCGCCGATATCCTTGCCGCCTGCTTTGTCATCGACCTGCCGGATCTCGGCGGGCGCGCCAAGCTGGAAGCACTGGGTGTGCCGGTGCGGACGTTGATCGGGTTCGAAGGGCATTAGAGTAGGGAGTAGGGAGCTCCGCATTCCATGCAAGGCGCAGCACTCACTACTGCCTACTGCCTATTCCCTACTTCCTACCCAGCCTTCACCAGCACGGCGCTGTCGAACTCCAGCACCTTGTCGCCTGTCGAATCGATCCCCTCCGAGCGCAGCGCGAGCAGCCGCCAGCCGGGGCGGGTGGCGAGCGGGCGATGGGACAGGGCCGTGCGCATGAAGGTGACGGTCTCTCCGGCATAGACGGGCTTTGGCCATTTCAGATTCTTGAAACCGGGCGAGGGACCGAATTCGGGCACCGGACCCAGGCCCGTCCACCCGGCATCCATGCGGGCCTCGACACTAAGTTTCATCCAGGTTGCCGCGGTGTGCCAGCCTGAGGCGCAGAGGCTGCCGAACACGCTTTTCTTCGCCGCCTCCTCGTCGACGTGAAAGGGCTGCGGATCGTATTTGCGGGCGAACGCCTTGATCGCCTCGGCGTCGAATGTGTGCGAACCGAGGTTGATGGTTTCGCCAATGCGGAAGAACTCGTCGAGGCTCATGCGCCGGTCTCCCGGGTCAGGAACATGACGGTGTTTTCGAGTTCAAAGACGCTTTCGCCACGCTGGTTGAGCAACTCGCTGCGAAACGTGACCAGGCCAAGCTGAGGGCGTGACTTCGACAGGCGCTTGGCCAGCACACCGGTCCTGCCGGAAAGCGTATCGCCTTCCAGCACCGGCTTCTTCCATTTGACCTGGTCGATGCCGGGCGCACCTTGCGCGGTCGAGTCGAGCAGGAAGGCGTCGCACAACATGCGCATGAAGATCGCACAGGTGTGCCAGCCGGAGGCAGCGAGCCCGCCAAGGATGCTGGCCTTGCCGGCTTCCTCGTCGAGATGCATCGGCTGCGGATCGAACTCGGCGGCGAATTCGACGATCTCGGCCGCACTCACCTTTTTGGCGCCGAGGTCGATCGACGCGCCCTCGGTGAAATCCTCATAGGCCCAGCTTTTTCCGGTCATGATCCTAATCCGGTTCAAGGTTGTACGATCACCGGGCATCCGGATGCCGTCCGGGCGGCGTTTGGTCAAGCGAATTCTGTTGGGCCTAAAGCGCCTCGCGTTT
The DNA here is from genome assembly GCF_056403715.1 of Mesorhizobium sp. P2_F5. Classification (NCBI taxonomy): domain Bacteria; kingdom Pseudomonadati; phylum Pseudomonadota; class Alphaproteobacteria; order Hyphomicrobiales; family Phyllobacteriaceae; genus Mesorhizobium; species Mesorhizobium sp. P2_F5. Next base: position 37,886 of record NZ_JBFUEY010000003.1, on the reverse strand, counting down.
GAACGGAAATCAGGCAACGCGCTTTAGTTCTTTGTTTTTATGCATGTCGTTCTCTCAAAACCGGGACCACTTTTGAGCGACATGCATTAGAGCCAGCCGCGGCGGCGGAAATACCAGAAGGGCAGGATCGCCGACAGGATCATCAGGCCGATAGCGAAGGGATAGCCGAGCTCCCATTTTAGCTCCGGGATGATGTCGAAATTCATGCCGTAGATCGAGGCCACCAGCGTCGGCGGCAGGAAGATGACGGCAGCAACCGAGAAGATCTTGATGATGGCGTTCTGCTCGATCGAGATCATGCCCAGTGTGGCATCGAGCAGGAACGAGATCTTCTGCGACAGGAAGGTGGCGTGGTCAGCGAGCGACAGCACGTCGCGCGACACGGTCTTGATGCGGGCGCGGATGTCCTTGCTCATCTTGGTCTGCGTCGCGACATGGGCGAGGAAGCCGGTGAGGCGCTGCAGCGAGATCAGGCTGTCGCGGATCGAGGAGGCGATGTCTTCCTTGCGGCCGATGGCCTTGAGCAGTTCCTGGAAATCGCGGTTGCGCTTGTTCACCTTGGTCGAACGCGCCTCGAAAATGTCGCGCGAGATCGTCTCGATGTCACGGCCTGCGCGTTCGAGAATGTCGGCGAGGCGATCGACGATCGCTTCCAGCAGGCCGATCAGAATGGTGTTGCCCGTGGTGCAGCCGGTCGCCACCTTCTCCGCGCGCAGCGGAAAGGTTTTGAAGGCCTTCGGCTCATGATAGCGGATGGTGACCAGCCTCGGACCGGCAAGCACAAAGGTGACCGGCGACATCAGCGGATCGTCGACCTCGGTCTGCGCCGGCAGAGTGGCTGTCATGAAATAGGCGCCGTCCTCGATGTAGAGGCGGCTCGAAATCTCGATCTCCTCCATCTCCTCGCGCGTCGGAATGGCAACGCCGAGCCAGGTCTCGATCGTCGTCTCTTCTTCCTTGGTCGGGTTCAGAAGGTCTGCCCAGACGACCTGATCGCCATTGGCCACGAGATCATCGGCGAGGCGCAGGCGGTCATTGTCGACGACGAAGGCCTTGATCATCGCCGCTCTCCGTTGGTTGAGCCCAAGAGGTTTCGTTCGATAGCGATGGGTCTTGCACGCGCGGCCGTTCCCCGCGGGGACGGCCAAGTCGCATGCAGACGGCCTTAGACCCGGTGCCAAGGGCAGTCAAGCGAAGCAGCATACCGGTTCTTCCACTTGACGAACCTGTGATCGGCCGCCGTCAGCGCGCCGCCTGCGATCCCGTCCGCAAGCTCAGGTGTTGAACTTGAACAGCAGGACGTCGCCGTCCTGGACGACATATTCCTTGCCTTCGTCGCGCGCCTTGCCGGCTTCCTTGGCCGCCACTTCGCCGCCCAGCGTGACATAGTCGTTGTAAGCGATGGTCTGGGCGCGGATGAAGCCGCGCTCGAAGTCGGTGTGGATGACACCGGCGGCCTGCGGGGCCTTATCGCCCTTGTGGATCGTCCAGGCGCGCGTCTCCTTCGGCCCGGCGGTGAAATAGGTGATGAGGTGCAGCAGATCGTAGCCGGCGCGGATGACCTTGTTCAGGCCAGGCTCGTCGAGCCCGAGCGAGGACAGGAATTCCATCTCCTCTTCGTCGGAGAGCTGGGCGACTTCGGCCTCGATCGCGGCCGAGATCACAACGGTGCCTGCGCCCTGCGCGGTCGCCATCTTCTCGACAGCCACAGTGTGCTCGTTGCCGGTGGCGGCGTCGGCCTCGGCGACGTTGCAGACATAGAGCACCGGATGCGAGGTCAAGAGGTTCAGCCCCTGCAGGATGCGCAGATCTTCCGCTGAAATGCCCTTGAGCAGGATGCGCGTCGGCTTGCCGGCCTGGAGGAGCTCGAGTGCAGCCTCCATCATCGGCAGCACGGTGGTGGCTTCCTTGTCCTTGCTGCCGGCGCGCTTGCGGAACTGCACGATGCGGCGCTCGAGGCTGTCGAGGTCGGCGAGCATCAGCTCGGTCTCGACTGTATCAGCGTCGGCGACAGGGTCGATCTTACCCTCGACGTGGGTAATGTCATCATCCTCGAAGCAGCGCAGCACATGCACGATGGCGTCGACCTCGCGGATGTTGGCGAGGAACTGGTTGCCCAGCCCTTCGCCCTTGGAGGCGCCGCGCACCAGGCCGGCAATGTCGACGAAGGAGATGCGGGTCGGGATGATCTCCTTCGACTTGGCGATCGAAGCGATCTTCTGCAGGCGCGGATCGGGCACCGCGACCTCGCCGGTGTTCGGTTCGATGGTGCAGAACGGATAGTTGGCGGCCTGCGCCGCCGCCGTCCTGGTCAACGCGTTGAAAAGCGTCGACTTGCCGACGTTGGGCAAGCCAACGATGCCGCATTTGAAACCCATGTGTCCGGTCCTATCGGGAAATAGAAATTTGATGAGGGCTATGGGCGATAGGGGTGAGGAACGTCAAGCCCTGCGGTCCCGATAGCGTCGACGCTCAGTCCTTCTTGCCGAACAGTTTCTTCAGCATGGCGGCCATCGGGCCGCTTTCCGGCAGCTTGGCAGGCGCCGGCTGCGGCCGTGCCTGGCGGATGTGGCTCTGGGCTTTCGGGCTCTGCGTTTTCGGCGCCTTGGGCGGCGGCCGGTCGTCATCGCCGGTCGGCACGAGCTTGTCGCGCAAGGCCAGCGTCACCCGGTTCATGAAGGAACTGTCGTCGCCCTTGGCGAGCAGTCCGGCATCGTCCGCGATGGTATCCAGCAGCACGCCCAGCCATTCGCGATCGGCCTTGGCGAAATCGCCAAGCACATGGCCGTGCACCATTTCCCGGACGCCGGGATGGCCGACGCCGATGCGCACGCGGCGAAAATTCTTGCCGACATGCTGGTCGAGCGAGCGGATGCCGTTGTGGCCGCCGGCGCCGCCGCCAACCTTGACCCGCAATTTGCCGGCCGGCAGGTCGATCTCGTCATAAAAGACGGTCAGCGCTTCGGGGCCGATCTTGTAGAAGCGCAGAGCTTCTCCGACCGCCTGTCCCGACAGGTTCATGAAGGTCTGCGGCTTGATCAGGAGAATCTTTTCGCCGGCAATGGTGCCTTCGGCGATCAGGCCCTGGAATTTCTTCGACCAGGGCGAAAAGGAATGGCGGCGGGCGATTGCGTCCGCCGCCATGAAGCCGACATTGTGCCGGTTATCAGCGTATTTCGCGCCCGGATTGCCGAGGCCTGCAAACACAAGCATCGCGCGCTCCGGGCTCGAAAATTACTTCTCTTCGGCAGCAGGAGCCGCCGCTTCGGGGGCTGCCGCTTCCACCGTCTCTTCCGTCTCCGGCTTCATCGCCGAGGAGCCGGCAATCGTCGCGATGGTGAAGTCGCGGTCGGAGATCACCGGCTTGACGCCGGCCGGCAGGGTCACCGCCGAGATGTGGATCGAATCGCCAATGTCGGCGCCGGTGAGATCGACGGTGATGAATTCCGGGATCGCATTGGCCGGGCAGTGGAACTCGACTTCGTGACGCACGATGTTGAGCACGCCGCCGCGCTTGATGCCGGGCGACTTGTCTTCATTGATGAAGTGGACAGGCACGTCGACATTGACCTCGGTGTCCTTGCCGATGCGCAGGAAGTCGACATGGACTGGGAAATCCTTGACCGGGTCGAGCTGGAAATCCTTGGGCAGAACCTGGATTTTCTTGCCGTCGACATCGATCGTGGCGATCGTGGTCAAAAACCCGCCGCCATGGATTTTGTAGAAGACGTCCTTGTAGTTCAGCGCGATAGCCAGGGGAGGCTGTCTGTCGCCGTAAATGACTGCAGGCACTTTACCGTTACGGCGAACTGCACGGGCGGACCCCTTACCGACCTGTTCGCGCGCTTCGGCCTTGAGCTCGTAAGTATCGTGGCTCATGGCATTTCCTTTCGCGTGTTATGGAGCGTTTGCGGCGGGCAAATTGCCTGGACCGTAAACGTCGAAAGCCGCCAGGCCTGGATGTCCGAATGCGGGAAGCCGCATACGCGGACCTTTATTCGGGATCACAAGGGAAGGCAGCCTTCCGCCGCGTTGCCTCCAAGGGTGTCTACGCGGGTGGCGGCTCTATAGCGGAAGGCGGGAAAGGGTGCAAGTCTTGGGCCGCAAGGGGGCAGGGTCATTCCTGATTGCCGCTCAACGCGTCGCGCAGGGTCTGGATCTGCCGGTTCAGCGCGTCGAGCTGAGGCAGCGTCATGCCCGAGCGCTCGATCAGGGTTTCGTTGAGGCAGTTGCACTGGACGAGCAGCGCGCGACCGGCCGACGTCAGGTCGACCTGCACCTGGCGCTCATCGGTCTGGCTGCGCTGGCGGGTGACGAGCCCTGCCTGTTCCATGCGCTTGACCAGCGGTGTGATGGTGCTCGATTCCAGGGCGAGCCTGTGCGCAATGCTGCCGACCGACATGCCGTCGGCCTCGGCAAGCGCGTTGAGCACGAGGTATTGCGGATAGGTGATACCCATCTCGTCCAGCATCGGCTTGTAGGTTCTGTTGATCGCCATGCTGGTGGCGTAAAGCGTGAAACAGAGCTGATTGTCCAACGGGAGAGGCACGACGCATTCCTTTGCCGACTGAGCGTTTCAGATATGTACCACGAAAAATGATATCGCGATACATATTTTCTGTAGACAAGGGTTTCGATCTGCGCTAGTCATATCGTTATCGCGATATTGATTATCGCGAAAGACAATCAATGGAGATTGAGATGACCAAGCCCGGCAGCAGCACGATCACCACCAAGGACGGCACCGAGATTTTCTACAAGGATTGGGGAACCGGCCAACCCATCGTCTTCCATCACGGCTGGCCGCTGAGCAGCGACGACTGGGACGCCCAGATGCTGTTCTTCCTGTCGAAGGGCTACCGCGTCATTGCCCATGACCGGCGCGGCCATGGCCGTTCGACACAGACGGATACCGGCAACGAGATGGACACTTACGCCGCCGACGTCGCGGAACTTGTGGCGCATCTCGACCTCACGAACGCTATCCATGTCGGCCATTCGACCGGCGGCGGCGAGGTGGCGCGCTATGTCGGGCGGTATGGCTCGGGCGGCCGTGTCGCCAAGGCGGTGCTGATCGGCGCCGTGCCGCCGATCATGGTCAAGTCCGCGGCCAATCCCGGCGGCCTGCCGATCGAGGTGTTCGACGGTTTCCGCTCCGCCCAGGCTGCCAACCGCGCCCAGTTCTTCCACGATGTTGCGGCCGGCCCGTTCTACGGCTTCAACCGTCCCGGCGCTCAGGTCTCACAGGCTGTTGTCGAGAATTGGTGGCGCCAGGGCATGATGGGCGGCACCAAGGCGCATTATGATTGCATCAAGGCGTTCTCGGAAACCGACTTCACCGACGATCTGAAGGCGATCGACGTGCCGGTGCTGGTCATGCATGGCGACGACGACCAGATCGTTCCGATCGCCGACTCGGCGCTGCTGTCGGTCAAGCTTCTCAAGAAGGGCGAGCTCAAGGTCTACAAGGCCTTTCCGCATGGCATGGCGACGACCCATTCCGATGTCATCAATGCCGACCTGCTGGCCTTCTTCAAGGCATAGAATCGTCCACTTGGATATACAAAGGCACCCGCCGTCAGGCGGGTGCTTTTGCTTTCATCGAAATGTCGGACAGTACCTACTTGTCGAGAAAACCAGTGATCAGCTTGACGGTCGCGTCGGGGTTTTCCTCCATGATCCAGTGACCGGAGTCAGGCACGATGCCGCCTGTGACATCGGTCGCAACAAGCCGCAATGTATCGGCCTGCGTTGTGCCGGCGGATTTTTCCCCGCCAACAGCCAGCACCGGCATGGTCAGTTTGCCGCCGGCGGCGAGCATCGCCTGGTTGTCGATCGCGTCCTGGTCGAAGGCCTTGAACTGCTCGAAAGCGTCATGCATCGCATGCGGGCGGGCATAGAGTTTGGCGTAGTGCCTGCGTGTTGCCTCGTCGATCTTCTTGGGGTCGGCCGACAGCTCGTTGTAGAAGCGGTCGAGATAGATGCGCTCGCGCCCCGCGACCAGCCGCTCCATATCCGGGCCGCGGAAGTTGAAGTGCCAAAGCAGCGGGCTTTGCTTGATCTTTTCCCAGTCGCCGATGCCGGGCAGCGGCGCATCGATGATGACCCATTTGGTGATGCGCTTGGGATATTGCGCGGCAAGCGCATAGCCGACCATGTTGCCGATGTCGTGGGTGACCAGATCTGCCTTGTCGATCTTCAGGGCGTCCATCACGCCGGCGATATCGACGGCCTGGTTCTTCTTTGTGTAGCCCGCTTCCGGGTGGGCAGACAGACCCATGCCGCGCAGATCCGGCACGATGACGGTATGGTCCTTCGCAAGTGCGTCCGCCGCCGCACCCCACATGTCTCCGGTATCGGCAAAGCCGTGCAGCAGCACGACGGCGGGACCTTTGCCGCCGACGCGCACATAGAGTTTGGTGCCGTTGGTTTCGACGGACTGCGTCTTGAATCCCGGTGGAAAAGGAACGATGCGTGCCGTGGCCGGCAAGGTAACAAGAAGCACACCCAACACGGCCAACACGATCTTGCGCATATCATTCTCCAGAGACGTCGGAGGCCCCAAGCCTTCGTTGATGACTATCTCCTAACAGGCTTTTCACCCGGCGTATGGTGAAGAATCAAAGAGGGCGCAGCAAATGCCGCGCCCTCGTATCATTTCCGGAAGATGAGCTGATTTTAGCCGGCGGCGACCTGCGCCTTCCTGGCTTCCTTCATGTTGGGCAGGAAGACCGTCAGCAGGCCGAGCAACGGCAGATAGGAGCAGATCTGGAAGACGAAATCGATGCCTTTCATGTCGGCGACGACGCCGAGCACGGCAGCGGCAATGCCGCCCATGCCGAAGGCGAAACCGAAGAAGATACCGGCGATCGTGCCGACACGCCCGGGCACCAGTTCCTGCGCGAAGACGACGATGTTGGAGAAGGCCGAGGACAGGATCAGGCCGATCAGCACCGTCAGCACCATCGTCCATTCGAAATTGGCGTAGGGCAGCGCCAGCGTGAAGGGCAGCACGCCCACGATCGAGAACCAGATCATCGCCTTTTGTCCGTAGCGGTCGCCGAACGGGCCGCCGAGCAGGATGCCCAGCGCCGAGGCGCCGAGAAACAGGAACAACATGACCTGGCTCATCTGCACCGACACGCCGAACTTATGGATGGAGTAGAAGGTATAGTAGCTGGAGAGCGAGGCGATGTAGGCGTTCTTGGTCAGCACCAGCAGCGTCAGCACCGCCAGCGCTCCCATCACCTTCTTGCGCGGGAAGGGCGAGACGAAGCTTGCCGCCTTGCGATTGCCCTGCGCGGCGCGCATCCGGCTGTACCAGCCGCCGACCCGTGACAAAACGATGATGCCGATCAAGGAGCCGACAGCGAACCAGGAAATGCTGGTCTGGCCGAAGGGCACGACGATGAAGGCGGCGAGCAGCGGCCCCATCGACTGGCCGAAATTGCCGCCGACCTGGAACAGCGATTGTGCCAGGCCAAAGCGGCCGCCTGAGGCAAAGCGGGCAATGCGCGAGGATTCCGGATGGAAGATCGCCGAGCCGATGCCGATGAGCGAGGCCCCGACCAGAAGCAGCGCATAGTGGCCGGCATAGGCGAGCACGATCAGGCCGATCAGCGAGGAAGCCATGCCGTAGGGGAGCGAATAAGGCATTGGCCGCTTGTCGGTGATCATGCCGATGACCGGTTGCAGCAGCGATGCCGTGACTTGGAAGGTGAAGGTCAAAAGACCGATCTGCCAGAAATCGAGACCGTAATTCTCTTTCAGCAGCGGATAGATCGCCGGCAGCAGCGATTGCATGATGTCGTTGACACCGTGGCAAAAGCTCACCGCAAGAATGACGGTGAAGGCGGTCGCCTGGACTGAGGGGAGGCTGGCGCTTGGCTGCGGCGCAATGCTGGTGGCTGTCGTATCGGTCAAGGCAGGCTCCGAGGTCTTTTTGGCGGGTGTTTGCCCGCAGGCAGGCTTAGCGGCCGCTCCTGCGGACCGCCTTAAGGACGCTCGTCTGAAGCGCCTTGGGGGATGGTTGCCTTATAAGCTGCTTGCGAGGCGACTTCTTTCGTGGTTTGGTCCAATAGTTTCGCAAGTGGGCCATAGCCGATGCCACATGGCAGGGACATCTTCCGCGCCGGCAATGCCGATCTCGGCCAATTGCACGAAAGCCGCTGGCAATGGCTGGAGGAGGTTTCCGGGCCGGCGGTGGCTTTGCCGACCGAATATCCTGATGGTTACCACGTGCCTCAACACCGCCACAGCCGCAGCCAGCTACTGCATGCGCTGGTCGGCGTCGTGCTGGTGACGACCAGGTACGGGCGCTGGATGGTGCCGCCCGACCACGCAATGTGGATACCGGCCGGCACCGAGCATTCCGTCGAAATGCTGGGCGATGTCTCGATGCGCTCGCTCTATGTCATGCCGGGCGCGATTCCCGGCCTGCCGGAAGGATTGCGCGTCGTCGGCGTCACCGAGCTGATGCACAGCCTGATCGTCGAATCGGAAAAGCTGCCGCAAGGCGGTGAACTGGAAGGGCGCGGCGGGCTGATCATGAACCTGCTGTTGCACGAAATCCCGACGCTGCCGGAACGGCCGCTCGGCCTGCCTTTCCCGTCCGATCCGAGGCTGGCGGCACTTTGCCGGCGTTTTGTGGCGGCGCCTTCGCCACATGCCACGATCGACGAGTGGGCCGATGCCGCAGGCATGAGCCGTCGCTCGTTCACCCGCGCCTTTCACCGCCAGACCGGGCTGTCACTGTCGACATGGCGTCAGCAGGCCTGCCTGTTCGCGGCGCTGCCCAGGCTCGCCGACGGCGAGCCGATCACCAGGGTGGCGCTCGATCTCGGCTATGACAGCGTGCCGGCCTTCATCACCATGTTCAAGCGGATGCTGGGCGCCTCGCCGCGCGGCTATATGCGCGGCGCGCGCGACGAAGGCATGCGGCGGGCTCCACCTCGCCTTGAGGGTCCGGCGTCCTAAGAGGCACCGGGGGAGCACGCGCCGACGCTGCCTAGTCCAGCTGAACGCCGCTGGCCTTGACGATCGGCTCCCACTTGGCGAGCTCAGCCTTCACATGCGCTCCAAGCTCCTCCGGGGTGGAGGCCACGATCGAGGCGCTGAACTGGGCCATGCGGGCAATCACGTCCGGATCTTTCAGGGATTCAACCGCCGCCTTCTGAAGAACAGCGATCACCTCCGGCGGGGTGCCCGCAGGCGCAAACAGAGCGTTCCAGCTATAGGTTTCATAGCCGGGAATGGTTTCGGCGATAGCCGGGATGTCGGGGAAGGAGGGGACGCGCTCCTTGGTGGTAACGCCAAGCGCTCTCAGCGTCCCGCTCTTGATGTGGCCCGATGAAGACGGGAGGTTATCGAACATCATCGGCACCTGATTGCCGATAACGTCGTTCAAGGCCGGCCCGGCGCCCTTGTAAGGGATGTGCTGCATGCTAACACCGGCCATGGTCTTGAACAGCTCGCCCGAGAGATGCAGCGGGGTGCCATTGCCCGATGAGGCGTAGGCGTATTTGTCCGGATCCTTCTTCAGCAGTTCGATCAGCTCCTTGACGTCCTTGGCGGGGAATTCAGGGTTCACGACCAGGACGTTCGGCACCAGGACCAGCAGCGATATCGGAGCGAAATCCTTCTCCGCATCATAGGGCTTTGTCTTCAGGATCAGCGGGTTGAGCGCGTGCGTGGCAACCGTGCCCATGAGGATCGTGTAGCCATCGGGTTCAGCCCGGGCGACCTGGGCAGCACCAATGCTGCCACCGGCGCCGCCGACATTTTCGACGACAATCTGCTGGCCCAGCTTCTCGGACATCTTGTTGGCGACGAGGCGCGCGACCAGATCGGTTGAGCCGCCGGCGGAAAAGGGGACAACCATGGTGATTGTCCGGTCCGGAAAATCGGCGGCCCAAGCCGCCGGCGCCGAAAAGCCGGCCGCGATGGAAACCGCAAGCCCGAGCAAAGTCCTTCGCCGCATTGGCATCTGCTACTCCTCCATTGTTTGGAGGGGCAGTATGCCATGCCAAGCGCGTCGGGAGAAATGTCTGCTTGCAACAACAACGCAGATTACGGGCCGCTAATGTAGGCGTCCGCTTTATCTGTTTGTTTGACGCAATTCCCCGAGGGAAAGCGCTACGCGCGTCTCCCGGGAAAACCGCTTCACACTTTTCTTGGAATTGCTCTAGTCGAACAGGCTCGACACCGATTCCTCGGTTGCCGTGCGCGAGATCGCCTCGCCCATCAGGTCGGCGATCGAGATGACGCGGATGTTCGGCGCATCGAGCACGCCCTGCGTCGGCTGGATGGAATCGGTGATCACCAGTTCCTGCAGCTTCGAGCCGGCGATGCGGGCAACCGCGCCGCCCGACAGCACGCCATGGGTGATGTAGGCGGTGACGCTGGTGGCGCCGTTGGCCAGCAGCGCATCGGCGGCGTTGCACAGCGTGCCACCGGAATCGACGATGTCATCGATCAGCAAGCAATCCTTGCCGGCGACCGCGCCGATGATGTTCATCACTTCGGATTCACCGGGCCGTTCACGGCGCTTGTCGACAATGGCCAGCTGCGCGTCAAAGCGCTTGGCCAGCGCACGGGCGCGGACCACGCCACCGATGTCGGGCGAGACGACGACGACATTACCGAGCTGCTTGTATTTTGCCTTCACGTCGCGGGCCATCACCGGCACCGAGAACAGATTGTCGGTCGGAATGTCGAAAAAGCCCTGGATCTGGCCGGCATGGAGATCGAGCGTCAAAACGCGGTCGACGCCGGCGCGGGTGATCATGTTGGCGACCAGCTTGGCCGAGATCGGGGTGCGGCCCGACGCCCGGCGATCCTGCCTGGCATAGCCGAAATAGGGAATGACCGCGGTGATGCGCTTGGCCGAGGAGCGCATGAAGGCATCGATCATGATGAGCAGTTCCATCAAATGATCGTTGGTCGGAAACGAGGTGGACTGCAGGATGAAGACATCCTCGCCGCGCACGTTTTCCTGGATTTCGACGAAGATTTCCTGATCGGCGAAACGTCTGACGCTAGCTTTACCCAGCGGGACGTTGAGATAGCGGGCGACCGCTTCGGCCAGCACCCGGTTGGAATTGCCCGCGAAAAGCTTCATGCACCGTTCCTGGCGAAGGATGGGGGAGGTCCTCTTAACCGGGCTTTTAGCGAGCCGTGCCGGTATTGCAAGCCTCGTTGGTCGGAATCCGCCGGCTAATCTCAAAAACGTCAACAGTGACGAAAGCCGGGAACAGGCGGATCAACCGGCGCTGCCGCCGAGCCAGGCCGCGAACTGGTCGATCGTCTGGTCAGCGATCGCCTGCATTGTAGCGGGCGCGACAGCGGGCCAGCCTTCGGTGGCATTGGCGGACGGCGCCTTCTGCTGGCCGTTGATGCGGTGCAGCCGGTTGCCGGCGGGGTCATAGACGTCCCAGACATAGATGACGGTGGTGTCCTTGCCTTCCGTCATGGTCGAGAAGTAGCCCTTCAGCACATGCGTGGCAGCCTGGTCGGCGCTGCCGGCAAGCGTGATGCCGCGCTGCCTGGCGCGCGTCTGCAGTTCGGCCGTTAGCGGCGTTGCCGCTTCCACCGAGGCACCGACAATCGGCGCGATCTGCAGCCGCGTTTTCGACAAAGCGGCGGCGCTCTGCGCGGGGTTGGCGGGTGTGGTGGCGCCGACCGTCGGCGTTGGTGTGGTGACGGGCTCAGTGCCCGGATCTGCCGACGGAGGCTGGGCCGAGGCTGCCGGCGGCGTGATGGCGGACGGTTCGAGGACGTCCTTGGCGTTGGTGCAAGCGGCCAGCACAAGCGCTGCGAGCAATGACACGGTCGTCACATGCGATCGTCTCATCTGCCCGAAAACTCCTTAGCCGTGAACGCCCCCGCGTGGACCAACCATTATGGATTCACTGTACGATCAAGTCGAGATCATGGCGTGAAAGCGGCTTCGGCTGGGATTCGGTGGTCAGATAGGTGCGGCCAAGCGTCATCGCGGTCTCGGTTTCGGAGTCCATGATGATCATGTGCGCGAACAAGGTCATGTTGGGCGCGATCGGCTCGGGATTGCCCTGGTAGAACATCGGTAAGTCCATCCAGGACGGGGCGAAGCGGGCGCCGACCGAATAGCCGCAGGCGTTCAGCCGATGCTTGGTCAGATTGTGCGCTTCCAGCGTGCGGGCATGGGCGTCGAAGACGTCGCCGAAGGTGTTGCCGGGCGTCATCGCCTTCTCGACCGCCAGTAGAGCGGCGCGGGCAGCGTCGAACAGCTCCTGATGGCGCTTCGACACCTTGCCGGTCAGCACGGTGCGCATCATCGGAGCATGATAGTGGTGGAAAACACCCGCCCATTCGAGCGTCAGCTGGTCGTTCTTGGTCAGCTTGCGGCGTCCGGCCTTGTAGCGGCAGAGCAGCGCGTCGATGCCCGAGCCGATGATGAATTCATTGGCCGGATAGTCGCCGCCGCCGGCAAACACCGCGCCCTGCATGGCGGCAAGGATCAGCGCCTCGTCGCCGCCCTGCTTGATCAGCGGCAGCGCCGCGTCGAGCGCGTCGTCCGAGAGGTTGGCGGCCTTTTCGGCCTTGGCGATCTCGGCCGGGCTCTTGAACAAGCGCAGCCGGCCGACAATGCCGGAGGCGTCGGCGATCTGGCCGAAGGTCTGCAACTGCTCGTCGACGCGGCGGCCGTTGAAGGCGGTCAGGCCATGGGTGTCGTATTCGACCCCAATGCGGGCGCCGAGCAAATCGAGGTCGTTGAGCAGGTTGCGCAGGTCGATCGCCGGGTTGGCGCCGTCGCGGTCGGTCCACAGGACGATCTTGTCGATGATCGAGGTGTGGCGTGCCTGACGCAGATCGGCTGAGCGGGTGAGCAGCACCATCGAGCCGTCGGCCTTCACCACCAGGCACTGGAAGAAGCAGAAGCCGAACGTGTCGTAGCCGGTCAGCCAGTACATGCTTTCCTGGGCGAAGAGCAGCACGGCATCGAGCTTCTTCTCGGTCATCTCGATCATCAGCCGGTCACGCCGGGCATCAAATTCCGACCGTTCGAAATGCAGCGCCATTATTCATTCTCCAAAACAATTGCCGAAACCTGCCGACCGTAGTCCGGTTCCTTGCGATGCGTCGTGCGCCGGTAGGAAAAGAAGAGATCCTCCTCGGCATAGGTACAGCGGCCAAGCCCCTCGGCGGTCACGCCGGCCTTCTTGAGCCGGTCGATCGTATAGAGGTTGAGGTCGAACATCGCATGCCCCGGATTGGCCGAAGGCATGAAATAGCCGATGTTTTCGGCATCGGCCTCGACAAAGCGGGCGACGAATTCCGGCCCGACTTCGTAGTTTTCAAGGCCGATGGACGGGCCGAGAACCGCAACGATGCGATCGCGGCGGGCGCCGAGGCTTTCCATCGCGGTAATGGTGTTTTCAAGCACGCCGGTGAAAGCGCCCTTCCAGCCGGCATGCGCCGCGCCGATGACTCGCGCCTCTGCATCGGCAAACAGCACCGGGCCGCAATCGGCGGTCGAGGCGCCGATGGCGATGCCCGGCCGGTCGGTGACGACGGCGTCGGCCTTGGGCCGTGGACCGGGGAAGGGCTCGTTCACGATGACGACGTCGGGCGAGTGGACTTGATGCGCGGTCAACAGATGGCTGGCCGGCACACCCATCCAGGCGGCGACGCGGCGCCGGTTCTCGGCGACCAGCATCTGGTCATCATCCGAGCCGGTGCCGATGTTGAGCCCCTGGTAAATGCCGCCGGAGACGCCGCCGATACGGGTGAAATAGCCATGGCGGATGCCTTGCGGCTTTGCCGCTTCCAGCAGCGACGAGCGAACAGGATCCGGTTTGGTCTGATTCAGCATGGATGGGTTTGTTGTCCGCGCCAGCGCTTTCGTCAAGGCGAAGTTCGGCCAAGCATTTGCGGCAGCCATGCCGCATTGGCTCCGAGTTGGCGAAAAGCAGGCATTCGACTATAGGCAATGGCCAGACAATTTCCGGGGCGGGCGAAAGTTCATGGGCTGGAATCCAGTCAAAAGCCTGATCCGACGGATCCATCAGAACCGGCAGGTGCGCAAGGCGAAGGATTTTCGCAACACGCTGGTGAAAGGCTATTTCCGCACACGCAATGCGGCGTCTGGCGCGGAATTTGCCGAAGACCTGCGGCGGACCGGCGCACGGCATTTTTGCTTCTCCATCGCCTACAACACGCCCTGGGTCATCGATGCGCTGACTAAGGCATGGCTGACCTATTCGAGCGGGATGACGCTGGTGGTCATCGACAATTCGTCCAAGCCGGCAGCGCGGCAGGCGATCGAGGCCATCTGCCGGCGGCGCGGCATTGCCTATTTCGGCCTGCCGCGAAATCCCGAATGGAATCCGAACCGCTCGCATGGCATCTCGATGAACTGGGTCTTCCATAACACCGTGCGCCCGCTGCGGCCCGACCTGTTCGGCTTTCTCGACCATGACTGCTTTCCCGTCGTTGCCCTCGACATAGCCAGGCGGATGGAGGGCAAGGACGCTTACGGCACCAAATATCCCGCCAAAAGAGGCCATGACGGATGGTATTTCTGGGCGGGCCTCTGCTTCTTTCGCTTTTCCGTCGTCGAGGATCTCGAGCTGGATTTCACGCCGCGCTTCGACACCGGGCTCGATACAGGCGGCGGCAATTGGCCAATGCTGCGCGACAGGCTGGATGACCACAACATCGTCGATGCCGCAAAGACCACGATCAGCCTGAAGCTCGGCGGCATCGAGGCCGAGCATCGCATGCTGGACAACAGCTTCTTTCATGTCGGCGGCGCTTCTTATCGCGGCCTGATCAGCACGCGGCCCTATCGCCGGCTGATGTGCGACCATGTCTGGGAGACCTACCTTGGCGGTGTGGCGGGGCGGCTTGTAAACGATCTCTAGACCGTTTCTCCGTTTCGCGGAAACGGCGAACCGCTCTATCTCTTTGTTTTCACGCAATTCCCAAGGGAAAGCGCGCTTCGCGCTTTTCCCGGGAAAACCGCTCACACTTTTCCTGGAATTGCTCTAGCCCGGCTGGTGCGGCAGGATTTTCAGGACCTTGAACAGCGTGCCCATGGCATCGGGTCCGGCCAGGCGCTCGACGGCGTCGGCAATGGTTTGTCGTGCCTCTTCGCTTGCCTGGCTGCCCAGCAAGCCGGCCCGTTCGAGCAACCCCATGGAAAGCAGGAAGTCGCCCTGCGTCGTCAATTCCACATCGAGGCCATGCGCTCGCACGACCGCGGCCAGCGCTGCAAAGTCGACATGTGCGGTGAGATCTGCTTCGCCGGGATTGGCCAGCACATCTTCGGGAGCGTGCTTCCGCACGGCTTGCAATGTGTCGCCGAAACCGGGTTGGAGATGGCCGTAGTCGGGGAATAGGCCGGCGCCGCCATGGCTAGCTATGCGTTCGGCAATGGTTGCCATCAGCGCGGCACCCGCCGGCGCCACCTCGACAACAGCGCCTTGCGGCGCCTCGGCGGCATTGTCCGGCAGCAGCGTTGCCTCGACCGAACCGGCCCCGGCGAAGAAACTCAACTCATCGCTGTCATCGAGGCCGATCATTCGCTCGCGCCATCCGGCGCCGGCGCGAATGAATTGGCGGATCGGCACGGCGTCGAACAATTCGTTGCCGACGATCAGCAGCGGCCCCTGCGGCAGCGTGGCGACGGTTTCGTGCCAGCCGACCTCAACTGAACTCCCGGCAAGCGTCTGCTTCTGGATTTCGGTCAGCCGCGGACTCGTCTCGATCAGCGCGAACGATGCGCCTTCGGCGAGCTCCGGATCGAGCCGCGACAGGGTGCGCAGCATGTCCTTCATCAGCGTGCCACGGCCAGGGCCGATCTCGGCGACGGTGACCGGCAGCGGCCGGCCGATTGCCAGCCAGGCCCGATACAACCAGACGGCGACGAGTTCGCCGAACATCTGGCTGATCTCCGGCGCGGTGACGAAATCGCCGGCGGCGCCGAACGGTTCGCGCGTCGTGTAGTAGCCGTCGCTGGGGTCGAACAGGCAGAGCGCCATGTATTCGTTGACGGGGAGGGGGCCTAGCGCACCGATCAAGTCGACGATGCGGGTTTTCAGCCGTGTCATGCCGGCTGTGGTTGCGGCGCCGGCTTAGCGGTGGCCATCGCCCAGATGCCGGCCAGCACCATCGGCAGCGACAACACCATGCCCATGGTGAGCCAGCCGCCGAGGAGGTAGCCGACCTGCTGGTCGGGTTCACGGAAGAATTCGACGAAGATGCGCGACAGGCCGTAGCCGCAGATGAAGGCGCCGCCGACGAAGCGCGGCGTCTTCAGCTTCAGCCGCGAATGGGTGAGGAGGCGCAGGACCAGGAACAGCACCACGCCCTCGAGCAGGGCCTCGTAGAGCTGGCTCGGATGACGGGGTTCGAGGCCGGCGACACAACCCGCTGGCGACTGCAGGAGACGCTCGTTGCAGAAGACGACGCCCCAGGACACATCGGTGACGCGACCCCACAGTTCGGCATTGACGAAGTTGGCGATGCGGACAAGGCCAAGGCCGACCGGCACGCCTGCCGCAACGACATCGAACAGCGTCCACGTGCGGATGCCGCGCTTGATGGAAAACAGCGTCATGGCGAGGATGACGCCGATGAGGCCGCCATGGAACGACATGCCGCCCTGCCAGATGGCTAGGATGTCTGAGGGATGGTCGATATAGCGCTTCAAATCGTAGAACAGCACATAGCCGGTGCGCCCGCCGAGCACGACGCCGACAGCGGCCCAGACGATGAAATCGTCGAGATCGATGGGCTTCATCGGCAAGACGCCGTCAGGCCACAGCCTGGCGTTGGTGATGAGCCGCTTGGCGTACCACCAGGCGAAAAGGATGCCGACGATGTAGCCGATGCCGTACCAATGCACCGCCAGCGGGCCGATCTGGACCAGGATCGGATCGATGTTGGGGAAGGGCAGCGAAGCCATCGGCAGCAGGAAATAGTCGTTCAACAGGGTCTCCCGGAAGGGTTCGCGTTCGGTCGCGGACCATGCGGCAGGGTTTTGGCGGGGTCAAGGCAAGGTGGTGGTTGCCTGATCGTTAGCGATGGCGGGCTCAACCCTGCGTCTTGCCGGCGACCAACTGCCTGAGCGCATCGTTGATCCTGTCCTGCCAGCCAGGACCATCTTCCTGGAAATGATCGAGCACGGCCCGGTCGATCCTGATCGAAACAAGCTCTCTGACATTCGGGGCGGCCGAGGGTTCGCGAATTGGTGGCGCCGGCTTTTTGATCGGCTTGAAGGCAGCTTCAGCGGCTTCCATCGGATTTGTCGGTCGGCGCGGAGGCGTTGCCATTGGTTGACCCTAAGTGAAAACACGCAGGTTGCGAGGAAACACCACAATAGGCGACTCGTCGCCGTTCCGTACAGAAGGGGCAGCTCGAAAGTCTCTCCCAGCGGTCGCATGAGCCGCGCCGTCAATTTTCGGGGAACAAGATCGCTCCAAGATCCATTGCGCCGTGCAAGATATGCAGTATCTCCACGGTGTCGGCACCAACTCGGTAGAAAATCAGATAGTTGCCGTGGACGCGCCGGCGAATACCTGAGGATCGCTGCCGCTCAAAGACCGGATAGCGCTCCGGCATGGTACGCAGCTCTAGGCAATCGCGGCGCAATTCCTGAATGAACGTGACCGCTCGAAATGGATTGTCGAGCGCAATGTAGTCGCCGATGGCTTCGATGTCCGCCTCTGCCTGGTCCGTGAAGACCAGCCCCTTCATTTGGTCCTCTCTGCCATCGCCTTGTATTTGGCCTCAAGCCTGTCCAGCACCTCGTCGCCGGATTTAACCCGGCCAGCATCGGCATCCGAAATGCCCTTGGCGAGGGCCGCATCGAGGGCGGCAAGTCGCTTCTCCCGCTCCTCGACAAGGCGAACGCCTTCGCGCAACACTTCGCTCTTCGAATTGTAGCGGCCGGTGCTGACGAGCTGATTGACGATGTCTTCGAGCCGTGTGCCCAAATCGGCGCTAATGGCCATGACGACGCTCCTGCAAAATCATTCCGCAACAATAATAGTTATTGGCCGAAATCGCCAGCAATTTTGCGCGGTGGCCGCATCCTGATGCCGCACCAGCTTCAACGTTCTTGCATTCGGCGCGCAGCGCCACTACGTCAATTCGACCAAGCGAGGATTTGCCATGTCGACCGGACCGAACCGCATTCTCGATGAATTCGCCAAGCTGATGACCGATGCCGCGGGCGCCGCGCAAGGCGTGCGCCGTGAGGTCGAGACTGCCTTCAAGGGGCAGGCCGAGCGCATCCTCAACACCATGGACGTGGTGCAGCGCGAGGAGTTCGAGGCAGCGCGCGACATGGCCGCCAAGGCCCGGGAAGAAAACACCAAGCTGGCCGCCCGCATCGATGCGCTCGAAGCCAGGCTAGCCGAATTGACCGGACAGGCCGCACCTGCGGCTGCGGCAAAGCCCAAAGCAAAAAAATAATCCTTAAACTTTTCCACAAAGCACAATCCGAAAAAGTGCTTTGCCGTGAATCGTTTACCGGCAATGCATGAATCTTTGTGACAGCGCCTTTCCACATGCTGATGACGCAGTGCGAAAAATTAGGCTGTTCACGCGACTCCCGATCAATAGACTGAATTTGTTGCATGATTCGGAGCAGGGTCATGCGGCCGGGCGGTGGGGTCCGGTCCGGGGTCTTTGTGTCGTGAAGTCCTGGCCGTCCGAGTTCTAGACAAGATTGTTCGTCGTGTGTGCCCCGCGGAGCGTGTGGCGCTCCCCTGAACACAGGAAGCATTCCATGGAACTTCTCGAACTCGAATTCTCCCGCGAAATCCATCCGGTGGATGTCATCGAGCAGGTGGCCCATAATAATGACTGGTCCTTCGAACGGGCCGGCGATGACGAAATCTCGATCTCGGTTGCCGGCAGCTGGACCGACTATCACGTCTCCTTCTCATGGATGGAGGATTTCGAGGCGCTGCATCTGGCCTGCGCTTTCGACATCAAGGTGCCGGAAGCGCGTGCGCTGGAAGTGATGCGGCTTCTGTCGTTGATCAACGAGCAGATGCTGTTCGGCCATTTTGATCTCTGGGAGCAGGAAGGCGCGATCATGTTTCGCCAGTCGCTGCTGCTCGCCGGCGGGGTCGAGCCGTCGAGCCAGCAGGTCGAGGTGCTTTTGTCGTCGGCGCTGGAAGCCTGCGAATGCTATTTCCAGGCCTTCCAATTCGTCGTCTGGTCGGGGACCTCGGCCAAGGATGCGCTGGCCGGCGTCCTGTTCGAGACCTATGGCAACGCCTGATCGTCGCTAAGAAAAGAAGATGAGTTCGAGCAGCGCGCGCAAGCCCGAGATCAGTTTTGCCGATTTTGATCGTGTCGACATCCGTGCCGGCACCATCATTGAGGCCGAGCCGTTCCCGGAGGCGCGCAAGCCGGCATTCAAGCTGAAAATCGATTTCGGCCCCGATATTGGCGTGAAGAAATCTTCGGCGCAGATCACCAAATATTATGCGCTGGAGACGCTGATCGGCCGGCAGGTGTTTGCGGTCGTGAATTTCCCGCCGCGCCAGATCGGCCCGTTCATGTCGGAAGTGTTGACGCTCGGCTTCCCTGATGAAGAAGGCGCCGTGGTGCTCGGCGCCATCGAGCGCAAAGTGCCGGATGGCGGCCGATTGTTCTAACGGCCCCTAGGCGGCAAGCTTCCGCGGCGTCCCAAGCGCCTCTTCGACTGTATCCATGAACATCTCGGCGCAGGCTTTCCAGCTGTAGCGCATGGCGCGCTCGCGCGCTTCGGCACGGTCGACATTGAGGGCGGCGAGCGAGGCCTCGCGCAGGTCGGTCGACACCGCGCCGCCGATGCCGTCGCCGACAATGTCGATCGGCCCGGTGACGGGATAGGCGGCGACCGGCGTGCCGCTGGCCAGCGCCTCGATGATGACGTTGCCGAACGTGTCGGTGCGGCTTGGGAAGACGAAGACGTCGGCCGAGGCGTAGATTTCGGCCAGTTCATCGTTCGGCCGGTGGCCAAGGAAATGCGCCTGCGGGTATTTCGCCTTGAGCTTGGCCAGTTCCGGCCCCTCGCCGACGATGACCTTGCTGCCGGGCAGGTCGAGATCGAGGAAAGCGGACAAGTTCTTTTCGATGGCGACACGGCCGACGCACAGGAACACCGGGCCGGGAAAGCCGAGGTCCTTCTTCTTGTCCGGGCGGAAATGATCGGTATCGACGCCACGCGTCCACGGCCTGAGCTTGTTGAAACCGCGCGCTGCGAGATCGTCGGCCAGCGACTGGGTGGCGACCAGCGTGCCCTGTCCGGAATTGTGGAAATCGCGCAGCCAGCGATAGGTCCAGCTTTCCGGTACGGGCAGGCGGGCGCTGAGATATTCGGGGAAGCGGGTGTGGTAGCTGGTGGTGAAGGGACGGCCGGCGTTGCGGCAATAGCGCCGCGCCATGATGCCGAGCGGTCCCTCGGTGACGATGTGGATATGGTCGGCCTTGCGCGCCTCGATCAGCCGCGCGACATGGCCGGGCGTGGTCAGCGCCAGCCTGATGTCGGGGTAGGTCGGCAAGGGCAAGGTGCGAAAAATGTTCGGGGTCAGGAAGTCGACCGCAACGTCGAAGGATTTCAGCGTTTCGGTGAGCCGCTCCAGCGTGTGGACGACGCCGTTGACTTGTGGGCGCCAGGCGTCGGTGACCATCAGGATGCGCATGGCGGCCCTTTGCTCGGATCGTCGGTTGCCTTGATGCGATGGCGGAACGGCACCCATGCGGCTGCCCTCGCTTCGCTCCAGCGCACCCGGGCCGGCACGAGGTCGAAGTGAGGCGGCTGAGCCGAATCAACTGAGGTCGCACGCTTCATGCGCGCTCTTGACCATGATTTCATGACGGGCGGATGAAGGTGGTTTTTGGCCGAGCCCGCCTGCCGGGATCATGCTCTGATCAGGCAGGCACCTTGATCACCGCCCGCAGGCCGCCGAGCGGGCTGTCGTCCAGCATGATGTCGCCGCCATGGCTGCGGGCAATGTCGCGGGCGATGGAAAGGCCAAGGCCGGTGCCGCTGGCGTCGAGGTTGCGCGCCTCGTCAAGCCGCACGAACGGTTTGAACACGTCCTCGCGCTTTTCCAGCGGTATGCCCGGACCGTCGTCGTCGATGGTGACGACCAGCGAGCCGCGGCCGTGATTGGCGCTGATCTCCACCGTCTTGGCATAGCGCAAGGCATTGCCGGCGACATTGGACAACAGACGGGCGAAAGCGTGCGGGCGCACATGCACGTCCGGATCGCCGGCGAGCACGGTCGATAGCTTGCGCTTGTGGAGCGACGCCTCCTCGCCGAGCTTCTGGAAATAGGCCTCAAGATCGAAATGGCCGGCATCTTCCGATGCTTCGCCGCGGGCAAAGGCGATATAGCCTTCCAGCATCGACTGCATGTCGTCGATGTCCTGGTTGAGCGCCGCCTTGGTCTCGGGCTTGCCGCCGGCCAGCGCCAGCTGAAGCTTGAATCGGGTGAGGATGGTTCTGAGATCGTGGCTGACGCCAGTCAGCATGGCGGTGCGCTGTTCGAGCTGGCGTTCGATGCGCTCACGCATCTGGATGAAGGCAAAGCCGGCGCGGCGAACCTCCTCGGCGCCGCGCGGGCGGAAATCGCGCGGCATCGGCCGGCCCTTGCCGAAGCTTTCGGCGGCCTCGGCCAGCATCAGGATCGGCCGGATCTGGTTGCGCAGGAAGGGAATGGCGATCGTCAGCAGCACCAGCGAGGTGCCGACCATCCAGATCAGGAAGATGTGGGTGTTGGAGGCATAGGCCTGGCTGCGGCGCACGAAGACGCGCAAAACCTTGCCCTCGAGCTGGATGCGCACCTCGATGATGTTGGAATTGCCGACGGTGTCGATCCAGAACGGGCGGTTGATCTGGCGGGTGATCTCGGTCGACAGGACATCGTCCAGGATCGAGAAGAAGGGCTTGGGTCCGGGCGCCGGCAGCGGGTCGGGCGGCAACAGGTCGACCTTCAGCTGCATGCGGTCTTGCGCGATGCGGATGATGTTGGCGTAGTCGCCGTCGTGCGGATAGGTCTCGATCATGTCGATGATGGCGGCGATGTCGCGCACGGTGGCCTGCGACAGGCGCTGCGTCACGGTTGCCCAGTGGCGTTCCATGAAGTCAAAGGCGACCACCGATTGCAGAAGGATCATCGGCGCGATGACGATGATAAGCGAGCGGGCATAGAGCCGCTTCGGCATATAGAGCGCGACCAGCCGCCAGAACCGGTTCCAGGCGCGCGGCATGGCTTTCAGCGCGCGTGATAGGCGCGCGCCGAAGCCGTCCGGCCGTTCCAGTTGCGTGGTCGCCATGTGTCCTTCCGCTGGTCGCTCGTCGATGGCACTCCTCTATGGCCAAACAGCGACCGTCGCTGGCATTCTATTCCACGCCGAGCCGTTCTGGAACAGCCGTGGCATGGCGGCCGACGACCAGCACGCACGGAATCGCAACTATCGTCATCAAGTGTTCACCGGTGCGTTGCGTTGGAACCACTTCGCGGATCGAGCGTTACGAGCGGATGATCAGACGATTTGCTTACGCCCTTATCTTCGTCCAGGTATCCATGGCGACTGCGCTGGCTACACAGGTATTCCTGTCGACCGCCGAGCAAGCCCGTAGCTCAGAACGCTCGCTGGCGCCTGCGCAAGTTGAAGACGAGGGATGCGCCAAGGCGATGTGGCCGAATATTCCCGAACGATGTCTGCAACGAGTCGAGCCTAAGGTGGTGACGCTCGTGCTCAGCCAAAACAACTGATGGCGAATGGCTCTTTCTGACTTGCAGGCCGCCATTCGCGCTGCCGCAGGACCAGACACGGTCCGTTAAGCCTCGCGTAATCTCTGCAATCTATCCTGAATGCCAGATTGTCGAGGGTGACATGAAGCGCAAGTCGATAATGGTCTTTGCCTTCCCAGCTCTGATCCTGCTGATCCTGGCAGGGGAGCGCATGGCGGCCTTCTTGCTGGGAGCCTATCCGGCCAGTCCCACAATGTGGCGGATTTGGCTAGAACTAAGGCCGCTGTCGACGATGTTCTGGCAACAGATCGATCTCTATCTGGGAGCGTCGATGGTCCTCGATGCTTCCATCCTGGCCGCCGCGTCGATCGTTTGCTGGACGGCGTGCCGCACAAGAAAGTCGGCTGCCTTCTTCTTCCTTGCAAATCACGTCGCGCTGCTTTTCGCCGGGTTGATGATCGCCGCCACCAGCCATTCCGAAACAGCGAGCACGATCGCCTCGTTCACGGTGCCCGGGGGCCTTCCATTCTCACTAATGGTCGATTTCACCTTTAAGAACAGCCTTGTGCTGCTTCTGGGTCTGACAGCATGCGCCTATTGCCATGTTGCCTTCCTCAGCGAAGCCCGACAGCGATCCGGAGCGCTGGCCGCGAGGCTTGTTGCTCTGCAGCGAGATATCTAGCCCACGTCTTCCAGGCGCTAGTTGATCTTTCTGTAGTAAACCTTGCCGTCGGCCTGTTGTATGCGCTGGTAGTTGGGGCTTGGGGCAGGCGCTGCAGCTGCGACCCTGTTTTTCGGCGGACGCGGCGCATCGACAACGCTGGGCTCGGTCGCGCCTTCACCATCGAGAACGGCGGGTGCCTCCGCCATGCTACTGGTCGTGTCGACGGAAGGTTCCGCTGCGCTCGACATGATTTCGTCATGGGCAAGAGGCGGGTTCTGTTCCAGTCGGGCTATGCTCCGGTTGATTTCACCAAAGCTGCTCTGCAGTTGACTGTCGAGTTTTTCAAACCGGCTCTGAAAACCGTTGTTGACGGTATCCAGCCGGCCCCCGATTCGTTGTTCGAACGTGCCGAGTTGTTCCAGGCGCGCTTCGAGAAAGCGCATATCGCTGATGCCGCGGTAGAGATAAATCGCGGCTACCACATTCACCAAGGTGAGCAGGGACGCGCCGATGATGACAGCGCCGATAATGGTTTTGTCGCCCGGTTTCCCAACGACAGCCTGCTCTGCAATGCGAGTTGGTGTCCCAATCTCGATTGCCGGCATGTCCGGTTCGCTGATCATCGTCATTGGACCACCACCTTTGCGCCGACCGCGACGCGCTTGAAGAGATCGATCACATCGGTGTTGGTAAGGCGAAAGCACCCCGATGTTCCGTCGAAGCCAACCCCTGACGGATCGTTGGTTCCGTGTATCCGATAGAGCGTGTCACGCCCGTCCCGAAGCAGATAGAGCGCCCTGGCGCCGAGTGGATTGTAGGGACCGGCAGGCACCATTTGCGGCAGCTCCGGCTGGCGGGCGCGCATTTCGCGGGGCGGGCGCCATTCCGGCCATTCGGTCTTGGCCCCCACCTTGACGATCCCGGTCCAGCCAAATCCGTCGCGACCGACGCTGATCTGATAGCGAAGCGCCTGGCCTTGTCGGGTCACCAGATAAAGCGCTTTCTCGCCCTTGCGGATAACGATCGTTCCAGGTTGTTCCGTGGTTTCGAAGGCGACGGTCTTGCGCAGGCTGGGGCCCATTGCCGGCAGCGGCGGCCGATCCGAAAGTGCCGATCGCGCGCTGGCGAAGTCCTGGACCGACATCGCCAGCGCCATACCCATGACGCAGGCCAATCCCGGGCCAATCCGATACCTACCTGGCCGATACCTATTTGGCAGCGTCATCAAGCCGCTCTTTGAACATCCGCTTCAGGTCTTTGTTGAAGCGCGCACGCCCATCCACCTCGGCAGGCAGGATAGCACGGTTCAGCGCATCGGCCAGAAGCGCATTGTCCAGCGCGACCGATTTGATGTGCGGCGCCTTGAAAATCTTTTCCAGCTCGCTGCGCGAAAAGTGGTTCCCGAACCATTTGCGCTTGTGCTTGTTGGCGACCAGCGTGATGCTGACAGCATTGCCACGCAACTCACGGATCTTCTTGTAGAGCCGCTTGCCTTGCCGCAGCGAGGCGACGTTGAGTTCAAAGACGATGAAGATCTCATCGCTCGTCGACAGCACGGAATTGTGCCAGCGCGTTTCGATGTTCGGCAGGTCGATGACGATGTCGTCGAACCGGTAGGCGACGAGGTCCAGGAGCCGGAAGACAAAATCGCTGCCCTGCGGTTCGAAAGGCAGTTGCGGCCTCTCGAAGGAATAGAGCGTCAGCCCGGACGGACGCGAGAGCTTGATGACATCCATCAGCTCGACATCGAGTCTCTCCGGCATGCCGATGATGCCGCCGAGGTCGAACTGGTTGAACTGGTTGAGATAGGCGCCGCAATTGGCGCTCTGGAAATCGAGGTCGACCAGGCAGGTGGAAGCCCCGCGTTCCTTCGATTTCGACGCCAGGTGCTCCGCCGCCGACAGAGCGAGCGTTGTCGCGCCGGCGCCGCCGCTGGCGCTGATGAAGGTGATGATGCGGCTTTTCGTTCCCTGGTTGCCGGTGTCGTGGAAGGTCACCGCGTTCAGCAATTCCTTGCCGTCGAGCGGCTTGTGCAGCCAGTCCGAAGCGTTCATGCGCACCAGCACGCGCGTCTGCTCCGACGACAGCTCGTCGGAGACCGCGATCAGCGGCACGGTTGCCCAAAGGGCGCGCGCTTCGACGATGTCCGGCCTGCCGAGCAACTCGCCATTGCCGAGGTCGAGGATGACGATGCCGGGGCGCGTGTCGGCGGGCGGACCCCTAAGGAAGTCACCGGTTTCGGAAACCCTGACGTCGTAGATCGCCAGCGCATCGAGCCGCGTCGCCACCTCGCGCTTGAAATTCGCATCCGACGAGAACAGCGCCACCTGCTTTCGCTTGGTCGGTGTAACCTTGGTGTTGATGGCGTTCATGGTGCCCACGTGCTCTTCATGTCTTCGCCCGTAACCGTGCTCAGCATGGAGGGCATGGTGATGTTTCCGAATCCGAGCAGTCCGGCCAGGAAGAAAAACTGAAAGGGATGATCGGTGATGCTGACCGTGATGGTCGGCACCGGGCCACTGGGGCGCGTCCAATAGCCGAGGCCGGAGGCGGCGTATTCGATCCGCACTTCTGACTTTTCCAGCATCGGCAGGAAGTCATGCATTCCGGCACGGTTGGTGGTGCCGTCATAGATCGCGTCGAACGAGTCCTGGCTCGCGTTCTCGGGCTTGCACAAGCCTCCTCCGATACTGCAGCAAGCGACACCTGCTGTGCTTGCGGTGCAGACATAATCATACGTGCCGGCCGGCACCG
The DNA here is from genome assembly GCF_056403715.1 of Mesorhizobium sp. P2_F5. NCBI lineage: Bacteria > Pseudomonadati > Pseudomonadota > Alphaproteobacteria > Hyphomicrobiales > Phyllobacteriaceae > Mesorhizobium > Mesorhizobium sp. P2_F5. The sequence continues at coordinate 11,723 of NZ_JBFUEY010000003.1, read as the reverse complement.
CGGTTCCGACTTTGGTCACATCAGCCTGCGTTATTGTTTCTGATGGAAGGCCGAGTGCTACAGGGCCCGAAATCTGCGCCAGTCTTGCGCCAGCTTGCACCGCTTTGTTTCCAGCGTTCCATTGGTAAAAGGCGTAGCCGAAATCGACGAAGCCAAGCAGAAGCGTCAATAGCAATGGCAGGGCGATGGCCATTTCGACCATCGCGGTGCCCGACTGCTCGGCGCAAATACTTCGGCTTCCCATCACCATCCGATGACCCGTTCTTGATGGGAGACACTGAGGGTAAGAGCACCAAAGCCAAGATACGACAAGAAGCCGAGGTCCGTGTAAGAATAGGATGTACTGACCTCTACGACATCGACCGTGCTCTTGTTGCTAAGATAAATCTGGGTGCCCGTGGATACATCGGTCGCATCAAAGGATGTTTTGTCAATGTCAACTGTTTCTGGAAGCCATCCATCCACTCTGGCACTGCCGCTAGAGACCGCCCCATTGGCAGCGAGGTTTTGCGCGCGCGCCATGCAAGTGTCCCAGTCGCTACTGCATCGCGCCATATAGCGTGCCGCATCCTCCACGCCTGCTTCAAGGAGCAGCCGCGTGTTCAGAATGTTGGAGAACTCAAACACACCGGCCGACAACAGCAAGACGAGTGGTACGGTGATCGCGACTTCCACCAAGGCGGCGCCCCTTTCGTCGCCCTGGAACCGCCGGATGATTTGGCCAAGCTTGGTCATGTCGGCTCTACCGGTACAGCTGGGCTTCGTTGCGGAATGCTTTGTCGACAAGGGTGTTGTTCGCAAACCCGCCATCGACGTCGACGATCTCCAGGCTGATGGGTTTCTCACCGGCCGTGGTATCCTCGGGATCCTTGGTGTTGTCCTGCTTTTGTACCGGCGCGTTGACGAATACGCTGGCATAGCCGTCCGGCTTGAGCGAGATGTGGCCATTTATCTTGGCCTTGTTGGCGAGGCAGTCGACGATCGCCATATTGAGCAGCCGCCGGTCGGGGTCCGGTGTCGGGTTGTCGCCCTTGTAGCAAGACGGCGTTCCAGTCTCCTTTGTCGGCGCCTTGGATTTGTCCCCGACGAGCCCGTTCGCAATCTCGTATTTGTAGACGTCGTATCGGGAGGCCGGCGCAGTTTTGGTGCCGGTCGGGTTGGTGGCGCTTGGGACATTGGGGTATGCCACGCCGTGATTGACGGTCCAGTATGTGGACCAGAAGGTTGCATTGGCGATCTTGTCGGACATTCCCTTCGTGTCGACATAGTTCGTTCCGGGCGGAAGCGGCAGCGCCGTTCCATCGGTGACAGGGTCATATTTGCTGCAACCGGTCTTCTGGCCCTTGCGGACATTGCTGGCGGGTCGGTAGTTCCAGTCCTTGTTGTTCTTGTTCAGCGAGCCGCTATAGAGATCGAATCGGGTGTTCAGCCCCGTGTTGACCTGCCCCAAGGTGACGCCCGTTTTCGTGGTGAGCGCCTCGCGGTTGTAGCAAGTGCCTGCCGTTCCCATCGCTATGGCATCGCGCAGCGAGGTCAGGTTGTTGTCGATCAACCCGAAGTTGCCTGGTCCGGGGTTGGAATCCACCTTGAGGATGCGGAATTCCCGGCTGTAGGTATCGCCCGATGCGAAGGCCTGCTGGATTGTCTTGCTGGTCGAGGTGTCGGTCGTCTCGAACGGGTTGCACATGAAAATCGGCACGGTTTCGCAGATCGACTGAACGAATCCGGCCACGGCCTGTGGCCGGATGTCCATAGTGTCGTTGCCGCCGATAAAGCTTGCAGGAAAGATGGTTGCGAAAGCGCCGGCGCCATCTGCCAAGCCTGACGCATTCACCGTGACTTCGGCGAATGTCGCGGACTTGGAGTCAGACGCCACCCAGTTGACACCGTCGGCGTCAGTACCGTTGGCGAGCAACCTGGTATTGTCGCTCGCAGGTATCCCGGTCAGATAGGTGATCGTCACATCCCCTAGTGCGAGCGTGTGGTCACCCGAAGTCGAAAACAGGGTCTTGTTTTTGGTCAGAAGCGTCGTCGCCGCGTGGGTTGCCCGTGCAGTCGAATCCGCTCGGCCATCCAATTCGGCTGCGGCGGCAAGCGCAAGAGCATCGACACCCTTCTGAAGATCATTGTGCAGTCCGCTGGCCCGACTCATATCGATGGCCAACAATGCGAAGCCAACCAGCACGGGCAGCATGATCGCGACAAGGATCATCGCTATGCCGCGTTGATCGTTCCAGAACGCCCTAATGGTCCCCAACATGACCTTACTCTCTGCTTCCTTGCACCTGGCCCCTCGTCCCGCCCGGCGCATTGCGACCGCATCCTTCTGTTCAATTCGCTCCGTTGGTCACGCCCGACCCGCCGACATTGACCGTCATCGCAGGCGGTGGCGGTGGTGGCGGTGGAAATTTGTAGTTGTGCGCGACAAGCGCAGCCCGCGTGCCGTCGCCTTCGATATGTGTGTTCTTCGCGTTCGGATTGAGCGGATCGACCGTCTGCAGCAGCGAATTGAATTTCTGCGTGTCGCCGGCGGCCAGGGTCACCGAATCATAGTGGTTCAGATAGTCGGCGGCGCAGCCCGATAGGGCACCGGCGCACAGAATGAGGATCAAGGCGCTATTTCTTGACATAGAGCATCTTGTCCTTCGATTTGAAGTCCAGCATGTGGCCATAAGGGCCAGTCACACCGTCTCCCGTTTCATATTTTCGGATCATGTCCTTGTTCACCTCGAGCTGCCCGAGGATGAAGAACTCCGGATCGTTGGCCGGCCGGGTCTTGTCGAACGGCGTCGCCAGCTGCTCGCCGGGCTTTACCGGCCGCACGATATGCGGTGTGACGATAACGACCAGTTCGGTTTCTTCCTTCTGGTTGCTCGAATTGCGGAACAGTGTGCCGATGACGGGAACTTGGCCAAGCCAAGGCACCTGCTTCTGAAGCTTGGTGGTCTTGCTGGACAGAAGTCCGCCGACGGCGAAACTCTGGCCATCGCGCAGTTCGACGACGGTCTGCAGTTTGCGGTTGGTGAAGATCGGGTCGCCGGCATTGGTGAAACTGGTGAGATCACTCACTTCGGGCGCCAGCTTCATATGGATCTTGCCATCGTCCAGCACCACCGGTGTGAACAGCAGATTGACGCCAAACTGCTTGAAATCGATAACAACCTGGCCATTGGAGTCGATGCTGCGGATAGGGATTTCGCCGCCGGCGTTGAAGCTGGCCGTCTCGCCTGAAAGAGTGGTCAGGTTGGGTTCGGCCAACGTGCGCACCACGCCCTTGGCCTCAAGTGCCTCGATGATCAGGTCGACTTTGATGTTGCTGTCGATGACGCGGGTTATCAGTGCCGCGAAGGGATTTGTGTTCGACAGCAGGCCGGTGACCAGGTCTCCTGGGCCGAGCACTACATTGTCCGCGTCGACGGCGGCGACACCCGTTCCGGTGCGGGTCGTGCCGCTGCCGTTGGTGCTCCTGATCGAGACGCCGAGGTCTCGCCCGGCATTGCGCTTGGCTTCGAGAATGCGCACTTCCAGGTTCACTTGCTGGCTGTCGTCGACAATGACGGAATTTATGATGGCGTCGGGGCCATACTGCTGCACCACCTCAACGATCGACGCCAGCGTGGCGCCATCCTTGACGTGGCCGGCAAGCCTGACCTTGCCATTGATCGAACCGATCTCGATGCGTGACTTCGGCGCCACCTGGCGGATCGCCTGCGCCATGTCGCTGACGTCGACGCCGACCTCGATCTGGATCACGCCCAGCGAGCGCTTTTCCGGGGAGAAGAGATTGACCGTGGTGGTGCCGGCGCTCTTGCCGATGACGTAAAGCGTCCGGTCGGTCATCGGCTGGGCATCGGCGATCTTCTCGTCGCCGACGACGATATCGCCGAGATTGGCGCTCACCTGGAGGGTCACCGACTGCGACATGGGCAGGAAGACGCGATGGACGCTCGGGTTCGATACGTCGATGAAGCGGTCGGCTGCTTCAGCCCCAAGGCTCGACGTCAGCAACGCAGCCAAACAGGAAAGCGCGGCCGCCGCTACCCTCATCCAAAACCCCTGCATCCCCATCTCCCAAACTGCTGCCGCTGGCAGCCCCCGCTTCGCCGCGTCCCTTTATGGTTGTCGCGGCACGTCATAGGATTCGAGCTTCACGCCGCGAAACACGCCCACTGTAACATTCTTTGGCGGTGCAGGCTCCAAATACTTGATAACTTCCTTGACGACTTCTTTTGATGCGGGTGCCGTCACCACGGCCGGAACCGGCTTGACCTTGCTCAACTGGTCGAGCTGATTTCCCACCCTGTCCACGGCCTTTTCCAATCCGGCGATCTTGTCATCCGCGCGCTGGCGTTCGGCGGCGGCTGCGGCGTCGGCCGCGGCCTGCTTGTCCAGTTCGGCTTGCCTCTTTGCGACATCGGCCGGCGTCTCGCCGTTCAGGTCGGAAAGCGTGACGCGTTCGGTCGTCTCGCCCTTGTTGGCGGCGGCCTGGCGCAGTGCAAGAGACAACTGCCCCGCGCCGGCGGCCAGCGTCAGTTTCTGCGCGTCCTTTGTGGTGGCTTCTAGCGTCACCGACTTAACCACCGTCGGGTTGTCCTTGCTCACGTCAGCGACCTGGTCGACGGCGAGCACTTTCATGCTCTGCAGCAGAACGTCGACAAAACTCTTGTCGGCACCGTCATCGCCGCGCACCGAGCGCGTCAACAGCACATCAACCCGGTCGCCCGGGAAGACGAAGCCGGCGACTCCCAGCACGTCGTTGACCCTGATGGAAACGGCCTTCATGCCCTCGCCGAGCACCGCCGAAAGCGTGGCGCGCTGGCCTGGACCGGTGATCTTGCTGGCGAGGATCGGCTCATTGGTGCTGATCGCCTGCAGTGCTTGCCTTGCGCCACTGCCGGCCAAGGCTTCCTTGGTCGTCTTGAACGCCCCAGCCGGGACCGCGCCCGCAGGCCAAGCTATCTCATGCAATTTGTCGGCGCTCAATGTATCGCCGAACTTCAACGGCATTGCCGCAACAACGATCGTAACGCCTTTGCCGTTTGATTGAGCCAAGGCACTACGCTGGCCAGCCAGCCAGATGTTGATCAGCACGACCGCCAGCACCCCGAAGACGCCGGCGAGGACTATCATAATAAGCGTGTTGGCGCGCATAACCCCAACCCCCAAGCCAATAGAGCGGGAACTCGCCCGCCACGACTGAATTCAGGCCCGGGTTTGGACAACCCGGGCCTGATGTCGATCAAACGATCAAGAACCGGCACCGCTGGAGCAAGAGCCAATCGTGCTGTCGAGCGCAGTGCAAAGGCCGCTGAAACGGCCCGCGACCCAGAGACCAATACCGATGATAAAGCCGATAGAGGCCACCGCGATGATGCCGATCAAGATAGAATACTCGACCATAGCAGCGCCGTTTTCATCGTCGCGGAACTGCCGGGTCATCGTCATGAGCTTGTTCATGTCAATTTCTCCCTCTGGAGGTTTCAACCCGACGAGACAGAGCCAAGGATGAACCCCATACCCAAGCATCCCCCGTCACCTCAATCCTAGGTCGCACCAAAAAGCAGAGTCAAACGGATTAACAATTCCTTAACCTTCGAATACCTGATCGGCAGCCACTTAAATTTCGACAAGATCTTGATTCGCTTAATTTTTCAAGTCGTCTTAACCATTCATTCACAATTCCGCCGTGGTCCGGTGGCGGCGCAATTGATTTAGCGGTTCTGCATATTCGTTTATATCTAATGGGTTAGAGATGGCTTCCGGAAGCGCACGGCTTGTTGCGTGCCGAAAGGTTCCGTGAGGCTCGGCGGAAGGGCGCTTCCAGGAAAGATGAATCGTTTTTTTCCGAAACCCGTTTTTAACTATGTTGTAAGTATCGGTTGCCTAGGCCTTGTTCCGCGCTTGTGCCCCTCGTGGTTAACGCTTAGTTTCGGCTTGGGGATTCTCAGAGGGCTGGGCGAGATGTTGGGCCGCTTCATCAAGGGACCGAGTGAGCCGCAGGCGCTGCAGCAGCTAGCGCCGGTGCCAGCAAGCGTGTCGGCACCGGCCCCATCGCCGGAAGTCGAGCCACACGGCGACGATTTTCTGACGCTCAAGGTCGAGCTTCATCGACACCTGATTGACAGGTTCAATCTTTCCGCGCTTGAAACAGCCTCCAAGGACCAGATCCTCAACGAGATCCGCCCGATCGTGCGCGAGTTCGTTCGCATTCGTGCCGTGCCGCTAAACGCCCGCGAGCTGGATCAGTTGACCAGCGACACGGCTGACGAGATGTTAGGCCTCGGACCGATCGAACCGCTGCTCAAGGACGATTCCATCACCGACATCCTCATCAACACGCACGACCGCGTGTTCATCGAGCGGCGCGGCGTGATCGAGGAGACGGCAATCCGTTTCCGGGACGAGGCGCATCTGTTGCGTGTCATCAACAAGATCGTCTCGGCCATCGGTCGGCGCGTCGACGAATCGGCGCCCATGGTCGACGCTCGCCTGGCAGACGGCTCGCGCGTCAACATCGCGGTGCGACCGATTTCCGTAGACGGCCCGCTGGTGTCGATCCGCAAATTCTCCAAGAATCCCTATTCGCTCGAGCGCCTGATGGCGTTCAATTCGATACGCCCGCCAATGATCGAGCTGCTGCGGATCGCCGTCCAGGCGCGCAAGTCGATCCTGGTTTCCGGCGGCACCGGCAGCGGCAAGACCACCTTGCTAAACGCGCTCTCGAGTTACATCCCCGCCAGGGAGCGCCTGATCACCATCGAGGACGCGGCGGAACTGCAACTGCAGCAGCCGCATGTCGGCCGTCTGGAGACACGGCCACCGAATGTCGAGGGTAGAGGCGAGGTTCGTCAACGCGAACTGCTGAAGAACGCGCTTCGCATGCGGCCGGACCGCATCATCGTCGGCGAGGTTCGCGGCGAGGAGGCCTTTGACATGCTGCAGGCCATGAACACCGGCCATGAGGGGTCGATGACCACTATCCATGCCAACACGCCTCGCGATGCTATTTCTCGTCTGGAGCAGATGGTCGGCATGGCCGGCATGCCAATGACGCACGAATCCATCCGGGCACAGATTGCTTCAGCCATCGACATCATCGTGCAGACGCAGCGGCTCGCCGATGGCGGCAGGCGCGTAACGTCGATTTCCGAGATTACGGGCATGGAAGGCAACGTCGTCCAACTGCAGGAGATCTATAATTTCGTGAGGCGCGATGTAGCCGCGGATGGAACGATTGTCGGGGATTTTCGCGCCACCGGTATCCGTCCACGCTTCGCGCCAGAGGCCGCAACGCTGGGGCTCCATTTCGCCAAGGATGCCTTCAACCCGCAGGTCCCCCTCTGATGCTTACCGGACAGGCGCTCCTTTATTTCATCTACATGCTTGCGGCAGCTTCGGTGATCCTTGCCGGCGAAGCCCTTTACCTTTCTCTGGCCGGTCGCCGCTCCCGAATCGTGGCAGTGAACCACCGGCTCCGCCGTCTCGCTGATGAAGCGCCCGCGGAGAAAACCTTGCAAGGGTTGCTGCGAGAACGCGGCCTGACCGATTCAGGAGATTTTGTCTTCGGCTTTGTCTCGCTGAACAGGCTTTATACCCAGTCCGGCATCACCGGAAACCCGATGACCTTCGCAGCGTCGTTTTTTTTGGCTGGCCTGGCGTCGGCTTTGCTGCTCTGGCTTTTCCTGCACGTTGCGGCGCCGGCAGCCTTCATCATCTTTCTCCTGGTGGGCTTTGCCTTGCCCGTTCTTGTTTTGCGGCGGGCACGTAACAAACGGATTAAGAAATTCGCCAAGCAATTGCCCGATGCACTGGACATGATCGTTCGTTCCTTGCGCGCAGGCCATCCTGCGTCAGTTGCGATAGGTCTCGTTGCCCGCGAGATACCTGATCCGCTTGGCACGGAATTCGGCATCGTCTCTGACGAGATTACTTTCGGTCTTAGCATGGAGCAGGCCGTACGGAAATTATCGGAACGGGTCGGCTTCGAGGGGCTCCATTTGCTATCGGTGTCCCTTTCGATCCAGTCGAGGACCGGCGGCAATCTTACCGAAATCCTCGCGAATCTCTCAACCGTGCTGCGGGAACGCCAGAAACTGCGGCTGAAGATCAGGGCGTTGTCGGCCGAAGGCCGGGCCTCGGCCTGGATCATTTCCTTGTTTCCGCTCGTCATGTTTGGGGTGCTCATGCTCATCGCGCCCCACTACTACGGCAAAGTCTGGAGCAGTCCTCTCATTACGCCTACATTCGTCATCTTCGGTAGCTGGGCCCTTTTGGGAGACTTCATCATGTACCGAATGGTTAGTTTCGATTTCTGACAGGAGCGCGTCATAAATCTGTTTTCGAACACCGACGACCTGACTTTCTTTGTATCCATCGCAGTCTTCGCGTCGGCGGTGGCGCTGTTCCTGTTTGCGGCGCTGGTTTTCCTGCCGGCACTGCAAACGCGGAAGCTGGTCGCGGACAGCCTTTTGGGCGAAGGCGCTGTCGATCCGCGATCGATCCTGGGACGGGACCGCCTCGCCAAGATCGCGGCGCAGAAGCCGGTTGACGCTTACTTCAGGTCGATCGAGAAAGAACGCGCCGAGCCCAATGCTCTGGAGGCGAAACTTTTCCGCGCTGGATTTTATCGAGCGGGTGCACCTCTCATCTACACGGTTTGTCGCCTCGGCGCCGTTTGTATAGGGTTTCTGGCCATGTTTGCCCTGCTGTCGTGGGTGATGCCGCCACGACTGCCGGGATTCTTAACTTTCGGTGGCGCGGCCTTGTTTGGGTTAGGCTGCATCGTCATTCCGAGCATCATGCTCGACCGATTCGAGAATTCACAGAAACAGATCTATCGTCGCGCCTTCCCTGATTTCATGGATATGATGATCACTTGCGCAGACGCCGGTATGAGCCTCGAGGCCGCGGTCGAACGGGTAAGCCAGGAACTTGCGGCCACGCACAAATGGCTGGGAATTCAGCTAACGATCATGAATCTGCAACTGCGCGCCGGCAAGCCACTTCGGGAAGGGCTTCGCGAACTGGCTGACCGCATTGGCCTTGACGAGGCGCGGGCGCTGGCCGTGCTGTTCCGGCAGTCGGAAGAACTAGGCACCAGCTTGACTGACGCCCTGCGTGTCTATAGCGCGGAGATGCGCAGCCAGAGGATTCTGCAGGCGGAAGAGCGCGCCAACGCCTTGCCTGTCAAAATGATGATCCCACTGGGACTCTGCATCTTTCCGGTGGTGATGATGGTAATCATGCTGCCGGTGGTCATTCGCATGAAGGGCATTTTCTTCTAGTTGCGTATATGCTTTGGTCCTAATATGGGTCGGGGGACTCACGGGGAGATTGTATGAAAAGGCCAATTGCAGTCGTGGCCGGCCTGTTCATGGCGGCACTCGTCGGCTGCCAGACGAACGGGGCGGACGGTGTCGTTCGAACCAACGAGCCGTCGAAAGGCGACGTGACGTCCTTTGGCGATGCGTTCGACGGATTGAAGACGGTTGGTGACGTCGAATATTATGCCTCGGATCAAGCCGTCGCAGAGGCCAAGAATCAGTTCCGCGCGGAAAATTACGGCAATGCCGGCGCCCTGTTCTTCAAGGCGACGCAACTGGCTCCCAATGATGGTGGCGCCTGGATGGGATTGGCCGCCTCCTGCGACCGGATACACCGCTTCGACCTTGCCGACCGGGCCTATGGCCGTGCCTTCAAGCTGGTTGGCGCGACGCCCGAATATTACAACAATGTCGGCTATTCCTACCTGTTGCGCGGCAAGCTGCAGGACGCGCGCAGCAATTTCCTCAAGGCCTACGAACTGGCGCCCAATGATCCGACCGTGGCCAACAATCTGAAGCTGCTATCGTCCAGCGTGCAGAACATCGAGCGGTAGAGCCCCAACATGTTGCTTGCCGCGTCGCTGCTGCTGAAGGCGCTCGCCCTCCCGCTTCTCGCGAGGATTGCATGGCTGGACTTCACGACACAGAAAATATCCAATCGTGACGTGCTGCTGCTTTTATGCCTCGGGCTGGGATCGCTGCAATTCCTATCGATCTTATTCGGATCATGGTGGGACATGGGCCTGAGCGCGTTAGCTGGCCTCGTGCTGTTTCTTGCGCTCTTTCCGTTCTGGGCCTTGCGCAAGGTCGGAGCCGGCGACGTAAAGCTGATGGCGGTCGTTCCGTTTCTGACAGCTGGAAGCGGTCTCGCCGTGTTCTCGGTGCTGCTGTTGGTTTTCGCCGTCGCCACCGTGGCGATCATGAAAAACCCTTTCATGCTGCCGGCCGGCGCGTTTCGCCTCTATGTACAGCACATGGACCGCAAGGGCGTCGTGCCCTTCGGCGTGCCAATTTCGGCGGCAGCGATCTGCACGATAGCGTTCCAGATTTATGCAAGTCTGGCGCTGGTGGGCAGTTCGGGGATACTGCGGCAGCTTAACTAGCGCTTGATTCCGGAGATTTTCTTCTATGTCGATAGCGCGGCTAGCGATCCGTAGCAGTTCGCAGGCGTGGCGCGCTAATCAGCCATTTTTCGTGGCGGTATTCGCCTATTTTCTACTCGCGCTTATTGCCGCGGCGCATTGGAAAATCGTCATCAACTTAAAAATATATAATAAAAATTTCCTATTTTTTGGGGCAACGGTGACCCTGATCCTTCTTGCCGTAGTCCTGGTTCGGTTGGCTATTCAACGGCCAGAGCAACCGTTGCGTGCCATGAAGGATCTCATGCTGGCCAACAACCTGCCGGATCGAATTGCAGCCGGACTGCCGGTTGCGCTCGTCATTCCGCTCTTTTTCTCGATGTTCACCAGCATCAAGGGAGGACTCAGCAAGATCCAACCATTCTATGCCGACCCGTCCCTGGTGGCGATCGACAGGGCAATTCATGGCGGGGTCGATGCATGGAGATTTCTTCATCCTGTGCTTGGCTTTGGCCCTGTCACCTTTTCGCTGAACGTTCTTTACAATCTTTGGTTTGCTGAGGTTTTCATCGTTTTGTTTTGCGTCGCTTTTTCAACGAGGGACGGGCGGCTGCGTTCCCAGTTTCTGGTTACGTTCGTCCTTACCTGGGTGTTGATAGGTAACGTTTTGGCGGCGGCCTTCGCTTCAGTTGGGCCAGTATTCGTTATGCCCTTTTATGGCGAAGGTACGTTTTCTCCCCTGATGGACTACCTTCAAACGACCAACTTGACCTATCCCGTCTCGGCGCTGGATACGCAAAATTATCTGCTGGCCAATGCCGGGCTTGATGGTCCACGCTTGGGCAGCGGCATTTCAGCTTTTCCATCGTTGCACGTGGCTGTCGCGACCCTGAACGCGATTTATCTCTGGCGTTTTGGGCGTTTACTCCGCTGGGCGAGCATTGCGTTTCTGGCCGCAATCCAGCTGGGCTCGGTGCACCTAGCCTGGCACTACGCGGTCGATGGATACGCTTCCATGCTGTTGACGCCAATCATCTGGGCTATTGCAGGACGGCTGTCGAACGCCCAGCCTGGCCTTCAGATCGGTATGAAAGATCGTCGGGCCGAAATGGACTGAGCTTGCCTAAATCGCCATTAAACCCGGCTAGGAGCCTGTCCCCGTATTTGGGTGTGGAATGAGCGGTCGGCGGCGGGCTGCGCCTAGACAGCTGGATTACGGCGTGATTCTTTGGGGCATGAGCAAGACGTTTCGCCCCTGGCTGATCGATCAGCCGCAGCTGTTTCCGGCCTCCGATCAGCCGCAGCTGTTTCCGGCCTC
>NZ_JBFUEY010000002.1:0-380398 GCF_056403715.1 Mesorhizobium sp. P2_F5 | reverse complement strand
ACGCTGATCGCGCCAATCGGCCTTGGCAAGACGATGAGCCGCGACTTCCTCACCGACTTCATCGCCGCCGAACGCCGGCGCCCGCTGTCGAGCGTGCTTGAGCGCCTGTTTGCCGATCCCTCCAGGATCACCAGCGACATGGTCGAGGGTACGCTGCGCTTCAAGCGTCTCGAAGGCGTGCCGGAAGCGCTGACCGCGATTGCCGACATCATTGCCGACGACAACGGCCAGCGCCAGTCGATCGCCGGCGAGCTCGCGAACCTCAACTGCCCGGTGCTGCTCATCTGGGGCGACCAGGACCAGGTCGTGCCGGTTCCGCAAGCCACAGACCTGCCAGCCCATGCAAAGCTCACCATCATCCCGGGCGCAGGACACATGCCCCAGATGGAGGCCGCCTCAACCGTCAACCAGGCAATCCTCGACAATGTCAAACGCACAGGATGAGGCGCCTCTAGTCCATCGCCGAAGCTGCGGTTCAACGCAAACTTCGGCCAGTGGCGGGAGAACCCCGCCTGGAAAAGCAGCTGAGAAACAGAGGTAAACGGCGTTGAACGATTATAGCAACAAGGTGGTCATCATCACGGGCGCCGGATCCGGGATGGGGCGAGCAATGGTCGCCGAATTCGTGTCCAGAGGAGCCTATGTGGCAGCTCTCGACATCAATCTGGATCGCGCCATCGAAACGGTGAAGAAGCTGGAAAATCCCTCGATGGCGTTGCCCCTGCAAGTCGACGTGAGCGATGAGCAAAGTGTGGCGGCGGGAATAGAGGCAGTCATCGTTCGGTGGGATCGGATTGATCTGCTTTGTAACAATGCCGGGGTTCTTGACGGCCATGCGCCAGCTCATGAAGTGAGCCTTGAGGAATGGAACCGGGTCATGGCCGTTAACCTGACCGGCCCCTTCCTGATGTCGCGCGCTGTCATCCCTCAAATGCTGAAACAGGGCAAGGGCGCCATCATCAACACGTCCTCGACATCAGGCTTCAGCGCAGCTGGAGGCGGGTCGGCCTACACTGCTTCGAAGCATGGCGTCATCGGGTTGACGCGCCAGATGACGTTTGAATACGGAGCGCTCGGTATAAGGATCAACGCCATCTGTCCTGGGGCGACCGCCACGCCAATGGCAATGCCGGAGCAAACGACGTTGCATTCACCAGATATGGACCTGGCAGTCAGCAAAGTGCCTGCCCGGCGATGGTGCAAGCCGGAAGAGATTGCCAGGTTGGCGGCGTTCCTGGGAAGTGACGACGCCGACTACGTACACGGCAGCGCGTACGTAATGGATGGCGGATGGCTGACGGCGGCCAGGGATCCGTTCTGACAAGAACTCGGTCACCGCGTTCTAGTGAAGCGGGTGAATGGAAAGTCCCCGCATCATCGCAAAACCGGTCCATTTTTTTCGAGTGATGTAAACGATAACATCAGGCAATAAAAAGGTGGTCGAGGTAGTTTCTGCCACCCTCTATCGAACCCCAAGTGTCCAAATTGTGAAAGGGAAAATGTATGAAAGAGAAGCTCGTCGTGATCGCATTGGTCAATGCCAACACGGGAAATGAAGACCTGTTGCGCCAAGGCCTGATGACGCTTGTGGAGGCGGCCCCCAAGGAGCCGGGCTTCGTTCAGTATGACCTGCACGAGTCCGTTGAGAGCCCAGGCCAGTTCCTGTTCTACGAAATCTGGGAAGACGAAAATGCACTCAATGTCCACAACAATACCGAAGCGATGAAGGCCTTCGGCGCAAAAGCAGGCCAGTGGATTCAGTCGGTCACCCTGACCAAGTACAAACGGCTTCACTAAGCCACTCCACGACCCATTCGCCAAATGCGCAAGACCGAGGAGACTGACATGGTTGGAAGGGAATGGCCGGCTACGGGAATTGATGGCTTCCAGCGCGGCTTCACGACAGTGGATGGCGCTAGACTCCATCATGTCAGCGGAGGGCGCCCTGGCGGTGAGGTGCTGGTCCTGTTTGCCGGCTTTCCGCAGAGTTGGTACGCGTGGCGCAAGATCTTGCCGGTGTTGGGTGAGCGCTATCGTGTCATAGCGCTGGACCTTCCAGGGCAGGGGGATTCCGATCGTCCAAGATCAGGTTGCGACACGGCGAGCATCGCCAAGATCGTTCGAGGACTTCTCGAAAAGCTGGAGGTCGACAAGCACTTCCTGGCCGCACATGACATCGGGGCCTGGGTTGCTTACCCCTATGCCGCCCTGAACGGAGACAGTGTCAAAGGTCTAGCTATCCTTGACACCGGAATACCTGGCATCAGTCTGCCCGATGCGCTGCCGTGGTCAGCGGAAGTTGCATGGCGCACCTGGCATGTTGCGTTCCACAATGTGCCTGATTTGCCGGAAGCCCTCATCGACGGCCGGGAGCACATTTACCTCCGCTGGTTCCTGGAGCGTAAAGCGGCCAATCCGCAGATATTCTCAGACGCCGATCATGAAGAGTATTTGAGGGTCTTTCTCTACAGCGGACTCAAAGGTGGTCTTGCCTACTACCGTGCAGTCTCGTTGTCCGCTGAGCAGAACCGCGAGCTGAGTGCAAAGGGAAAGCTGGAAATGCCAGTGCTTGCCGTGCGCGCCGACCAGGGATCGATGCCGGATCTGGTTGCACAGCTTCAGAAGATTGCGACCAATGTGCGCGGGACAGCCATAGCGTCCTGTGGCCACTATCTTGCAGAAGAACAACCCGAAGCGCTTGCAAGGGAACTGCTGACCTTCTTCGGTTGATTTTTCTTGCTGGCGCGCAAAACAACCTTCACCCTCCCCAAGACGGGTGGATCGCGGCGGCTGCGGTCGACGATAGTCGTCACCGCAGCCGTTCCCTTAGCCGTAAGGCTTCGGCGGTGGGACGCATCGGACGGCACAGCGTAATGGGCTCTGAACATGCCCGCATCACGGACGCCAATCCCAGAGCTGGCATCCTCGGATGATCAATCGATCGTTGCTAATTGGGTACCGAGACCAACGGACGCCCCGGACGCGACTTTCAGCCTTATGCGACCTGTCTTTGGTGAGATGATGCGCGTTTCCATTTTCATAGCCTCCATGACAGCGACAACGTCGCCCTCGGCAACTTCTGCCCCGTCCTCGACCAGCCATTGCTGCAAGGTACCAGGAATAGGAGCGGTAACAGCGCCGTCGCCGGCGGGAGATGCCACCGCTTGCAAGCCCGGCGAAGTCTGCAAGCCAGAAAAGAGCGTTGCCGGCAAACCAAGAGTGTGACGCCGGCCGTCAATTTCGACAAAGCTACGCAAAAAGCCACCTTCAATCGGGTCAACCCTCGCGGCTGGCTCAACGCCGCGAAACTGCGTCTCAATCCAGTTGGTGAAAACGCGGAATCCATCCTCTGCCGTGAAATCAGGCTCCTCCAGCACCGCGCGATGAAAGGGCAGCACCGAGGCGACCCCTTCGATGCAGAATTCAGCCAGCGCTCGGCGTGCATGCTTCAGCGCTTCCTCTCGGGTGGCACCTGTGACGATGAGCTTAGCCATCATCGAATCGTAGAGGCTCGGGATTTCAGAGCCAGATTCAACGCCGGCGTCGAGGCGCACATGCGGCCCTGCCGGAGCTCGAAAGCGGGTAATCAGACCGGGCGTCGGCAGAAACCCTCTGCCGGGATCTTCGGCATTGATGCGAAATTCAATCGCGTGGCCGCGCGGCTCAGGCGTTTCCTTGATCGACAACGGCAGGCCATCGGCGATTCGCAACTGCTCAACGACGATGTCTATGCCGGTCGTTTCCTCCGTCACGGTGTGCTCCACCTGAAGGCGGGTATTGACTTCAAGGAAGGATATGACGCCGTTTTGTGACAGCAGGAATTCAACCGTGCCCGCGCCGGTATAGCGGGCTTCCACGCAGATTGCGCGGGCCGCGTCGTGGATACGCGAGCGCTGTTCAGCACTTATGAAGGGAGCCGGAGCCTCTTCGACGAGCTTCTGGTTACGCCGTTGCAGCGAACAGTCACGCGTGCCAAGGACAACCGTGTTGCCATGACTGTCGGCAATGACCTGCGCCTCGATGTGACGGGGCCGGTCGAGGAACTGTTCGGCGTAGCATTCGCCCCGCCCGAAGGCCTCTGTTGCCTCGCGCACGGCCGATTCGAAGAGCTCGCCGACCTCCTCGAGCCGATGCGCCACCTTCATGCCGCGCCCACCGCCGCCAAACGCTGCCTTGATTGCGAGTGGCAGGCCGGCTTGCTTGGCGAAGGCGACCGCTTCAGCGGCCGAGGCGAGCGGACCGTCCGAACCCTTGACCAGAGGCGCGCCGACCTTGGCGGCAATGCGCCGTGCCTCAACCTTGTCGCCAAGCGCAGCGATAACACCGGGGCCAGGGCCGACCCAAATGAGCCCCGCGTCAATAACCGCCTTCGCGAACTCGGCGCGCTCCGACAGGAAACCGTAGCCCGGATGTACCGCGTCGGCACCGGCGCGGCGGGCAATGTCCAGGATCTTTTCGATATTAAGATAGGTGTCAGCCGGACGACCTGGGCCGAGGCCGTAAGCCTCGTCAGCGAGTTCGACATGGAGGGAATTCGCATCCACGTCCGAATAGACCGCGGCCGAGACCACGCCGTAGTCTCGCGCGGCGCGGGCAATGCGAATGGCAATCTCACCACGATTGGCGATGAGGAGCTTTTTCATCGATCGATTTCCTTTAGATTCGGGTCGGCGGCGGCAAGCTCGTTGAAGCGAATGCGGGCGCCGATCGGGATCTGGCCAGCCAGATCGAGGTGGTGTGCTGCGACCACACCAATCACCGGATAGCCACCGGTCAACGGATGGTCGGCAAGAAAAAGCACTGGCTGTCCACTATGCGGCACCTGTATCGAGCCAATCGCCGTGCCTTCGGACGGAAGCTCTGCTCCATCACGCCGCTCGAGTGGGACAGCTCCCGAAAGGCGCATGCCGATGCGGCTGGATTCAGCAGAAACCTGCCAATCTTGCCCAAACAGCGAAGCGATCCCTTTTGCCGTGAACCAGTCGGCTCGCGGGCCAAGCATCACATCGAGCGTGACAATGTTGCTCGCACCCGGCAATCGCATTGGTTCAAGACGGTGAGGATCGACGGCTGCTGTTGGCCGGTTTGCTGGTACCAACACGTCGCCGGCCACAATGGGCGCGGGGCCGACCTTCGCCAGTGTGTCGGTCGAAGCCGAGCCGAGGACTGGTTCGACGGCGAAGCCGCCGCGCATCGCCAGATAGCTGCGCATCCCCGCTGTTGGGGCTCCAAGCGTCAGTTCGTCACCGGTATCGAGTGCAAAGGGGCCGCCCAAAGGCGCGTCGACGAGGCGCCCGTGCGCTGTTCGGATGGTCAGCGGGACGGGAGCGCCCGACACGGCGAGCGTGACGGCGCGATCGGTTTTGACCGCGAAACCGCCGAAGGTCACCTCGATGACCACGCTATTGCGAGGGTTGCCAACACACAGATTGGCCTCGCGCAACGCGGTTCGATCGAGTGCACCTGATTCAGAGACGCCCTGACCGGCCTGCCCTGGGCGGCCAAGGTCCTGATAGAGAGCCTGGCGGTCAGCACGGGTCACAACCAGGCCGTCAAGGTGAGGCGCCGTTTTCGCATGCTGCGTGGGTGGCGAAGTGACGAGCGCCGCGCCACTCTTGGCCACGTCGTGAAAACGAACACGGTCGCCTGGTGCAAGCAGCGCCGGGCGCGCACGGGCGGTGTCCCACATGCGAAGCGTCGTTGTTCCCAGAAGCTGCCAACCGCCAGGACTATCAGATGGGTAGATGCCGCCAAATCGGCCGGCAAGCGCCACGGAGCCCGCCGGAATTCGTACCCGCGGACTCTTACGGCGCGGCACGTCAAAGCCGGGATCGTCGCAGGTCATATAGGCAAAGCCCGGCGCAAAGCCGGTGAATGCGACAGTATAGGTGGCTTCGGTGTGGCGACGGACAACCTCTTCGACAGGCCAGCCGAGGAAGTCAGCCACATCGGCCAGATCTTCGCCATTGTAAGTCACGGGTATATCGAAGGTCTCGCCCTGCCGAACGGTGCGCACTGAAAGATCGATCTGCGCGACTGCCGCCGAGACCCGATCGCGGGTCGTGACGAACGGATCGAAGCGGATCAGCACCGTGCGGGCGGCCGGAACAATATCCGTTACACCTTCCGGCCGAGAGGCCAGCAGGCAATCAAGCAGCGTCAACGTCGTTTCGAGATCCTCGAGTTCGACAAGGAGGCACTCGCTGCCAGCCTGCAGGAAACGCAGATGCTCAACCACGGGGCGGGTCGGGAGTTATGGCGGCGAAAGGCATCAACTGAACACCGCGCGCTGCGAGCTCGTCACGCACCATGCGCGCTATGGCAACAGCGGTCGAGGTATCGCCGTGGACACAGATCGAATGGGCTTCGAGCGCGATGTCGGTTCCATCGATCGCGGTTATCCGCCCCGCGGTGACCAGGCGCAGCATCCGGCTCGCGACGGTCTTCGGGTCGTGGATCACTGACCCGGGCAGGCGGCGGCTGACGAGGCTACCGTCAGCGTTGTAAGCGCGGTCGGCAAATGCCTCGCACACAACCGTCAACCCAGCCGCGGTCGCCTGCTCGACGATCGGCGCACCGGCAAGTGCCATAAGGGTCAATGACGGATCGATAGCCTTGATGCCGGCGATCACATCGGCTGCCTGACGCGCGTCGCTTGCAATGGTGTTGTAGAGCGCTCCGTGCGGTTTTACGTATCGAACCGTTGTTCCGGCCGCCTTCGCAAGCCCCTGCAGTGCACCGATCTGGTAGATCGTGTCGCCGATCAGTTCGGCGCTGGAGGGATCCATGTTACGTCGACCAAACCCGACGAGATCCCGGTAACCGACATGGGCGCCAATCGAGACGTTGCGTCGTGCGGCCTCGCGCAAAACCGTGAGGATGCCTGCCGGATCGCCGGCATGGAAGCCGCAGGCGATATTGGCGCTGGTGACGATATCAAGCATCGAGAGGTCGTCGCCCATCGGCCAAGGGCCGAAGCTTTCCCCGAGATCACTGTTGAGGTCGACGCTTGCCAAGGGAAAGCCTCTTTATATGATTGAAATGACCGGCAATCTGTTGAATAACATATCTAAGATTGTTCAACAATATCCATTTATGAGATTGCACCCTGGGCAATGGCCGACCAGGGGCCAGCAGGAAGCAAATGACGATCAAAATTACCCTGGATACAGACGATAAGCCTCTCGCCGAAAAGGTGGTGTCGAGGATCAGGGAGATGTTGATCGAAGGCGATCTTGCCCCCGGTGAAAAACTTTCAGAACAGCAAGTCGCGTCCCAGTTTGGCATTTCGCGCAACACCTTGCGCGAGGTGTTCCGGCTGCTGACCAGCCAGGGCCTGCTGACATATATCCCCAATCGCGGCGTCTTTGTCGCTGCCCCCAACGAGGCCTCCGTCATTGATATCTACCGGGTGCGTCGGGTGATCCAGATAGGAGCGGTGCGGGCGGCCAGCCGTGGCCATCCAGCATTGGTGCGCATGGGCATGCTCGTTGCTGAAGCCAAGGTCGCTCAAACAGAGAGCGATTGGCGGCGCGTGGGGACAATAAACATGGAGTTTCACCGAGCCATGGTGGAACTTTGCGACAGTCCAAGGTTGAACGCTTCCTTTGAGATGGTTCTGGCTGAACTGCGCTTGGTTTTCGGTCAACTTGACAACAATGCTCATTTGCACGAGCCCTATGTTGACCTCAACGCCGGCCTCGTCGCTCTGCTGGAAGCGGGAAAGACCTTGGAGGCGATAGAGAAACTGGAAACCTATCTCCTCCGGTCGGAGAGAATGGTGTTGGCGGCCCTGCAGCGCAGAGCTGAATAGCCAGGGACCAGCTCTCGTGCCGGATCGTTCAGCTCCGACCAGCGGTTCGGGGTTGAAAGTCCCAGCTGGGCTCGTGAGGGATACGCCGATCCTGTCGTACCCATTGGGGTTGGCCGTAGATGGAGGCGCCGCCATCAACCAGCAGCGAAGCGCCGGTTATGAACGCTGCCGCTTCGCTGGCAAGAAAGTGTACTGCCCCGGCGACGTCCTCGGTGCTGCCGATCCGACCGATCGGCGTGTCCGCAAGAACAGCCTCCATGCGGCCAGGTTCGGCGAGGGTCTGCCGGGTCATAGCCGTGTCCACTATTCCCGGAAGGACGGCATTTGCGCGAATGCGATAGACGCCGAGCTCAGCCGCCATGGTGCGAATGAGCATCAAAAGCGCAGCCTTCGTCGCATTGTAGGCTCCCGTCTGGTCGGTATGGTAGAGAGCAAGGCAGGACGAGATGACCACTATGCTGCCGCCTGAACGCTCCTCCGCCATTTTCCTCGCGACCGCCTGACAAGTATGAAACGTTCCATTCAGGTTCACGTCGACGTGTCGATCCCATATCTTCTCCGGCATTTCCAGAAAGCTCGCCAGGCGAGCGTAGCCCGCATTGGCAACAAGCGTACCGATTGGCCCGAGATCAGATCGCGCTTGCGCAACAGCGGTATCCACGGCGCTTCGGTCACATTGGTCCGCGGCATAGATTGCAACGTTCTTTGCGCCCAGGATCTTCAGTTCTTCCGCCAGGTCGCTCAGTGTTTCATCGGTGCGGTCGAACAAGGCGATCGGGCGCCTGTCCTGGGCAAAACGTCTGGCCAGGGCGCGTCCCATGTCGCCGGCGGCGCCAGTCACGATCACCGCAGAAGGATCGGTCATGTTCAATCTCCCAAAGGTGGATCAGAAGCGGGTGACGACAATTCCATTGGCAAAGGCGCCCTCGGCCCTCGACAAGGCCTTGAAATAGCCAAGACCTCTTTGGAACGGAATCGCCTCGACACCATTGGCACCCGACACCACGTTGCCTTCCAGCAGTGAGAGCGCGGCAGCCGCCATGCCGATGCCTGTCCCACGGCTCATCTCGCTCTCATCCGTGATCGTGTGCATTACGACAGGCTGGTCGCCTTTCAATCCGATCACGTTGATCTGTGTAAAGGCGGGCCGGTCCCTGGACGGGCCGAGATCGTGCCGGGCCCATAGGAGTTTCCACAGGACCTCTATGGGCTGGATGATCTGATCCCCGATCCTGACGGTAAGATCGTCGCGTGCGAAGCCGATCCGGCCGAGTGTCGAGAAGGCTTGGTTGGCCCAGTTGGGAAACAACGATCCCTTGCACTGAATCAGTTTTAGCTCCGGTCGATAGCGCGAAAGGGTCAACGGTTCGGGATGAGCGGTATCGTAAGCCTCGATCCGGTCAAAGGGGGAGGGGACCTCGAAAGACATCGCCGTCTCCGGGTGGAAACCCTTCGAATATTCCATGCGACCGTTGCGCCAGATTGGGCAGGGAGCGACGGTCATGTGAAGCATGTGGCGCAGCACGGCAAGGCCACCGGGGTCGCGCTCCCGCGTGATCCAAACGATCTTGATCCCGTCAACGGTCGGGTTCGACGCCAGGATGTCGCAAGCCAGCCAATTCGAGATACCCGGTGAATTGCCGCCGCCGGTGATCACGGGAACCGCCTGCGCCATGGCGGCCTCGTGGAGGTTCAGGATCGTCTGGGTTCCCTCGGCATCGTCGCAAACGTCGACATAGGCGGCGCCAGCTGCGATTGCCGCGCGCGCAACCGCATCGGAGCCTAGAAAGAACGGACCCGCGAAGTTCATGACGAGGTCGACGCCTGTCGCGTCGATGCCTTCCTTCAGGATGTCGCGCAGTTCACCTTCAACGCGTTTCGGGTCCACCGCGACACCGAGGGCAAGGTTTTCTGGCGACCGGTCGACAACCTTAAAGCGGCTATCGGGAAGGTGTCGGGCGAGCATGCCGAGCGCGCTGCGCCCCATGTGCCCCGCTCCGACAAGCAAAATGGCCTTACTCACATTGCCTCCATATAATGAACGTTAATTCGTAAACTCAGCTTGACCTTCCCGTCAAGCCGCAAGGCTTCGGCCTAACCTTGAATCCACGTTAGTCCATGAAACGCTGGGGGAACGCAGCATCCCCGCATCTTGGTTCTCGCTTGACAGCAAATGTCATGAGTATTAACGATCGTTCATATCTATGCAAGACGGAGGCTCTTTCAATGGCCCGAAAGCCCAATACCGTGAACTGGGAACGGGTGAACCAATGGGTGGCCCGGGAAGGCGTCCAGGCAAACTGGCAAGTCTATGGCGCGCCGGACATCATGCCGATAGGCAAGACCGCATTTTCGGACGCCGAGCCCATGCCTCGCTGGGAAGAGCCGCAAAAATTGATCCTGTCGGTAGCCATCAACGGTGCGTTCTTCCGTAAGGACGAGAACCCAAACCAGCCGACCTCGCCGGAGGAAATCATTCGCTCGGCGCAGGAATGCATCGCGGCCGGCGCACAGATCATTCACATCCACGCCCGCAACGAACGTGGCTACAATGTCCTGGATACTGGTCTGTTCAAGGAGACGCTGACCCACCTGCGGCGCCAAAATAATCACATCGCGCTCGATGCATGCCTGGTTGCAGTCAACGAGGAAGAAGAGCGCATGATGGGTGAGATGATGACGCTCGGTCTTATGGAGGGTGTGCCGGTCAACGTGACCTCGATCGTCCTTGGGGACAACCGGTTTGTGAAATCACCGGCAGCAATGATCGAGAAGACGCGGCGCGCGCTTGATGCCGGCTTGACACCCCAGATCGCTGTCTATTCCGACGCCGACATCGACAACGCTCGCCGTTTCCTGATCGACAGTGGCCTCATCCAGGGTCCCCTGAACTGGCTTGTCCTGCCCGGCCTGCCCGGTTGCAGCCCCACCTACAACCCCGAGACCATGATCGACGGCTTCATGCGGCTGGTCCGGCTCATTCGCCATATCGATCCTGAATCCGTTATCGTTGCCTGCACCGGCGGGCGTTCGAGCAGCTATCTGGCGACGCTTGCGATCCTCATGGGGGTGCACGTGCGCGTCGGCATGGAGGACACTGTGTGGAAGTGGCCGCATCGCGACGACAAGATTCAGAGCAATGTGGATGTTTTCCGCCAGGTTAGCGGCATTGCAGCAGCTTTGGGGCGCGACCTTATGGGGGCGGACGAGTATCGTCGGCTCATGACGCTGGCCTCTTGAGAGGAACCAGGCGGGGCGGGCCCGACGGGCTCGCTTGCGAGTTAGGGAGCGGCCACCATGCAATCAAACGCCGTCGTGACGGGGGGATCGAAGGGGATTGGCTTCGGTATCGCTGCGTGCCTTCTTGGACGAGGCTATGCTGTCACCATAGCCGGTCGCAACGAGGCTGATCTTGCAGCTGCTGTTACCAAACTCGAGCCATTGGGGTCCGTGGAGGCGGTGGCCGGAGACGTCACGAATGAAGACGACGTTGAGCGCCTCATGTCACGATTCGACGATCCGGCTCGTCCGCTCGCCCTGCTGGTCAACAATGCCGGCGTGGCAGACTACAAGACCCTTCTCAAGATGGACCTCGCACGTTGGCGGTCGGTCGTCGACATCAATTTGACGGGTGTCTTCCTTAGCCTGCAAAGGGGGGCTCGCCGTATGCGAGCCTCCGGCGGTGGAGCGATCGTCAACATTGCTTCCATCGACGTGGCGGGAACCGATGGCCGACAGTCGGCATACGGCGCGGCAAAGGCCGGCGTAATCAACTTGACGAAGACGGCAGCGGTAGAGCTGGCTCCTTATGGCATCCGTGTCAATTCGGTAAGCCCGGGTTGGACGCTGACGGCCATGATCGGGGATCATGTCAGCGCAGCCGCGCGCCGACATATGACCGAGAGCTTCTCACGCGTGCCCTTGGGTCGCTTGGTCGAAGTCGATGAGATTGCACGCACCGTGGCATTTCTGGGCAGTGCCGAGGCGAGCGCGATCACGGGCATAGATGTGCCGGTGGACTGCGGCACACTTGCGAACCTCTATATTGCCGAAACCCTTCCAAAAGAATGACCGGGCCCTGAGCGATGAGTAAGCCAAAGGTTGCATTGGTTAGCGGGGCAGGCTCGGGAATAGGGCGTGCCGTCTCGTTGACCTTGGCTGCTCGCGGTGCCCACATTGGTGTTCTGGACCTGTCGCGCGAGAGCGCTGAAGAAACGGTCGGGTTGGTGCGCGAGGCTGGAGGAAGCGCAACCACGCTGTTGGCCGACGTGACCAGCTTGGACAATCTGGTAGCGGCAGTCGATTCGTTTGCGGCAGCGGCCGAGGGGCTCGACACTGTCGTCGCAGCCGCTGGCGTCGCCCGGGGCGGCCTCGTTCACCGCATGTCGGAAGCGGTGTGGGACCATATCATCGACGTCAATCTAAAGGGGACGTTTCTTCTGGCGCGGCAGAGCATTCCCCTCCTGCAGCGTCGCGGCGGCGGGACTTTCGTTGCAGTCAGCTCGGACGCCGGCGTCATGGGATCCGTCGCTTACGGCGCCTACTGCGCGTCGAAGCACGGCGTTATCGGGCTCGTCAAGGCGATGGCGCTGGACTACGGGCGCGAAGGCATCCGTAGCAATGTGGTCTGCCCCGGTTTTGTGGATACGCCAATGGCGACGCGGATATTTTCGAAGGCCCCCCAAGGGACACGCGAGGCATTTGAGAAAGCAGTCCCTATGGGCCGGTTCGCCACGCCCGGGGAAGTCGCGGCAGTCATCGCTCACTTATCATCGAGCGAGGCAGCATACACCAATGGCTGCGTGTACCTGATCGACGGGGGCAGCAGCGCCGGTCATCTGATCGGTCATGGGTGACGACGAAACAATCTCACACTAATACCGGAACGATGCCGTGACTGACCGCACCTACCCAACCATTGTCGACGCTTTGGAAGACCGGGCCGTCCTGCGGCCCGATCGGATTGCCCTTACCGACGGCGATGAGGAGCTGTCCTACGGACATCTCCAGGCTGAGGTGGAGGCTGCAGCATCGCGCCTGGCGTCGCTCGGAGTGCTGCGGCAGGAGCGCGTCATCGTGGTCGGCGACAATACATGGCAATGGGTGGTTGCCTATCTCGCGATCCTTCGCGTTGGCGCGATATCCGTGCCGATGAACAACCGACTAGCCCCTGCCCAGGTTCGCGACCTTGTCGAGCTTCTCGAAGCGCGCGTTGCGTTGGCCGACGATGTGCATGTTCGGATGTTCGAGGATTGCTCCGGCCTGCGCATTTTCTCTATCAACGGCAGCGCGGCGACGCCTTTCGGATCGGTTGAAATGGCCTCCGGCGCCCTTCCCGGCAAGCCACTTGCGACCGAGAATGCGGTGATCAGCTTTACATCGGGAACCACGGGTACGCCGAAAGGTGCCGTCATCAGCCATGATGCGCTTCGCAAGGCTTCGCAAGTCTATGTCAATCTGATCCAGGCGAACGAAGAATCCTCGACACTCATCGTGGCCCCGCTTTTCCACAATACGGGCTTTGTCGATCAACTGGGGACCATGTTGCTTTGCGGCGGGCGTTCGGACGTCCTGCTGCGATACCGTACACAAGAGGCGGTTGCCGCGTGCCGTCGCAGGCCGACGACCTTCGTAACTGCCGTGCCAAGTGTCCTGCGCATGATGATGACGGCTGAGGGCGCCGACGCCGTCTACGGTCCGGCCAAGGACGCCTTGTTCGGCGGCTCGCCGATGCCGGCCCCCTGGTCGCTTGAAATGCATGAGCGATGGCCAAGTTTGCGGCTCTGGCATGGCTATGGCCTGACCGAGTTCACCTCTTGCTGCACGATATTGCCGGCCGAGCTCATCCTGACATACGGCGATTCGATCGGTTATGCCGCGGAGGGCGTCGAGCTACGCCTTGTCGGTGAGGACGGTCAGGATGTGGCCGACGGTGCCACAGGCGAAATCTGGGTCGCTGGCGATACACGTATGCGCGAATACTGGCGGCGACCGGACGTCAATGCCGAGAAACTCGATGGACGCTGGTTGCGCACCGGCGACCTGGCGGAGCGACGGGAAAGAGGGCTGCTGTACCATGTTGGGCGGCGAGACGACGTGATCAATCGCGGTGGTGAGAAGATCCTTCCCTCTTTCATCGAAGCCGTCATGGCCGAAGTCCCCTCAATCGCCCAGGCTGTCGTCTTCGCGGTACCGCATCCAGTGCTTCAAAATTGCGTTTACGCCGCCGCAGAACCGCGTCCAAACATGGCTATCGATGTGGAGTCCGTACGGGAATTCCTGCGCCGCCGATTGCCGAGCTATGCGGTGCCTGAGGACATCATCGTAAGCACCGATCTGGCGCGTACTGCGTCCGGCAAGCTCGATCGCCGTGCGGTGCGCGCAGGTTACCTGCAATCCCGAAAAGAATCGAAATAGGAGGCCACTAGATGGCAAGGAAGTGGAAGGCCGTTGTCATTGGCGCGGGCGGCGCACAGGCGCAAGCCATGCTCAGGGCATTGGCCCGTGGCGGTGCAACTCAGGACTGCCTGGCGCTTGACCGTGCCTGGCGCCCCGAAGCCCAAGCTGCGGCGCAGTCGATGGGTTTTGCCACGGAACAGATGGACGCTCTCGCCGACGGCGACCACCTCGATGCGCTGCTGTCGC
The DNA here is from genome assembly GCF_056403715.1 of Mesorhizobium sp. P2_F5. Taxonomy (NCBI): domain Bacteria; kingdom Pseudomonadati; phylum Pseudomonadota; class Alphaproteobacteria; order Hyphomicrobiales; family Phyllobacteriaceae; genus Mesorhizobium; species Mesorhizobium sp. P2_F5. Next base: position 365,940 of record NZ_JBFUEY010000002.1, on the reverse strand, counting down.
AGACTGGTCTGGTCGTCAACATGGCTGGTCCCTACTACAGGACAGGCACCGCAATTCTCGACCGCGCCATCGCCAATGGCACCAACTATCTCGATATTTCGGACGATGCTGACGTCACAATCCCTATGCTCACGCGCAATGCGGCAGCGGAGGCTGCGGGCGTTTCGGCTTTGATCGGCATGGGATCGTCCCCAGGCACGACGAACATTCTCATCAGAGCGGCAGTCGACAGGCTGGGGCCGGTTGACAACGTGGACATCTACTGGACGGTTGATCTCGCCGACATGACAAACGCAGCGGTGCGGCATTTCTGGCACTGCTTTAATCTTGTCGATCCTGACGGCACCACGCACGACGTTGCAGGTTGGGACGCACTCGAATTTCGCGATATCGATTTCCCTGATCCCGTCGGGCGGCAGCGTCTTGTTCGACTGGCCCATCCTGAACCGATAACTGTGCCCCAGTATCTGCCGGTAAAACGCGCCTCCAACTTTGGAGGCCTCAATCCAGAAGAGGCCCTGGTTACCGGCTGGTGTCTTGCGCATATTGCTGATGAGCGAAGGACCAAGGGAGCCTTGACCGATTGTGCGGTTGATTTGTTTTTGCACTACCGGGACCAGCGCGCGAGCGCGCCTCGGATCGGCAGCGGTCTGGTTATCGATATCCATACAAACGGCAACGGATTGCGTTTTGCCTCTGGTAGCGATGGAGGGATGGACGACTCCACGGGTATCCCCGCGGCTGTTGGTGCAATCCTGATGATGCAGGGCCGGATCGATCGAAAGGGCGTGTTCCCGCCGGAGATCGTCTCGCCCAAGGATTTCTTTTCAGTGTTGCGCGACGTCAGTCTCGGGGGCGGTGGGTTGACCTTGCTATCGCTCAAGGATGGACAGGCTGGCGAAAGGCTGCGGATCAGGGACCTGCTCGTCTGAGCAGTCCGCGAGGCTGAGCCCGGGCTCTTTCGGCCCGGGCAGCTTTGCAAAGTCTATTCGGCTTCGAGCATGCTGCGAGCGAGCCGGCAGAAGTGAGCCGCAATCTTGTGCTTCGGGTATTTGCCGTTCGGGCGATACCAGGAAAGCACCTTGTCACACATGGACCCGATCGCAAGGGCGACCAAACGAACGTCTTTTGGCTCGCGACCAGCGTCGCGCACGACATGCGTACAGACGTCTGTCATGGTGTCGAGGTACTTGCGAAGCATTGATCTTATCGCCTCACGCTGCTCGTGGCTGAGACGATCCAAGGCCGAGGACTCAATCAGTCGATCGTTGGCCTTGGCGATCCGGGCGTGATCAATCTGGTAGAGGACATGTCTCGTTACCATGTTCTCCAGGCGCTCAAGGCCTGAGAGCGTGGGATCGTCGCGTTTGGTAACCGCCGAATGGAAATCTTCGAGAGTGATCGAGATCGCCTCAATGAAGATCTCCTCCTTCGAGCGAAAGTGGTTGTAGAGCGCCGGTGCCTTGATGCCGACTTCACTGGCAAGGTCGCGCATGGATGTTTCATTGAAGCCGTTGGTGCCGAACAGTTCGACCGCTGCTTCGATTAGCCGATCTCGAGTGGTGGAACGCGGAATTCCTCGGGTGGCAGGGCCAGACCTTAGCTCAATGGTCGGTTCAGTGTCGGCCATCGGCCTTCCTCGCTCGCCGTCGGTGTGCACCATGTGATTTACGCCATGTATTAACGCTCGTTTCTACATAGAGCAAACCATCCCAGCATGCCAAAGATTGTTTGTATGCCAAAGAGTTCAGAGTAGGCCCAGAAGTGCCCCGAACCATGCCACGGCAAACTTATCAGTCGAGCGAGCGCCTAAGTTGGAACTGTCAGAAAGCTGACAACGGCACATCGTCAGCGTTTGGGCCAAAAGCTGCGAAGGACAATTTCACGGCCGCCCATAATGCCAGCTGGCCGGAACATCATAACGAGGATCATCGTGAGCCCTAGACCCACTTCCTGAAGTCCAGCAGGCAGGCCCAGGACGGTATGGCCGATTTCGATTCCGGACTCGAGACGCCTGAGAATTTCTGTGACGGCGGTAAGAGCAATCACACCGACAACCGCGCCTGACAGGCTTCCTGAACCGCCGACGATCAGCATCGCCAATGTCAGGAATGTGATTGGCAAGTAAAAGGCATCTACGGTCACAATCCCGAGAAAGCCAGCATGCATGGCGCCGCCGATGCCGACGACGACACCACTGAGGCCGAAGGCGACGGTTCGGACCATCCAGACGTTGATGCCTGACGCCCTGGCTGCGGACTGATCGTCACGGGTGGCTCGAAGCATGAAGCCATGCCGCGATTCCTGATGGAGCCATGCAATGAATATGACCAAGCCGGCCAGGACGGTACCGATGGTTGGTCCCACGAAAACGGGCAAGTTTGCCAGCAGCGCAGTCCCGCCCGTCACGCCGCTCCAGTTCATGTAGAATGCGTATTGCCCGGCCAGGAATGCAAAGGTTGCGATAGAAGCTGCCGTTCCTGACAAGCGCATGAGCACGGCCCCGACCACAATTGCGGCGACCCCGGCAAACACGGCTGCTCCAAGCAGCCCCACGGGCGAGGGAAGCGCTATGTGCTGAAGGAATGCAGGCAGACCCGGAAGGTTCATGGGTTTGAGCATCGGCAAAGTGCAGCAGCTCAACCACACGAAGGCATAGGCGCCTATAGACATGAAGCTTATATGTCCAAAAGACAGAATTCCGGAATTGCCGACAAAGATATAGAGGCCCACGACCAAAACGACGCGAATCATCATTTCGGTCACAGTTTGTGTCATGCCTCCGAACTGGCTCCCGGCCAATGCGATCAGAGCGAGTAGCACGACGAGAAGGACCGGCGTTTCAACCTGCGACCAGGGGATTCTGGTCTCGTTTGAAGGTGCCGAAATCAAGGAGTGGTCCTGAGCTTGCATCTCAGACCCTTTCTTCAAACTGCTTAAGTCGGATAATTCCCGAGGGCCGCACCAGAAGCAGCATGATCACGAACAGAAAGACGAAGGCGTCCCGGAAGGCTCGTATGCCGTCGGGCAGGTAAGCCTGCAGCAGCGACGTAGCAGTGCCGACCAGGAGCCCGCCCAACACAGCGCCTGGCAAGCTTCCCATGCCTCCGATAACGGTCGCGATGAAAGCGAAAATAACGATGTTCACGCCCATCGTAGGAGCGAGCAATCCGGTCTGCACGACGTAAAGCAACGCGACAACACCGGCCAGGAGCCCACTCAAAGCGAAAGACAGGGCAATGACGAAGTCCGCACGCACGCCCAGATAGCGGGCCATCCGGAAATCTTCCGCCGCGGCGCGCATCTGCACGCCATAGGACGTCTTGCGCATGAAAAGAAGGATCCCCAGGAGCAAAAAGAAAGTCACGCCAATTGTCACCGGTTGGAGCAGTGGAATGCGAACGCCTGCCACGTCAACTGCTTGTGTCAGGGACGACCACAATCCGATTGCCTTTGGCCGCGCGCCGTAGATCATCATCAGGAGGTTCTGGATGATGTAGCCGAGGGCGAAGGATACGACCATAAGGTTCTGAGGCGCTGCGTTTCTCAGCCGGCGAAACACCAAGAAATTGGATAACAGCGCTATCGCGATGCCGAATGTCAGAATCGCTATGATCAAGAGGGGCCAGCTCCAACTCCCGATAAAGAGCCTGGCCATGACATCGGCGGAAGGGACGATGAGGGCATAAGCCGACGTCGTGATGAATTCACCATGGGCAAAGTTGATCAACCGCATGATGCCGAACAAGAGGCCAATCCCCAACGCGGCCAGCGCGTAGAGACTGCCCAGGCTTAGCGCATCGATAATCGTCTGAACAAAATATGTCAGTGGTCCGTCTCCCCTGACTCGCGGTCGAAAGTACCCGTTCCGAAATAGGCATCGTGTAGGGCATGGCCCTGTGCCAGATCTGACGGTTGTCCTTTCAACTGCACACGACCATCGCGCAACACTATGATTTCATCCGCGAAGTGCACCACCCGGCGCGAACTCTGTTCATTGACAAGGATGCTCACGCCTTCTTCCTTACGCAGTCGATCTAGAATGGCGTAGACTTCCTCAACGATGCGAGGAGCAAGGCCAAGGCTTGGCTCATCGATCAGCATGAGCTTTGGCCGCGTCATGAGCGCCCGTCCGATGACCAGCATCTGTTGTTCTCCGCCGGAGAGCTTTCCGCCTGCCTGATGCAATCGCTCGCGAAGACGCGGAAAATAGTTCAGAACGAGGTCGAGATCCTTTTCCACGACATGCCGGTCTGCGCGCATGAACGTCCCGATCCGAAGGTTCTCCTCCACGCTCAGACTGGCGAAGACGTGACGGCCCTCGGGCACGAGGGAAAGCCCCGCTCTTGCGATCGTCTCGGGCGTTAGACCTTGGATTGGCTTGCCGTCGAAATGGATGTCTCCCGAGGCAACCGTGACCCCTCCCGCGATTGCGGCGAGAGTGGAGGATTTACCGGCCCCGTTTGGTCCGACAATGGCGACGATTGCCCCGCACGGCACATCAAAGGAGACACCGTGCAGTACCTGAACCCGCCCATAGGCAAGCCGAAGGTCCGTGACGCGAAGAATGTTGCTTTCGTTCATCCTTCGGCCTCTGCCCCAAGGTAGGCGCTGATCACCGCCTTGTTGCTTCGAACCTCCGTTGGAGTGCCTTCGGCAAGTGTTCGCCCGCCGTCCAGCACATGGATTCGGGCGCACAGGCCGAGCACGACGGCAACGTTGTGCTCGATCAACAAAACGCCGCAGCCGTGATCTTTGGGAATTGAACGCACCAGCGCCATGAGGTCTTCGCACTCGTGGTCTGACATGCCAGCGGCGGGTTCGTCCAAGAGCAGGAAGTCCGGCGCATGGATCAAGCCCCGTGCGATGGCAACGCGACGTTCGTCGGTATAAGGAAGTGTGCCTGCTATCTGTCCACCCAGGTGACGAATGCCCATCCAGTCTAGCAGCAATGCAGCCTCGTGTGCGGCGACACGGCGTGAGAGGCCAAGGGCGACCCCGGTCACTTCAACATTTTGCTGGACGGTCATTTCACGGAAAAGCCGTCCGCCCTGGAAGGTTCGTGCGACCCCGGCCTGGCGAAACATTGCTGTCTTCCACCTCGTGGTATCGCGACCGGCAAATGTGACCCGACCCGCCGTCGGTTTCTGGAAGCCGGTGAGGCAATTGACCAATGTGGTCTTGCCGGCACCGTTGGGCCCGATTAGGCCGATAATCTCGCCTTTGGTAATGGACAACGTTACGTCCGAAAGGGCTCGAAGCCCCTCGAAGCTTACCGACACCGCTTCGGTAGCAAGTCTGATCCCGTCAGAGACGCTCATATCGCTCTCCGGACGGAAGTGGCTGTTTCGAAACGCGCCAAGTGCACTCAAGAAGCCCTCCTGAACGCTGCGGTCGCCTCGGCATCGACGCAGAGAGTTTCGTCCGCCATTGACCCGGTCAAGACCACTCCGTAGATGGCTTCCGCACGTTCAAGGGTCTCGTACTGTTCAAGTACGTCCTTGAGCACGAGTGCCGGGTCGCGATCATGGGGCCTGCCATAGCCGCCGCCGGATGTATGGCAGCCCTTCAGTGTTTCGCCCTTTTGCAGACTGATGATGACAAGGCTTGGGAGCAGCTCCTCAGTCCCATCCGGTCGAACGATCCAGTGCGCCGCGTGTGTGCCGTCGCGTCCGCCGCGGACCCCTTTTGGTGGCGTCTCTCCACCGTCGCAGGCCCAGATGAACTGTATCGGCAGTTCCTTCGGCGTCACCGCCATCTCAAGCGCCGCTCCGCCACGGAACTGGCCAGCACCGGCCGTACCGGTCAGCAGCCGAATGCATACGACCTGAAGCGGGTGCTTGAGTTCGTCGATCTCAATGGAATCGCGATACATCAATCCTGCCACGACAGGGATACCATAGGTCGGCCAGCCATCCGCGACCGGGCTGCCGGGTCCCCCTGCGGAACCCAGAACCAACTGGTTGACATAGGGCTCGCCACCGAAGCGATGGTCGTTTCCGGAGACCACGGCGTAACCAAGCCCGACTCCCAGTCCGCCTTCGGCCAACCCCCATTTGGGACTGACCTTGGCAAAGGCGGCTTGTACGGTGTTGATGAGCCTGTCAGCCAGATTGGTGGTCGACACCGAGCAACTGTGTGGGAACTTCGGCTTGCCGATCACTGATCCGTCGCGAAATTGCAAACTGATGCGGCGGAATGATCCAGCATTGCGAGGCACCGAAAAGCTGAGTGAGTTGAACACTCCCGCCACCGCGGCTGCAGACGCGCTGGCAAGGCTCAGGTTTAGGCCTACAGGAACGGAATCGATGTTGTCGCGGAGATCGATATCGACCATCGCTTTGGTTGGATCAATCTCGAGCGAGACCTTGAGTGGCACTCCTTCTGGCAACAGACCCGGCAGCGGGTCGAGCCTTCCTGAATTGGAAAGCCGCGTCGCGGGCATCGACTGTAGCGCCTTCACCATCAACTCCTCGGAATAGTCGAGCCAGTTGGCGATGAAAGCGCGGATTGTCTCCTTGCCATATTTTGCGCAGAGTTCCTTCAGTCGACGTTCGGCGATACGGGCAGAGCCGATGCCGGCAATGAAGTCGCCATGCCACTGGTTGGGAACCCTGATGCGGGCCCGGCACATGCGTACGATATCGTCATTGGTTTTATAGTCGCGCTGGATCCGGACCGCAGGAAAAATCAATGCGCCCTCGGCATACTGGTCCTGGGCGCCAGCCATGTATGTCGTCGGCAAGGCATTGCCGATATCCGCCTGGTGGGCCTTGGCTACCGCCGTGAACATGTGTTCGCCTGCAACGAACACTGGCACAAGAAAGGCGTGATCCGCAGCGTGGCTGTTTCCGGTATAGGGATCATTGTGCAGATAGCAGTCGCCTTCCTGGATATCGCCAGGATGGAATTGCTGCATCGCCGACGTCAGAAGGTCGCTGCCGAAAATGTGGATTGGCAGCCCTTCGGCCGAAGCCAGCAACTGGTTGTCAGCAGTAACGATGGAGCAGCTGAAGTCGCGAGCGCTGTTGATGACGGCCGAACGCGCCGCCCGCAGCATGGTGTTGGTCATCTCGCGGATGATGGCGTCCATCCGGTTTGCGATGATTGCCGTGAGGAATGGATCAAAGGAGGTCTTGTCTTTGGTTCCCATCTCGGCCGCCCTCAAATCTCGAGCAAGTAGTTGCCAGCGGCGCTGAGCGTCACCGACATGCCTGGATATACGACCAATGTTGTGGTCGGCTCCTCAACGATGGCCGGACCGGTTATGCGCATGCCAGGCGCGATACTGCGTGCCTTGTAGATCGGAGTGGCGACTGCCCTGGCATCACCGAAATAGCAATCGCGCCTCGGAACAGGATCCTTGCTGCCTGAAGCCGCATCGACGATGTCGGCATCCGCAATCGGAGCTGGAGGATCGGCCAGCGGAATGCTGAGCCGCGCCTTCCAGTTGATGAACTCGACAGCGCTACCCTCATCGCGGACAGCGAAGACGCGTTCGTGGGTGCGATGAAACTCTTCCTGCAGTTCAGCAACGGACGCGAGGTCCTTGAGATGGCCCGATGGGATCGGCGTATCGAGCTCCCACACCTGCCCCGCATAGCGGGCTTCCGCGATATACTCGATCGCGTGATCGGTCCTGTCATGCGCCAGGCCTTCAGCGAACGCGTGCAACTTTGCAGTCAAGGAATCCAAGACCCGACCAACACCGGCGAGGTCGAAGCCTTCTGTCGACGTGACATGGCTTGCGGTCTCTTCGGCGACGATATTGGCGTACTGCATACCGGCAGCAGAGAGCGCCGAAGCGGTCTTGGGAAGGATGACCCTCTTGCAGCCAAGCTCCTTTGCAATCAGCATGATGTTCATACCGGCAGCGCCACCGCCAGCGACGATAGCGCTTTCACGCGGATCCAGGCCCTCATTGATCGTGATGTCGCCGATGGCGCGGATCATGAGCTCGCTGGCGAGCGTCAGAATGCGGAACGAACATTCCTCACCGGTCAAACCGATGCGCGACGAGATGGTCTCGATGGCGCGACGTGCGGCGGTAACGTCAAGCTGCATGCGGCCGCCAAGAAAGTAGCTCGGATCGAAATAGCCAAGGACGGCGGCAGCATCCGAAACAGTTGGGTGCAGGCCGCCTCGGCCATAGCAGGCCGGGCCAGGCTCCGATCCTGCCGATTGCGGTCCCACATGCATCAGTCCGCCCTCGTCGATCCAGGCGATCGAACCACCGCCGGCGCCGACGGATCGCATGTCAACGGCCGAGATGCCCATCAGATCACCGGTGTATTGCGGGCCAAGCCAGGTCTCGCGGGTAAATGTCAGTTTGCCGTCACGCACCAGGCCGACGTCAAAGGTCGTGCCCCCGGTGTCGCAGACGATGACATTGTCACCGAAGCTCTCCTGGGCGGCATAAGCCCGCGCCGAAATCGGCGCCATCGCTGGGCCCGAACCGATCGTGTAGATGGGCTTGGCGACCATCGCGTCGATGTTGGTGCATCCGCCCGAGGTCGTCGAGACGAGTATTTCGCCTTTGTAGCCGGCATTGCGAAGATCGGATTCGAGTCCCCGCAAATGGCTTTGCATCAACGGCTTGAGCGAGGCATCTATCGCGGTGGCCGAAGCGCGACGATATTCCCGCACGATAGGGATCAGCTCATGGGACAGCGTATAAGGCAGACCGGGTGCAAGCTCATCCAGCAGCTGCCCGAAGCGGCGTTCATGCTCACCATTTGCAACCGACCATAGGAAGCAGACAGCCACCGCCTCGAACTTCTGTGCCACGATCTCGCCGATTACCGCTCGAGCCTGCCCTTCGTCGAAAGGGATGGAGACTGTTGCTTCCGAACTCATACGCTCGCTCACTTCGAAGGTGTGGCGGCGCGCAATGTAAGGGTCGGGATAGGGCGTGCGGAAATCGTGCGGATCGAATTTGCCGGCTTCCTTCAAGACGAGAATGTCTGGGAACCCGGCGGTCGTGACGAAGGCGGTTTTTGCAGTGCGTTTCGTCACGATCGCATTGGTTGCGCGCGTTGTCCCGTAGACGAGCAGACCCGTTTCGGCGAGCAACTGCTCCAACGAAAGAGATAATTCCGCCGCGGCCGCGGCAATTGCCTCCCGCATACCGGAAAAGATCCGGTCGTGGGTGGTCAGCGCCTTGCCGATCACAGGCACACCATCCGTGCCGACGACAACCACGTCAGTGAAAGTCCCGCCCGTATCAAGCGAAATGACGTACGACATAAAGCTCTCTTTCAAACGCATACCGCATGTTGATCAGGCCCCAGCGTCTACTCACGCTGGGGCCTGTCGACCAGAAAGGGAGTCAGTTCTGGCCGAAGAGAACGTCCACAGGCACCGGCTGGGGTAGAGCGTAATTGCTCACAATTTTTACTTTGCCATCCTTGTATTCAAGGATCTGCATCTTCGCATTCTGCTGGATATGGAGCTCTGGAGAAAAACTGCGCGGCCCAATGAAGGTCTGTTCATCGTGCATCGAATTTAGAACCTCCGTCACTTTGGCCGAGTCGGCAGTTCCCGCCTTCTCAACCGCACGTGCCCAAAGGTCGAGGAAAGCGTAGATCGGGTACGCGTAAGTTGTCGCCGGAAGAGTCCCGTAGCGGGCCTTGTAACGCTCGTTGAGTGCCTGAACCTCGGGGCGAGGGTCATCCCCGTGCACGGAAGCGGCGACCGGCACGTAGAAATTGCTCAGGTCAGGGACGGCATCGGTCCAATACGTGCCATCCATCGCGCTCCCCGAGAAGATTGGCACCTTGATACCTGCGGCACGAATCTGGCGGATGGCGCTAGCGCCCCCTGGGGTGAAACTGCATAGCATGATCGCGTCGGGCTGTTCGGCCGACGCGGTGATACGGGTGATCTGCGACTGGATCGAGGGGTCATCGTTCTTGAAGGTATCTTCCCCGACGATCTTCACACCATCCGTCTGCGAAGCCGCCCACCGGAAACCAGAGCAAAGCGACTTGTCGTATTCGGCAACTGTGTCGAGCAGGACATAGGGATGCTTGATGCCTAGATTCTCCGCTGCCCAGTGCATGGCGACCGCACCTTGCACGTGAGCGGCCGCTGAGGTGGTGAAGGAATTCGGACCAACACCCTGCACGCCGGCCTTGGGATCTTCGGCACAAAGGAAAACCGAAATCAGGTTTGCGCGCTGAGCAGCGCCAGCGGCGGGCGAGCCCTGGTCATAGTCGCAAGACACGATGACGATGCCGGCCCCCTGGTCGACCACAGACTGGCCGGCGCGCGCGCCTTCGACCCGATCCGACTTCGTATCGGCCACAACGGTTTTGATCGGCTGGCCCAGCAGGCCACCTGCCTTGTTGCGGTCTTCTATCCACAGCTGGGCCATGTTTCTGCCGTCGCCGTCATAGGCCACCATCCAACCGGACTGCGCGGTCGCAAAGCCAATTGTCACGGGATCGGCCAAGGCCATCGATGATGATGCCGACAGCAAGCTCGCCGCCACGGCGATCCGTCGAATGAGGGCCCGGCGGAATGGTACCGTCTGCTTCTGGACGCAAGGCGTCATAGGTGTTCTCCCTTAATTAACGCTCATTAATAAGATAGAATATCGGGTGGTTGTCAAGCGTGCACACGCAGCACGAAATCGGCAATTGAGTTGATGGTGAAGGGCACGAAATCGCCTCGCCAAAGCAACACGATGGCTCTGCCGGCTGGCGGAAGTCCAGCAATCGTGACGCTGACCAGATTGGGCCAAGCGGGCCGCTATGCCGGCCCTCGGCTTTCGAGGTTCCGGCCGCGATGGGCGCAAATCGCTGGTACCCCGGCTGTTCCCCTCGCCTCCGTCAACGCGCCTAGGCTTCAACTTGCGTGGTAGAGTCAGGCGACGAATGCATCCTGTCAAATTCTGATCGGTGATGGGGCGAGATCAGAGAATTCTATCAGGTCGAACATAATGGCGATTGGAGCCTTTCCCGGCCGCAGGCTGCCTTCGGAGTTAGCGACAGACCGCTATATCTTCGTACCCTCCATGGTCGAGTTCCGCCGCGCCGGTATTGTGCAAATCCCTGGGGCCCATCTAGTGCCCTTTGAGAGCCTATGGCGACAGCGCTTGCCGACCTCACCATTTTTGTCGATATCGTCAGGGCAGGAGCTTCGGCTACCACCAGTCGTGGCTGAAGCATATTTTACAAACGATACCGGGTTGAGACGATGCGCAGGCCGCCCACTATCATTGATGTCGCATCCTTTGCCGGCGTTTCAAAGTCTTCCGTATCCAATGTTTTACAGGGCAAGAAGAGTGTCGACGCCGGCATACGCGAGCGCGTGCTCAAGGCGATTACCGCGTTAGGCTACAGGCCACACGCTGGTGCCCGGTATATGCGCCAGCGATCCAAGGTACTGGGGGTGGTCGTCGACGACCTGACCAATCCTTTTCACGCCGAGTTGGCCACGCACATCGAAGCATATGCCGCCAAGCGGATGCATAGCATTTTGCTGGTCATCACGGGCGCCGTGCCGGAGCGCGAGAGCAGCCGGGTCCGAAACCTGATTGAGCATCGCGTGGCTGGGATGATTTTCCTGTCGGCACCCGGCAGAAAGGCTCTGGGACTCATCGGTCCCGACATTCGCAAGGTCTTCGTCGGCCTTCCAATGGAGCGCGAATTGTCGATTGCCGTTGACGACACTGCAGGCACCCGTCTCGCGGTCGAGCATCTGGCGGCACTCGGACACCGGGAGATCGGCTTCGTGAGTGCCATGCTGGGCGACGACCCCAATGTCGAATCGACCCGCTTTCGGGGTTACCAGGAAGGAATGCGCCTGGCCGGGCTGCCGATCAGGGATACGCATCTCTTGCGCGAGCAAGGCAAGCGTAGGGCGCAGCGCTCGACCTATCTGAACATACTGCAGGATTTTTTGAGCAGGCGGGATCGTCCGACCGCATTGGTCGCCGCACTCGATCGCGTCGCCCTTGAGATCATCTCGGCCGCCGATGCGATCGGGGTTCAAATCCCGCAGAGCCTGTCTCTCGTCGGGTTTGATGATATCGCAATTGCCAGCCACAGCCGCATAGCGCTGACGACAATCGCGCAGCCCATGAATGAACTGGCCAGGCTTGCGGTGGACACTGCCATCGACGGACCGTCGGTGGGTGTCGACGGTGAGCCTGTGACCAGCATCGCCCTTGCGCCTCGCCTGGTCGTGCGTTTCTCCACGGCAAAGCCAACCTAGCAAACGTTAGGTCACATTTTTTATAAATTCCGCTTGACACCACAAACGGTGGGCGGAATAGTCGTGGAACGTTCCACGGCTGATGGGAGCTTTGGGCGGGTAATCGGAAACCAACAAAAAAGATCAAGGGGAAGCCATGAAACCGCAGTCCTCCAATGGGCACGCTATCGCCAACATCGCGCAACCGGATTTGACACGTCGCGGTTTTCTGGCTGGCACAGCTGGTATTGCTTTCGGCATCGGAGCGCTCGGCAGCCTGTCCGCTAGTGCCTCTGAAGACGACGTGGTCGTCCTCGGTTGGACAAGCTACTTGACCCCGGAAATCGTTGCCATCATGAAGAAAGCTGGCCTGAACGTGCGCGGCGTGCCAGCCGCGACCGACCAGGACATGTTCACCAAAGTGAAGGCAGGCGGAGCCGGGTCTTACGACATTGTCTTCGCCAACTGCGGCTTCGCGCCCACATACTACAAAGCCGGCCTGATCGAGGCCTTGAACATTCAGGAAATCCCTGGCTGGGACCAGCTGTGGCCGGTCTTTCGTGAGGACACATCGTTCCCCTATGTGGTGGAGCCGAACAAGCTGATGTTGTTCCCGAACATGTGGGACACGGAAGGCCTCATCTGGAATATCGAACAGTTCAAGCCGTCAGAACCGTACTCCTGGAGCGCGCTTTGGGATCCCAAGCTGCCGCAAGGCAAGGTGATCATGAGGGACGGGCCTGAGGATTTTCTTGCTCTCAGTGGTCTGAGCCTCGGCTTTCCGCGCAATGAAATCTACTCGATGACGGGTGACAAACTCCAGGCGGCGGCGGAGCACCTCGCCAAACTGAAGCCATTCCAAATAGCCCCAAGCGATGAAATCCTGATGGACGCCCTGCGTACCGGCAAAGCGTGGATTGGTGAGACATCCAGCCTCGCCTTGGCAGCACGCCTTAACCGCGCTGCTGGCAAGGAAGTCGTCAAGGCAGTGATCCCTGCTGAAGGCAGTCTCGGCTGGATCGACGGACCCATGCTGGTCAAGGGATCCAAGAACCGAAAGGGGGCGCTGAAATTCATTGAAGTATGGAACAGCGCTGAAATCCAGACCTACCTCTACGCAACATATGGATTTCCCCAGTGCAGCAAGACTGCGACCGAACGAACGCTGGCGAAAGGTGGCGACGGCGCCCAGCAACTTCTCGACCGCGGCGCGGACAAACCCGATGCCACGAAGAAATTGCTGTTCCAGGGACCACCCGACAACCCTGCTGAATGGACACAGGCATACGTTGAGGTCGTTGGGGGCTAACGAGTGTTCGCAATGCCCCACGACATCCCGGCGAACCTTGCCGCAGCGGGATCGGACAAGGTCCGCGAGGCGCCGCGACCGCGCAAGCGGTTGCGGCGCGGATTGGAAAGTCCGCTTCTAAGTCTCCCTGCGGTCGCCGTCATCGTCATCGGTGTCTTTGTGCCGATGGCGGTCCTGGCGGTTTACTCGCTTTGGCCGACGATCGATCAACAGATCGTGCCGGAGTGGACGCTAAGCAACTACGCTCGGTTCTTCGGGGCGGCAGTCTATTGGCGCGTGTTGCTGCTTAGCCTGTTCTTTGCAGGGCTGGCCTCAGCGATAACGGTTTGCGTAACATTCCCCTTCGCCTACTTCGTGGCAACCAAGGTGCCGCCAAACCAGCGGTTGGCATGGGTGCTGTTTGCTGTTTTGCAGTTTTTCACAAGCTACCTCATCAGGGTTTTCGCCTGGATGAATCTTCTGGGCGATACTGGGCTGATCAATCAGGGCCTTATTCAGATTGGGCTGATAAACCAACCGCTATGGATCCTTGGGCTTAACAAGCCAGGGATCATAATTACCTTTGTCTACCTGCTTTTTCCGCTTGCCTTTCTTACCACGTTTATCGCCCTTGAACGGTCCAATCCGACTGTTCTCGAGGCCGCAGCGGATCTTGGCGCCAAGCCTTGGCAAGGGCTGCTGCATGTCACGCTGCCAATTGCCCGGACCGGGATTTTGGGCGGTTTCGTGTTTGGCGCGATCATTATCCTGGGCGACTATGTCACGCCGCAGTTGATCGGAGGCACGGATGGTTACCTCTACTCCAATATCATCCAGCTCCAGTTTGGCTCATCAGTGCAATGGGGACTTGGGTCAGCGCTCGCCCTGATCCTGATGGTCGTCGTGTTCGGCCTGCTGCTGGTGCTTCGATGGGCGACCGGCGGAGCGGCGCAGGTCGGGACCTTTTCGCGTGCGTTCACGCCGACGCGCGCACCTCTGTTGCGGGCCTATTCACTGCTGTTCCTGGGCTTTCTCTACGCGCCGATCGTGCTGCTTTTCATTTTTGCGTTCAATGACAGTCCCAGCATCGGCTTTCCCTTCGTTGGGTTTACCACCCGATGGTTCGCAGCCGTGTTCCAGGATCCTTTGATGATCGAGAGCATGCAAAACAGCCTGATCGTCGCTGTCACCGCGGTCGCGATCAGCCTTGTGCTCGGAACGGTGGCGGCCGTCCAACTTGCTCGTAGCCCGGGACGGTGGCGTCAGGTCAGCATGGCCATTGTCTCAATTCCAATATTCCTGCCGCCGATGCTGCTCGGCCTGGCGATCATCATCGGCCTCAACGCCTTGGGAGTGGAACGCGGACTGTGGACCATCATCGCTGGCCACACAGTCCTTAGCCTGCCAATTGTCACGCTGCTCGTCCTGATCCGGCTGGAAGGGTTGGACCCGAACTTCGAGCTGGCTGCGATGGATCTGGGGGCGACGCCAGCCAAGGCATTCCTTTTGGTGTCGGTACCGCAGGCCCTCCCAGGGATTGTGGCGGCCGCCCTTATTACCTTCGCTCTGTCGATAGACGAATTCATCCTGACCGCTCTCGTTACCGGGGCCGACAGCACGTTGCCTCTGTACATCTTCGGACAGCTTCGCTTCAGCGTAACCCCCGCGATCGTCGCTGTTTCTGTAATGCTGCTGACTGTCTCCTTCATCCTGCTCGTCCTTGGCGCGTTCGTGTCGAACATCGGCCAACGCAAAGGCAATACCAGTGCGGCAGGCCCGTTTTCCCTCGAGCACGCGGCCTAGCCGCTTGCGGCTTGTCCGGATTGCTTCAAGCAAAGAGGAACCGCTTCATGTCTCGTGCCTTGCAATGTTCGGATTTGGCCAAGCGATATCCAGGGCAGCAAGGTCCTGCGCTGGGCGACGACGGGACGGGCGTTTCATTTGAAGTCGAGCGGGGAGAGCTCTTCGCCCTGCTCGGTCCGAGTGGATGCGGCAAGACGACGATCCTGCGTATCATTGGCGGATTCGTCGAGCCCGACCAGGGTTCGATCCTAATCGACGGTCAGGATGTCACCCGCAAGGCGCCCTACCAGCGCCCGACGAATACAGTGTTCCAGAGTTACGCGCTCTTTCCGCATATGCGCCTGGGAGCCAATGTCGCATTTGGCCTGAAGATGGCCGGCCAGAGCCGGAAGGAGCGGGACCGTCGCGCCAGCGAAGTGCTGGATCTCGTCGGCCTCCACGGCATGGAAAGGCGCAAGATCGCAGAGTTGTCTGGCGGTCAGCAGCAGCGGGCGGCATTGGCGCGTGCCTTGGCCACCCGTCCGTCCGTCCTGCTCCTGGACGAGCCGCTAGGCGCACTCGACCTGAAGCTGCGCCGGCAAATGCAGGACGAATTGGTCACGCTGAAGCAGGAAACCGCCACGACCTTCATTCATGTCACGCATGATCAGGAGGAGGCGTGCGCTATCGCTGACCGTATCGCGATCATGGACCGTGGGCGGATCGTGCAGATCGACACCCCAGAAGCACTTTACCGGAGCCCCAGGACCGCGCACGTCGCAAAGTTCATTAACGTCGGTACGGTTGTCGAGGGCAAAGTGCGGCGCTCCGGGAACACGCTGCACCTGGAGGCTCAAGACGTTGCCCTTGAAGGACCGGCGCCCTCATGGCTTACGGGCTGCCCTCGCATGGCAGCGGTTCTTCCGCGCGGACGCGTCGAGATCTCGACGCAAGAGCCTCTGACGGCGGTGAATCAATTGGCGGGCATCATACAACGCTGTGTCTTCACCGGCTCGCAATACGACATCCATGTCCTGACGCGACAAGGATTGAATGTCCAGGTTTCGACTGGAGCTCACACGTTTGTACCCCAGCCCGTCGGCGCTCGAATCTTCATGAGCTGGCGCCCCGAGGATGTTTTGTTCGTGACGGACGAAGATCAGGAGCTGGCGCCAGGAAGTGAGCCATTCGATCCATCAGACAGCATTTAATAAACCAGCCGGGGCAATGTTCGGCACATACCAAGAGGAAGAAATGGGAATTCTGGGTGACAAAGTTGCTCTCGTGACCGGTGCAGGCAACGGGATTGGACGCGCGACGGTCGAGCGGTTTTTGCGCGAAGGCGCGAAGGTGGTGGCACTCGATCGCGTTATCGATCAATCATTGCAAGACCCCCAACTCAGTTGGGTGCAGGGCGACGTGACCAGCAACGACGACCTGGCGCGCGCGATCGAACTGGCGAGGCAGTTCGGGGGTATGGACATCTGTGTCGCGAACGCCGGCGTTGGCCAGATCGAGGAATTCGTGGCGGGCAGTCGCGCGTCTTGGATGCGCGTCATCGACGTCAATCTGATCGGTGTCATGATGACGCTACAGGCCGCGGCCCGGGCGATGATCGAATTTGGCAAGGGCGGGCGACTTCTGGCGACTGCTTCGATTTCCGGCTTGCGCGGCGAAGCCCACACCCCTTCGACTGCATACGCAGCCAGCAAGGGTGCTGTCATGGCGTTGATGCGAGCGCTTAGCGTTGAACTCGCAGACTATGGGATCACCGCCAACGCGGTTGCGCCGGGCCAGATTGACACCGAGATGAATGCCTCCGACCTTGAGGTCGTGAGCAAGCGTCTGGGTCGCAAGGCCAGCGACGTTCGAGCCGACTTCCTCAAGAATGCGGTACCCCTGCATCGGATGGGCATTCCTGCGGAAGTGGCAGGGTTGTTCACGTACCTCGCTTCGAACGAGGCAGCCTTCGTTACAGGAGCGACATTCCGGATCGATGGCGGCGAGCTGGCAATCTGAGAACGCACAAGACAAAGTCAGCTCGATGTGCGCAGCGACCTTTTCCTTTTCTAGGGCATCGGCGGCTTGGTGAGCGCTCCGCGTCCATATTCCGATCGCGCTCGCTAATCAGTCGTCGCGACCATGTCTATTCGTTTACCGGCTCGCCCGCGAGCCTAGGCTCATGAGGCGTGCTGTCGGAAGGGAGAAGTCTAGTTGAACCGATGATGACGGCTCCGTCGACCGCTCGGTGGGGGCCAAGATGCGTTCTCAATATGGTTTGACACCGCACCAGGTCTGTGTTTAGGTTTGAAAAAATGGATCTCAATTCCGAATTTCGGAATTATTGACCAGAACTCGGTTAGACGCGCCAAGGACTTGAGGAGGACGGTAATGGGAGCTCGAACCACACGGGAAATTGCGGAGTTCGTCGTAGCCACCGGGTTGAAGGATGTTCCGGCTGAAGTTGTCGACTACGCCAAGCTCCTGGGGCTCAGCCACGTCGGGATGAACGTGGCAGGAACACGAATGAAGGTCGGGCAAACCGTGATCCGATATGTGCAAGCGAAAGGCGGTGTGGCCGACGCGGGCATCTTTGGAACCGGAATTCGAGCACCGGTTGAATACGCAACGCTTGCCAATGCCAACGCTGCTCACGCAACTGAACTCGAAGACGACAGCTTTCCCGAGACGATGTATTCCTGCGGACATTGGCCGCCCGTGCTTGCTTTGTCAGAAAAGCTCGGCTTGTCGGGCGCCCAGCTGCTCGAGGCATTGATCCTGGGCTACGAGGTCGCTGCCCGCCTCGGGCTGGCCTTTGATCGGGGCATGAAAAAGGGGTGGGCCAGTTGGGCGGCACTCGGAACGATTGGAAACGCCGTCGCGGCTTGCAAGCTGATGGGGCTTGATGTCGAACAGACAACCAATGCGATCAGCCTTGCGGCTTCTCAGTCAGCGGGGATCCTCAAACAGACCGGGAGCGGCGCCCACATTGTGGAGGCTGGCTTTGCCGGTCGAAACGGCATCTGCGCAGCTGAACTCGCATCGATGGGCTATACCGGACAACCAGATATTCTGGAGGGCTCGCACGGCTTCGGTCATCTGTGGGCCGACACCCCAACATTCGACCTCAAACTTGGAGATGGGTATCGAATCTATGCCGTTGGCATCAAGAAATATCCTTGTTGCTTCTTCAAGCATCGAAACATGGACGGTCTCCTTGAGTTAATCCGGGAACACAAAATCTCCTGGGACGATGTGGCAAATGTCGATCATGGCATCAATGTCACGCACGCTCAGATCCTCAAGTACAACCAGCCGATAAGTGCCGAGCAGGCGCGTTTCAGTCTGCCTCATTGTACTGTCGCTTGTTTCTTCGATGAAATTGTATTTCTCAGCAGCTTCTCCGATGAGAAGGCCGTCGACTCCAAATGGCGTGAGGCGCGCAAGAAAGTCAGCGTGACAGTTCACGAAGACTGGCCGAAGGGCGGGGTCGAAGCGTTCGATAGTCCGATCACCGTCACCATGAAGAATGGCACGGTATACTCGAAGCTTTGCCACGACTCTCCCGGTGAGCCGGAAAATAGTCGCTTCGGCGCGAGCGAAGTGCTGGCCAAATTCGGGAAGTGTATGGATTTTGCGGAAGTCTTCTCCGATCGCGAGATCAGGGAGATCGAGTCGTTGACGATAGGCCTCGACGAGGTGAAGGACGTTTCCAAGCTGGCGTCGCTTCTGACTTTCCCGCAGCGGGCGCACCCGCCCTGAGCCGAACTGCATGGGCTTTGAGCCAATGGAATCTGGCGTGACGCGAAGGCAGGTGCGGAATCGATGCTGAACCGAGTCGAGATAACCAACCAATTGAATTTGATCAGGCCGGGTCTCCTACGAGAAGCTGCCTATATCGCCGGAGAATGGCTGTCGGCAAACGGGCAGGGCATTGCCGTAACCGATCCATTTGACGGTAGCGTGCTGGGCTATGTCCCCGATCTGGACCGTACTCACGCTCGTGCGGCGATTGACAAGGCGTTCGAGGTTCAGAAGGAGTGGGCTGCTCGCACCGCAAAGGAGCGTTCTCGCATTCTCAGAAGATGGTTTGATCTTGTTGTCGCCAATGCCGACGACCTGGCGAAAATTCTGACGGCCGAGCAAGGCAAGCCCATTGCCGAAGCCAAAGGTGAGGTCCTGGGAAATGCTGGATATCTCGAATGGTTTTCAGAAGAGGCAAAGCGCATAGAAGGCGACGTCTTGCCAGGCTCTTCAGCCAACCAACGCATCGTGGTGTTGAAGCAGCCGGTCGGCGTCTGCGCGGCCATCACCCCATGGAACTTTCCGAATGGCATGATTACGCGCAAGGCTGGCCCGGCGCTGGCTGCTGGCTGCACGATCATCCTCAAGCCGGCAGCCCAGACGCCGTTTTCGGCTATTGCGCTTGCGGTGCTCGCCGAGGAGGCGGGGGTGCCGAAGGGGGCTTTTTCGGTCATCACCGGCAACGCACGGCCGATAGGAGAAGAGTTTTGCGATAATCCCAAGGTCGCAAAGATCACCTTCACAGGCTCGACGGCGGTGGGGCGCTGGCTGATGTCGCGTGCCGGCAACAGCATCAAGCGGCTCTCGCTGGAACTCGGCGGAAACTCGCCCTTCATCGTCTTCGAGGACGCCAATCTCGACCGGGCCGTCAGTGGGGTAATGGACTCGAAGTTTCGCAATAGCGGCCAGACCTGCGTCTGCGCCAACCGGATTTTCGTGCAGGAGAGCGTCGCCGAAACCTTTATCGAAAAGATGCGCGAGGCTGTCGGTGGCCTTTGCCTCGGCCGAGGCACCGCCAGCGGTGTAACTCAGGGACCTCTGATTGACGAGAATGCCGTCATCAAGGTCGAACAACATGTTTCCGACGCCCTCGAGAAAGGTGCGCGCCTTATCCGCGGCGGGAAGCGTTCTCTTCTGGGAGGCACGTTCTACGAGCCGACTGTGCTCGCGGACGTCAATGGTTCGATGCTCGTTACGAAGGAAGAGACTTTTGGGCCGCTGGCCCCGGTCATCACCTTCAAAGACGAGGCCGACGTCATCGCCATGGCCAACGATACCGAGTACGGTCTCGCATCTTACTTCTTTTCTCGCGACATCGGGCGGATCTGGCGTGTTGCCGAAGCGCTCCAATGCGGGATCGTCGGCGTAAATACAGGTATCGTCTCGAATGAGCTGGCACCGTTTGGCGGGGTTAAGCAGTCCGGACTTGGTCGCGAGGGATCAAAGTACGGCATTAGCGAATTCCTCAATCTCAAATACGTTTGCATTGGCGACGTATAGGTCTCCGCAAAAAGACGGAGCACCAAGCTCGATCAAACCGCTTGGCGAAAGGAAGCAACGCCGCTGCTATCAAAAGCCCTAAGGGATGCAGTGTACGGCTCCCGGTCACGGTTGCGAAGCGGACCCATTTGGGTGTGCCTGCATGGCGGAAACCCTGAACTTATCGATTCAGGAGAAGATGGTGGAGTACAGGACACTCGGACGTTCTGGACTGAAAGTCTCAAGCCTTGCCATGGGCACACTGTCCTTTGGAGGCGTGCACAGCGCGACAGAAGCAAGACGCCTTGTCGATGTGTGCCTAGCCGGAGGTATCAATGTCTTCGACACCGCAAACATGTATTGGGAAGGCAGGTCGGAAGAGATCCTTGGCGAGGTCCTGCAGGATCGAAGGGAATCGGTCCTGGTCTCATCGAAAGCGCGACTGCGGGTCGGAGACGGCCCCAATGACGAAGGTGCTTCACGATACCATCTCATCCGCGAGTGTGAGCGAAGCCTGAAGCGACTGCGCACAGACCGCATTGATATCTATCTGATGCACGAGTGGGATGGGCTCACACCGATAGATGAAATGCTCGAGGCCTTGGATGCGCTCGTGCGTCAAGGCAAGGTTCGCTACGTCGGCTGCTCGAATTATTCGGGTTGGCATATCATGAAAACACTTCATGTGGCCGAGCTACGGAATTACCCAAGATTCGCTACCCAGCAGATTCATTACTCACTAGAAGCTCGGGAGGCTGAATACGAACTCTTGCCGATCTCGGTCGACCAAGGTGTTGGGATCATGGTGTGGAGCCCGCTCTCATCAGGGTTATTGTCCGGCTTGTTCAGCCGCGAAAATCCACCGGGAACTCTTGCTCGAGATGCCGAATGGAGTGGTTTGCCCATACGCGATGAAGATCGCCTCTGGAAGATCGTCGATGTGATCGGCGGCATCGCTAGTGAGCGTGGCCTGTCCATGGCGCACGTCGCACTTGCCTGGGTCCTTGGTCGCCCTGGCGTGAGTTCCGTGGTGGTTGGGGGGCTAACGGAACAGCACTTTCAAGACAATATGGCAGCGGTGGATGTTCGCCTGACCGGCGAAGAGCTCGCACGTCTCAATGACGTCAGTCGTCTTCCCTTCTACTACCCGTATTGGCACCAGCGGAAACATGCAGCGGATCGTCTAAGTCACGCTGACTGGGCACTGCATGCCAACTACTAACGCCGTGCGCCTCGCTGCCTGGGCGCGTTCCTTGATCAACCTGCCAGGAGATGTGAGCACGGATCTCATCATCATCTAGCGACCGCGCCAATAGCTGGCGCTTCAGCACTCCGCTGCTTGTCCGCTCGCCGGACGATATCTCTTTCCTCCGCCTTTTGCTGGGCAGGCCTAAACGCCGTTGGGGAACCGTTTGACAACCATATCGGCTTGTGCTCAAATACCAAAGACTAGAACTTAGTTCTGGTTTTCGGAAAAATAAGGCGAACTGGGAGGAAGACATGAAGGGGAATTTGTTTCGAACCGCGCTGGCGGCACTTGCGGCAGCCTTGATGAGCTCGAGCGCCCTTGCAGACGATGCCGCGCCTATCAAGATCGGATTTGCAATCGCGCAGTCGGGTTGGATGGCCAACTACGACGTGGGACCGTTCAAGGCAGCGGTCCTCAAGATTGAAGAGATCAACAAGGCCGGTGGCCTGCTTGGGCGGCAGATCGAATACAAAGTCATAGACACCAAGACCGATCAGACGTTGGCCGCCACGGCAGGTAATGCACTGGTGGATTGGGGCGCCGACATGATGATCGTGCCGACTGACTATGACTATGGTTCGCCGGCCGCGCTGGCAGCCCAAACGGCTGGCCTGATTGCCATTTCACCCGGCGCCGGCGACCCCAAGATGGGTGTGCAGGGTGTCGGGCCGCTTGTGTTTACCGCGCATACCTCCGCCCAGACGCAGGGCATCGTCATGGCGGAATATGGCCATAGGAAGATGGGGCTCAAGTCGGCCTATGTTCTTGAAGATGTCTCAATCGAATACAGCAAGTCAGCTTG
Organism: Mesorhizobium sp. P2_F5; assembly: GCF_056403715.1. Taxonomy (NCBI): domain Bacteria; kingdom Pseudomonadati; phylum Pseudomonadota; class Alphaproteobacteria; order Hyphomicrobiales; family Phyllobacteriaceae; genus Mesorhizobium; species Mesorhizobium sp. P2_F5. The sequence continues at coordinate 343,338 of NZ_JBFUEY010000002.1, read as the reverse complement.
CGCGGGCTTCAATGCTGCCTGGAGTGCCGAAGGCGGAACTGTCGCTGGCACCGACAGCTTCAAGAACGATGATCCCTCCATCGCGTCCCAGATCACGCGCATAAAGGGCTTGGCAACGCCCCCCGATGCGATCTTTCTGTGCACCTATACACCGGGCGGCGGCTCAGCCGTCCGCCAGATTCGGGCGGCCGGGATCGACGCACCGATCCTGTCCGTCACAGGCATGACCGACAACTACTGGCTCGGTGCTGTGCCTGACCTCAAGGACTTCTACATCCCCGCGATCATGTCACTTTATGGCGATGACCCGCGACCCGAAATCAACGAGTTCCTGAAGGCATACAAGGCGCGTTGGAATGAGGATCTGACCTCGTCCTTCGCCGTCCTTGGCTATAGCTCGATCGAACAGTGGGCGCATGCGGTCGAGGAAGCCAAGACCACGGATTCCCAGGCTGTCGTCAATGTCATGAACCACTATCACGACCAGCCGTTCACGGCTGGCCTTACCTCCTATACCGACCAGCTCCACATTCAGGTCGATCGTCCGCAACTTATGATGAAGGTCGAAAACGGCTCCTTCCACGCGCTGGAAATGTTCCGGAACGAGTTTGTTCCGGACATGAAGCTGCTGTTCAGGGTCGGCCAGTAGTTTCTGTCCGACCTGCTGAATTCGCTTGCGGAAGCCAAATCGCAGGCGGCAGTCTTTGAGGGCAGCAAAAGAGCGCTGCCCTCAGGGATCCGACGAAACGGACATCACAATGGAAAAGCTTCCCCACCAAACTCTCGAGGCCAAGGACATACATGTCGTCTTTGGCGGTTTGCGAGCGCTGAACGGTGTCAATCTGACGCTTTCGCGCGGCGCCATCTTGGGTTTGATCGGGCCTAACGGGGCCGGCAAGACCACAATGGTCAATGTGCTGAGCGGATTCCAGCGGCCCAACCAAGGCCGGGTGAGCTTGGATGGAGTCGATGTCTCGACACTGAGCCCGCGAAAGATTGCGCAGGCGGGAATTGGTCGCAGTTTTCAATCTGCTCGCCTGTTTAGGGACATGACGGTGGGAGAAAATCTCACAGTGGCGGGTCTTGGCATAGGCCTGTCAAAAGCGGCGGCCACCGAGCAGGCCCGGGACATACTCGACTGGATCAGCTACCGCAACGGCTATGATCGCCGTTGCGAATCGCTGCCCTACAGTGACGAACGACGCATAAGCATCGCCCGGGCGCTTGCGCTTCAGCCTTCTTTCGCGCTGCTCGATGAGCCGGCCTCCGGCATGAATGACCGTGAGTGCGAGCAGCTCATGGAGATTATTGTCAACATACCAAGGCGATTTGGCTGCGGTGTCATGCTGATTGAGCACAACATGCAGGTCATCATGGGCGTTTGCGAACGAATTCATGTGCTTGATGGTGGCAAGAGCCTTGCTGAAGGTACCCCTGAACACGTCAAGAAGGACCCCGCCGTGCTCCGAGCCTATCTAGGTGACAAGGCCAGAGCCAACGCGGTGATATAAGGTTTGCAATGGCTAACTTCTTTCAAGTCCTGATCGATGCCGTAGCGCTGGGCAGCCTCTATGCGCTTGTGGCGCTGTCCATCGGACTCGTCTTCGGCGTGATGCGCCTTATCAATTTTGCGCAGGCCGATTATGTCACCATAGGTGCCTATTCGCTGGTCGTGCCGACCGCCTCCATTACACCGTCGCTGCTGTTCGGCGCGCTGCCAACCGGACTGATGATTGCAGCGGTGGTGATCACGGTGACCCTATTGGCGCTGCTCACGGAGCGCATCGCATTTCGACCATTGCGCAACTCCAATCCGACGACCCTTCTGATCGCTTCCTTTGCGGTGAGCTACTTCCTCCAAAGCCTCGTCATGTTGCTCCACGGTGGCCGCCCGAAGGCGGTCAGCATCGGTGGGAGTCTGACAAGGGCGGTGGAGTTTGCTGGAATTCGGATTCCGGGCGTTCAGCTTCTTACGATGGGCGTAGCGATCACGCTGCTGCTAGCGCTGGTGTTTTTCCTCAAGCGGACCCCGATTGGCATCCAATTGCGCGCCGCAGCCGAGGACTTTCAGATGGCCAGACTTCTGGGCGTTCCGGCCAATCGCGTCATTGCCATAGCTTTCTCGATCAGCGGATTGTTGGGCGGCGCAATCTCGCTCCTTTTTGTGATCCAGACCGGAACGCTGGATATCAGGATGGGCATGATGCCCGTGGTTTACGGGTTTTTTGCCACCGTCATCGGAGGCATGGGATCGCTACCTGGCGCCGTCCTTGGGGGTTTCATCGTCGGGATCGTCAGTGTCCTGCTGCAGACTTACCTGCCGGTTGACTTGCGCGCATTCCGGGATGCGGGCGTCTTCGGATTGGTGATCCTCATACTGCTTGTCCGGCCCCAAGGCCTTATCGTGACGAGCGCGGCGAAGGAAAGAGTGTGATGAGACACCTCCGCTTCTGGTTTCCGGTCCTTGCTCTTTCAGTTCCACTGCTGCTGCTCGTGTTTTTGTCCGGCCAGTTCGCGTCCGCTGGCGTGCAGCGTCTTGTTACAGAGGCTCTGATCCGTCTTGTGTTCGCGGTCGGACTTTACATCTTTGTCGGCAATTCCGGAGTGGTTTCTTTCGGTCACATGGCATTCGCGGCCATCGCCGCCTATGCCACTGCTTGGCAAACCTGCTGTCAGATGTTGAAGCCGATTACCATGTCGGGACTGCCGGCCTTCCTGCGCGACAATACCTTCCCACTGCTTCCGGCGGCCATGACCTCGGTTGCGCTCGCCGGCCTCGTGGCTTTCCTGTCGGGTCTAATCCTGATGCGGCTGTCCGCTCTTGGGGCGTCGATCTCCTCGCTGGCTCTCTTGTTTATTTTGAATGTCGTTTATTCCAATTGGGAAAGCGTCACCATGGGGACGTCGACGATCGTCGGCTTGCCGATCTATGCTAAGCCTTGGATTGTCCTCGGCTGCGCTATCGCGGCGATCGTTATTGCCTATCTGTTCCAGGTGTCGCGCTGGGGTCTAGCGCTTCGGGCTACTCGCGAGGACGAGGTGGCGGCGGCCGCATGCGGCATCTCACTTTATTGGACACGGCTTTTTGCCTTTACGGTCTCTGGTCTCGTCGCCGGCATGGGCGGCGTTTTGCTGGCCCATTTCATGGGGACGGTTTCGATCACCTCTTTTTACCTCGGTCTGACCTTCCTGATCGTGGCCATGTTGGTTGTCGGCGGAATGCGCAGCCTGGCTGGAGCAGTCGTTGGCGTCACCGTTATCAGCCTCGTCATAGATATCCTGCGTCGCGCCGAGGCCGGCCTCTCGGTTGGATCAATGCAGCTCTCATTGCCGCCTGGAACCCAGGAACTGATCCTGGCCGGGATCATGCTGCTCATCCTCATCTTCCGCAAGGACGGGATCATGGGAGGGCGTGAATTCCAGTGGCGCACACTGCCTGACCGAGCCATTCCCCAGGGCGAGAGCAGTATCGGTAACCAACGGCCCCAACGAAGCGGGTTCGTCTCGCTGGACGAGCCTACAGTCAAGCGAAGCTAAGTCGCGCCCCAACAAGGGCCAAGCGTTCACATCAGCTCGATGCCTTCGGCATTTGGCAAACCGTTCATCTGCCCTGGGCAGGTGCAGCAAACTCGTTACAAGGAGGCGCAATTGAAAACCATTCCCGAAAAGGGTGTCGCCAGAGACGTGGTGATGCAGGAACTCAAGCAAATGAAGTCGCTTGACTTCGATTGGCGGGCCGGCCGCGTGCCATCCTATACTTATTTCCTTGATGACGAAGCCCTGGACGTCCAGCGCGAAGCCTATGGCGTGTATATCGCCGAAAATGGCCTTGGAGCTGGGCGCGCCTTCAAAAGCCTCGAAGTGATGACCAACGATATCAAGTCGATGGCAAAGTCGCTGTTTAATGCGCCCCAAGGTGCTGGAGCGTCGTTCACGTCAGGTGGGACCGAAAGCGTTTTCATGGCGGTAAAGACCGCCCGCGATCTCGCACGGCATAAGCGAGGCGAGCCGCAAGGACGCTACAACATAGTGGCATGTGTGACTGCTCATCCTTGTCTCAACAAGGCGGGTGAGCTTCTTGGCATTGACGTCATCCGCACGCCGCACAGCAAGGAGTTCAGGGCGGATCCCTCGTTGATGCGGGGGGCCATCGACGACCGAACCATCATGCTGTTCGCGTCGGCGCCCAACTATCCCTTTGGTACCTTTGATCCGATCGGCGAGATAGGGAAGCTCGCACAGCAATCAGGTCTTCGGCTTCACGTCGACGGTTGCTGGGGAGGCTTTCTGTCGCCATTTGCCGAGCGGCTCGGCTATCCGATACCTGCGTGGGACTTCAGGGTACCCGGCGTGTCGAGCCTCTCTGCCGACCTCCATAAATTCGGCTATGCGGCCAAGGGTGCCAGCCTGGTTTTGTACAGGTCAGCCGAAGATCAGGATTATGAAGCATTTTCTTTCAGCGGATGGCCGCGGGGGACCTATTCCACACCCACATTTCTCGGGACCAGGGCAGGCGGTGCCATAGCATCGGCATGGGCCGTGATGCACTACCTCGGCATGGAAGGCTATCTAAGGGCGGCGAAACTCACCATGGAGGCTACGGCGCAGCTCATCGCTGGACTGAACAGTATTCCCGACGTCGAATGCTTGTCGCCCAACGGAGAGAGCAATCTGATCTCGTTTGTATCGCTTGATCGGGGGCTTGACATCTACGCCGTCGCCGATCGTCTGGAGGAGCGCGGCTGGTTGCGTGGTCGCATGCGCGATCCCAAGGCCATCCAGCAGGGGGTCAACCCGGCTCATTTGGCCACTGTCCCACAGTACCTGTCCGCCGTCCGGGAAGCCATTGATCACGTACGCCGTAATGCGGGTGCACCCGTCGCTTACGATGAGCACAGCTATTGAACACCGCCAAGGACCCGGCAGATCCAGCAGAGCATCCCCTCTTAGGGGAGCTCCGTGCCGCACTTGGACAAAACGCGGTCAAGTCTGGCGCTGATGATATGGCCCCGTATGTTGCCGACTGGCGCGGGCGCTATCGCGGAGCGGCTGTGTGCGTCGTTGAGCCCTGCAGTGTGCAAGGCGTGTCGGCCGCGGTCCGTCTGGTCGCAAGTCACGGCGGCAGGATCGTGCCTCAGGGGGGCAACACCGGATTGGTCGGAGGTGCCGTACCGAGCTCTGAACGTGCGGCATTTGAGGTTGTGTTGTCCTTGCGACGATTGAACCGCGTCCTTGATGTCGACGCGCTGGACAACGTCCTCGTCGTTGAAGCTGGTGTCATCCTCAAGAACGCACAGCAAGCGGCGCGCGATGCCGGGCGGCTTTTTCCGATCAGTCTTGCCGCGGAAGGCAGCGCGCAAATTGGTGGGGTCGTATCGACCAACGCCGGGGGCATCAATGTCCTGCGTTACGGCAATACGCGCGACCTCGTGCTGGGCCTGGAGGTCGTATTGGCCGACGGCTCGATCTGGAACGGCCTGAAGCGACTGCGAAAAGACAATACGGGCTACGATCTCAAACAACTCTTCATCGGTGCGGAAGGGACACTTGGCATCATCACGGCCGCAGCCTTCAGGCTGTACCCGCTCTCGCAAGCGCAGACCACAGGCTTCTTGGCCGTGCCAAGCCCGCATGCTGCAATCCAACTGCTGCGTCACCTTCAATCTGAGCTGGGAGACTGTCTTTGCGCGTTCGAGTTGATCGAACGCGCGTGTGTGGACCTTGTCTTGGAATCAAACCCGGCCACGCCAAGCCCGCTGAACTCGTCGTCGCCATGGTATGTCCTTGCTGAAATTTCGACACCGATGAAAGGTTTGGCGATCGGGACAATGGTCGAAGAAAGTTTGGCAACAGCTTTTGAACTGGGCCTTGTTACCGACGCCACCCTTGCTCAAAACGAAAATCAGCGCGCCATGCTCTGGCGCATTCGCGAAGAGATCAGCGAAGCTGAGCGGCGAAATGGCCCGAGTGTAAAACACGATATATCGGTGCCAGTTTCACGCATACCTGATTTCCTGGCCGAAGCCCCGGCAATGGTCTTGGCCGTGGCCTGCGGTTCGAGAACACTTGCGTTCGGTCATGTCGGCGATGGCAATATCCATTTCAACGTTCTGGCGCCTGAGGAAGCAAGCGAGGCCATCAGCGCCGTCGTTTACGATCTTGCAATCAAGCTCGGCGGCTCGATCAGCGCCGAGCATGGGATAGGTCTGTCAAAAGTCGGGCTTCTTCCCCGCTACAAGGATGGACTGTCCTTGTCTCTAATGCGTGCCATTCGCGCCGCGCTCGATCCAGCTTGCATCTTCAACCCCGGAAAGCTGTTGGCGAATGGAGGCAAAAGAAGCGGATGAACCGGGAGGCTGAACGCCATCGAAACGGGCGGCATCCATAGGGTTTGGTCCGATATTGCCAAAGTCACTTTTGTTTCGAAGTCGCCCTGAGAGACAAGAGGGGGACAAGCGAATTTGCCATGTCATTCAGAATGCCAAGAATCGTTTCCAATTCTTCATGGATCCTTCTCGTGATGGGCCCCGTGACGCCCACCGAATAAATGACTCCATCCACAGGTATCTTTATGGGAACCGCGACGGCAGACATGCCCTCATGGATGCATTCGATGCACTTTGAATATCCAAGGCTCTTTGCTTCCACGAGTTCTTGCTTGACCGCTTCCGGGTCAGTGCCGGTGTTTCGGGTGAATGCTTCAAGCGGCTGGGATAGCGCAGCATCAATCAGCGCGGGATCTTGATATGCAAGGATAATCTTGGCGCTGGCTGCAGCGTGTGCTGGAAGTTCCTGGCCAGGAATGACATAGCTTCGCCAACGAGGATCACCGGCTGCCGAAGCCACCACAAACATGCGATGGCCTGCCAATCTTGCTAGATAGAACGAGCCGTCTGGAAGCCTCGAGGTAGCCTGAATCAATGTTGGAAGGACTGCGGCTTCGATCCAGTCGGATTGGCCCGCAGCGTGCAACAAGCGAGTAAGGCGCTTGCCCAAAGACAAGGTTCGTTCCTTGTTATCTCCTCCTTCTACGAGCCCCGATCGGGCCAGCACCCTTAGAAGCCGGTGCGCCGTCGATTTAGGCAACTGCAGGGCTTGCGCGATTCCCGTTAGTGTGAGCTCGCCCGGAAAGGCTGCAATCAACTCCAGTAGCGAGACGTACCGTTCCAGCGGGCCCGCAGCTGAGTCAGTTTCATCTTGCATCTTGGTCAGTTTCCTACTGACGTCCGAAAATCGGGACGTCGTTCAACAACTCGGTATTTTTCAAGATATAGCTTTCTTGGCTGGCGGGCACAACCTGATAGCCGGATATGCCGTGGTCCACGACGCATAGGTCCGAGGCAAGCTGATGGATTACCGCTTGTTGGCCAACGATTTGACAAATTCACCGGGTCGTGACAATTTTGAAAAACAAGAACTAAGTACCGCTTTTCGGGACGAGATACTTTCGGGCGGTATGCTGCCGAACAGAACGGCGAGCGCTATGATGTGCCTGACCAAACAGCCAAAGCCGCCGCGACCGCGGGCTGCAGAAGCCAAGCGTGGTTTGATTTAGGGAGATTGTATATGCTGGATATTAGGCAGGTCTTCGCCGGGTACGGCCGCCTTGCAGCCTTGAAGGGGATCGACCTTTCAGTCCAGCAGGGCGAGGTTGTATTCGTTGTCGGCCCGAACGGCGCGGGCAAATCCACATTGTTGAAAACGATTGCCGGCCTCATGTCTCCAACGTCGGGGGAAATCATTTTTCAAAATGCGCTGATCAACGGGAAGGCCCCCGAACAGCTATGTCGAGCCGGCATGGCATTGATCCCCGAAGGCCGACACATCTTCAAGACTCTCACAGTTGAGGAGAACCTTGCGGTTGGCGCAATGATCCGAAGAAAATCGAATGCTCGAGATCTAGATCTTGAACAGGTGCTGGATGCTTTTCCGGTTCTGCGTGACCGGTTCAAGGGAATAGCGGGTCATCTATCTGGTGGTGAGCAGCAACAGCTTGCCATCGCTCGAGCAATCCTGCAGCGGCCCGCGCTGCTGATGATCGATGAGCCTTCGCTGGGCTTGGCGCCATTGGTTATCGACCAGGTTTATGAGAGCCTGCGCAAGCTCAATTCCAACGGCCTAACGCTGCTCATCGTTGAACAGTCAACGGGCCGCATCATGGAATTGGCTTCCCGTATCTACGTTTTCCGCAACGGGCACGTCGTTCTTGAGGGGACGCCTGACAAGTTGTCCGACGGTGAAGCTGTTGAGGCAGCATATTTCGGCTTTACCGACGAAGCCGCGGCATAAGGCGGACCCACGCGAGCGCCTTCGTGCGAGCTATATGATCGGCTAGGTCGCCAACTCGTTATACTCGCGACTATGTCTCGGGCGGGCGTCAAACGCTTCGTCGCCCGCTTTTTCCAACGTTTTAATAGCTGCCACATCTAATTCCAAAGGCGTTCAATTGGACTGGCAGGCCCGCACGGCGGGTCATCGATTGACAGCTGGTCAAGCTCGTGAAATGGTACTGTAAAACGGATCCTAGTTCTGTTTTTCGGTACTTACCGGCGATATGAAAGAGTTAGTGTCTTGGCCAAATCTGTGATCTTGACGTGTGCGGTGACGGGTGGCGACGACGTTGCCGGTAGATACCCGCAGGTGCCAATCACGCCCAAGCAGATTGCAGATGCCGCCATTGAGGCAGCCAAGGCCGGAGCCGCGATCGCTCACATACATGTGCGCGATCCTGAAACTGGCAAGGCGAGCATGGAGCAAGATCTTTATCGGGAGGTGGTGGAACGAATTCGAGAATCCGATACCGACTTGGTCATCAACCTCACCACAGGTCCTGGCGGGCGATTTGTCCCAAAGCTCGATGAGAGAAACGGCTTTGACGATGGGTCGAATGTTCGGCCCCCTGTCGAACGGGTTCGTCACGTAGTGGCCTTGAAGCCAGAAATCTGTAGCCTGGATATGGGCTCCCTGAATTTCGGTCGTGGTGCGCTCATCAATACGCCGAGCCAGATCGAGATAATTGCGGCGGGAATTCGGGATGCCGGCGTCAAACCGGAGCTTGAGATCTTCGAACCCGGCCATCTCGCGCTGGCATTGAAGATGATAGCCGACAAAGTGGTGCCCGAGGACGCCTTCTTTCAATTCGCAATGGGCATACCATGGGGCGCGCCGGCCACAGCCCAGATGCTCTCATACTTCCTCGGAGCTATGCCGCATGGTGTGCAATGGTCGGCTTTCGGGGTCGGCCGACATGAATTCTCGATGGTTGCGCAAGCACATCTCATGGGCGGTCATGTGAGGGTCGGCCTGGAAGATAACTTCTACCTGGAGAAGGGTATCGAAGCGACATCCAATACACAGCTGGTCGAGAAGGCCGCCACAATAATCAGGATTTTAGGCGGAGAACTCGCCACCCCCGCAGAAGCAAGAAGCCAGCTCGGCGTGAAACGGAACGACTAACGGCCAAGCTCGAGACCTGTCGACATCGACGGTGTCGAATTCTTGATGAGGATTGCTGTTCATGCCTTGGAGGGCAAGCCAAGTGGTTAGGACATCGGGTCCTTCGATATAGCCGTTTCGACAGGCAGTTCGCACCGGCAGCGCTTTGTGTCTCAATACTCGGCTTTTGGCCACTGCGCAAACTAGCCATTCCCCAGCCACCCCGCCTGTTCTTGCAGGCAGCGGCGCAATTTCCACCGAAGACTTCAAATTCTGCCACGACTGAGTCGAAACAGGCCCGGCTTGAAACCTCTCATTGACAAATTCCCACAGTTCTGATTTCATATCATTTATTAGAACTAAGTTCTATTTTTCGGAAAAAAGTTCCTGCTAGGTGAGCTGTCATGAGCATAAGCGTTGGTGTGGACGTCGGCGGCACGTTCACGGATTTCTTCCTGATAGACTCCAAGACCTCGACCTTTCGCACAGCCAAAGTGCCGACCACAGTCGACGATCGCTCGCGGGGCTTCCTGGCGGGGCTGGAAGGGCTCGATGTGCGGCCCGAAGCAATCGATTGGCTTATTCATGGGACTACCGCGGGCACTAACGCGGTTCTTGAGCGAAAGGGCGCTCGGTGCGGGTTGATTACGACTCAGGGTTTCCGCGACGTTCTGGAGATCGGCCGAAGGACCAGGCCGAACGCCTATGGCCTTTCAGGTACATTCGAGCCGCTCATAGAACGCGATCTGCGTCTGGAGGTCGCTGAGCGGATGGATGCAAAAGGCAACGTCATCACTGCGTTGGACGAAGAAGCGGTTCGCGCCACCGCCAGCCGCTTGCTGGAGATGGGCGCTGAAGCCGTCGTCGTGATGTTCCTGCACTCTTATGTCAACGAACAACACGAAGCTCGCGCGGCCGAAATCTTGCGTGGGATGTGGCCGAATGAGTATGTTGTTGCCAGTCACGAAGTCATGCGCGAGATGCGGGAATTCGAGCGCGCAAGCACGGCGGCGATACATGCATCAATTGGCCCGGTGGTGAGCCGTTATATTGGCGACGTCGCGGCCCAGTTGAAACAGCGGGGATTCAAGAAGGAGTTGCTCGTCATGCAGGCCAATGGCGGCATGATGGCGTCCTCGCTAGTCAGTCGCCACGCCGTACAGACGGTCATGTCGGGACCCGCCGCCGGTGTTCTGGCTGCTGCTGCCATCGCAAGGCACGCTTCCATCGATAATCTCATCACCGGCGACATGGGTGGCACAAGTTTCGACGTCGCGATCGTTGCAAATGGGGAACCGATAGTCTCCGCGGAGAAGGATCTCGCATACTCCGTGCCAATTCGTATTCCCATGATTGACATCCATACCGTTGGGGCTGGCGGCGGAAGCATCGCCCGCCTGGACAAAGCGGGCATGATACGTGTGGGGCCGGAAAGCGCGGCTTCCTTCCCCGGGCCAATCGGTTTTGGGCGCGGTGGCACCGAGCCAACTATCACCGACGCCAATTTCCTGCTTGGACGGCTCAATCCTCACGCAATTACCGGCTCGTCAAAGAATGCTCCGCTCGACCGGATTGCCTCGATCCTTGAAGAAAGAATCGGCCGATCACTTGGATTTGATGGATATGAGGCAGCTGCGGCGGTCCTTGAAGTAGCCAACGCCGAGCTCGCGGGGGCGATCCGACTGGTATTGATCGAGAAGGGGCATGATCCCAGGGATTTCGCGTTGATGCCATTTGGTGGCGCTGGGCCCTTGCATGCCGTCGCAATCGCGCGCGAATTAAACATTCCTCGCGTTCTGGTGCCGCGCTATCCTGGCCTGAATTCTGCCCTGGGATGCGTTCTCGCTGACGTTCGTCACGACTTTGTCCAGACCGTCAACGAAGTGCTTTCCGACATCGACCCCGCTACGATTGAACGAATCCTGCATGCCCAGGAGCAGGCCGGCCGGGATTTGCTGGCGCAAGAGAAGGTGAGCGTCACCCGGGTCGAAATCGTGCACGAGTTCGACTTGCTTTTCCGTGGCCAATCGCATGCGCTGCGTGTCACGATGCCGGGATCCAGCTTCGACCGGGAGGCTTTGCACGAAACCTTCGTGGCCAAGTACAAGGCCCGCTATGACCTGTCCCTTCCAGAAATGCGCCCCATGCTGGTGAATGTGCGCACATCGATTACGGGCGTTCGCGAGCCTATCGATTTGCAAATCTTCAAGCCGCAGCCCGGGACGGTCAAAGACGCGGTGACCGGTTCGCGGGATGTGTATTTCGATGGAATGTGGCTGAAAACTCCGACCTATGTCCGGGATAAGCTGCCTGAAGGCGCCGTCATCGAAGGTCCTGCGATCGTAGAGCAGCCAGACAGCACACTCGTCCTGAACCCCGGGTCTACCGGCCACGTCGACAGTATCGGCAACATTCTCGTCTACGTGTAAGCCAAAGCCACTCCGCTTGAGGAAAATGAGATGTCTGAAGCAGCCCTCCGTCAAATGAACTCCTCCGGGCCGGTCAATGTCGATCCGGTTACGCTTACAGTTGTCGAGAAGGGGCTTCAGCAGGTCTGCACGGAAATGGACCTCGTCCATGAGAAGACGTCATTTTCACCCATTATCTCCGAAGCTTACGACCGAGCCAACGGCATCTATCACCGTCAGGACGGGCGGATGATAGCCCAGGGCGAACTTGGGCTTCCGATCTTTCTCGGCCAACTGGCAGTCACAACGAACGCTGTGATCAAAATGCGAGATGATCTCGAAGACGGAGACATCGTCGTTGTGAACGATCCATATTTAGGCGGTTCACATCTCATGGATGTGCGGATGGTGCGTCCATTTTTTTACAAGGGACGTTTGTGGGCTTACCTGTCCAATGTTGGACATTGGCGAGATACCGGTGGCGTTGTCCCGGGAGGGTTCACGACCAGATCGACTGAAATCCACCAGGAAGGACTGCGCATCCCGCCGGTGAAGCTTGTGAAGAAAGGCGCGATAGAAAACGACATTCTCCAGTTCATCCTTGCCAACATTCGCGTTCCCTCGGAGTCGCTTGGCGACGTAAAGGCCCAGATTGCGGCGCTCGGAGCGGGTGCGAGGCGCCTGACTGCCTTGCTCGACCGATATGGCGAGGAAACTGTCGACAGCGCGATCGCCGAGCTTGAGCTCCGCTCGGAACGGCTCATGCGGTCGCATATTGAAACCATTCCCGACGGAACATACGCAGGCGTAGCATTTGTAGATAGCGACGGGGTCGTTAACGAGCCACTCGAAATTCGCGCAAGCGTTAAGGTCGCTGGCTCTGACATTCATGTCGATTTTGAGGGTTCAAGCCAGCCTTGTGAGGGGCCGATGAACACGGTGTGGGCGACGACGCTCAGCGCTGTCTACATCGCGCTGAAACACATCTTTCCGGATGTGCCAATGAATGCGGGATGCTTTCGCCCAATCAGGGTCAGTGAGCCACACGGAACGTTCCTCTATGCGGAATATCCCAGGCCGACCGCCGGATCAGCCGCCGAGGTTTCCCAGCGCATCATCGAAACGATACTGCTCGCACTTGCTCCCGCTATCCCTGACAAGATCTTTGCGGCACCTGCTGGAACGAGCGGCAATCTCAGCCTCGGCGGCATCGATCCAGACACTGGGGAACAGTACGTGATGTATAATTTCTCTGGTGGCGGCTACGGAGGATGGTGGGCCGGCGACGGCATAAGCAATGGATGCGCCACGATCGGCATTTCGAAGAGCCAGCCGGTTGAGGTGCTCGAGCTTCGACATCCGGTTCTTTTCGAACACTATTCGCTTCGCGAAGGATCGGCTGGCCAAGGAAAATACAGAGGCGGCCTTGGTGTAAGCTACCGTATGAAGCTGCTGCGCGGGACCGGCACCGCATCATTCCTCATGGACCATGGAAGACAAGGTCCCCCAGGCACCCTTGGGGGACAGGCAGGTGCTCCTAACAAGATCGTCATCTCGCGCGGTGGAACGATCGAAGTCCCTGAGCATCTTTCCAAGGGCGAGGGTTACGTATTGCGACCTGGAGACTGGATCGACGTGAACACTCCCGGTGGAGGAGGCTACGGAAACCCCTCCGATCGGGATCCAGTTCGACTCGAGCGGGACAAACGAAATGGCTACTAGGCTGGCAGGTGCCCGTTCTTCTGTCGGCTAGCCAGGTGCCCCCGGTCAACGGCGCTGTCTGCTGTTGCTAATGCAAACGTGACGCCTTAGCGGAGCGTTCGATCACTGTTTTAACGAGACCCACATGCGTTCCAACGATAGTCCCAAAGGACAACTTCAAGAGGCCATCCAGCGCCTACGGCGCGACTTTGCGGCAAGGAACCCTCGTAGCAGAAGCGCAGCGCTGGCGGCGCAGAGCGTCCTTCCAGGCGGCAATACGCGTTCTGTGCTTTTCTATGAGCCATTTCCTCTAACGATGGTCACCGGCCAAGGGGCCGAAGTTACAGATATCGACGGGCACGCATACATTGATTTTGTGGGCGAATTCTCCGCTGGACTGTATGGACACTCGGATCCGTTGATCCGCGAGGCAATTGTCGAGGCATTGAATGGCGGCATCGTCCTGGCCGCACCCAACGGATATGAAGTTAAGCTCGCACAGGCGATAAAGGAACGATTTGCAAGCCTGGAGCTCCTGCGCTTCTGCAATTCTGGAACTGAAGCAAACATCCTTGCCATCGTCACTGCGCGACATTTCACACAAAGACGCAAAGTGATGGTCTTTGATGGCGCTTATCATGGCGGGGTTCTCGTCTTCGCCAATGGTGGAAGCCCTATCAACTTGCCCTTTGATTTTGTCGTTGCGCCGTATAACGATTCCGAAGCAGCATCCCTCCTGATACGGCAAAACGCGAAGGAACTGGCGGCCGTGATCGTCGAGCCGATACTTGGCGCTGCCGGCAACATCCCCGGCCGGCGCGAATTCCTTCAGCTATTGCGCAGCGAGACGGAGGCCGCCGGCTCCCTGCTGATCTTTGACGAGGTCAAGACGTCACGCTGCGGTGCGGGCGGCATGCAAGGACAGGTGGCGGTCCGGCCAGACTTGACGACGCTTGGGAAGTACATTGGCGGAGGGCTGCCAACTGGCATATTCGGCGGGCGTGCCGACATCATGGAGGCCTACAATCCTTATAGGGCCGACGCCCTGCGCCATGCCGGTACTTTCAACAACAATGTTTGCACGATGGCGGCCGGCCTTGTCGGATTGACGAAAGTCTTTACGCCAGAGCGTGCAGACTCCTTCCACCAGGAAAGTGAAGCATTGCGCCAAGGGCTACAGGCCCAGGTGGATAGCCGCGGGATACCGCTACAGTTTTGTGGCCATGGATCCCTGTTTACGATGCACCTTGGCCGGAAAGAGCTGCAAAGGGCTGAACAGGTCACCTCTCTCAGTCGCCAGGTAGGCCAGCTGTTTCACATTTATGGTCTGCTCAATGGCGTGGCCATCGCCGGCCGCGGAGACTTCTACCAATCGCTTCCAATGACCAATGTGCATCGCAAACAAGCAATGGAGGTGGTCGCGGCGTTCGTTTCGGAGTTCGGAGACCTGATTGCTGATGTGGCTGATGAAAACGACCAGATCGCATAGGGAGGAGTGAAATGGATCAGGCCTTGGCGAAACAGGTCTTCGACACCGCCCTTAACGAGCACAGGCCCGAATTCGGTGCGTTTTTCCTGGTGCGTCTCCTAGACCTGGACATCTCATATTCTGATGGAACGTGCGTGATCAGCTTTCCTATCCGTGATTTCCTCTTCAATCCGCAAGGTACGCTGCACGGCGGTGCGATTGCGATCGTCATGGACATTTCCATGGGACATCTCCTTCGAGAGAGCTACGGGAGTGCCGGCGCGACGCTAGAAATGAAGCTGCAATACTTGCGGCCATTGAAGGCAGGGACAGCCAGATGCATCGCCAAATTCTTGCAGCGCGGTAAGAGCATTGCGTTTCTTGAGTCGAAGCTCACGGATGCCAATGGCAATCTGGCGGTGGTCGCGACATCGACTTGGAAGTGCAATTCAGCTCCAAGTCCGGCAACAGTGGACGTGTCGCGCTGACACAGACGCCTGTTCGGACTTTCCGCAGGTTCACCGGGCCGCAGCCAAATCTGTGAAACGACCTGTCACTCTGGTCGCACGAGATCGCTCCTGACAGTAGGAGGTCACTTGTGCGAATTGCAGTCGTTGGGAAGTTTGACTTCTCTATGCAAGAGAATTCGTGTCGGACACTCTGTCGAGCTGTGCGATCCCAACCCAAGCATTCCGGCCCTTGGTTTTGCGGATGAAACCGGCGCTCTTTCGCGAGGCGTTTATACGCACTCATGTCATACATGCGACCCGACGCATGAAGGAAGTCGAGGAAACCGAGCGACAATTGCGAAATGCATTGCCAGTCGATGTCCTGCCAGGAGTTGGGCAGCGATTTGCCCGCACTGCACGATACATTAGCAACAACCACATCGGCAATCCGAACCCGACTGCCGCGGGAGGCGCTTTCTTGGCTTTGTGCCAACGCTGAGGCTGGACGCGAATTCCAATCCCAGGACCGCGTTTTCTGACCGCTAACTTGTGCTGCTGCGCTGCGATAACCGGCAGCAGTCATGATTTTGCGCCTGGTTTAGTGGCGAAGCCGCGAGAGCCGAGCCTGCTGCCGGCTTAGTGTCGTCCGGTGAGTGGACGGATGGTGCATCCGGCTTCCCCTATCCCTGTCCAAGTCCACCCCGCTCTCATGTCCGGCTTTCCTGGTCCAGATCCTGACCTCCCACGATCAACCCGCATGGGGTTCGCTACGCAAGCGTGCGACCTCTGCGGCTTCGCCTTCGAGGTGACCGCGGCCAGGCCTGAACACGACGGTCGCCTGTCGAGCGGGGATGGACCCCGCCCAAGGACGGGAACCAACCGATGTCACACGATCTCACCCTTGCTCAGCACCACGCCTTCAATCTCGCGCAGACCTTGATGGTCCCGGTCACGCTCTTCCAGGTCGAGGGCGAGTTCGGCGTCATGGTGTCGAGCGAATATGACGGCGACGAGGGCACGGTACTCCACGAATACGATCCCTACGAGTACAGCCAGGCTCACTGAGCCGGGACCATTGCCTGCCACTTGCGCCCGACAGGGCGCAAGGGAGGCTTCGCCGCGGGCAGGCCCGGCAGATTTTCCGGGCTGTCAGTCGCGCCCTTGCCCCCTTCGGTCTTCGCGGCCGGGGGTTGGTCTCCTGGGTAAAGCGGGAGGACAATCCCGATCAAAAAAGAAGGACCGAGAGCCGCGACGCGGCACTCGATTTAGGTGACAACATGGAAAAGAGAGATATCGAGACCATGCGGGAGCGGGTTTCCTGTGCAGCCGTGCTTGAGCGTGGCGGTTGGAAGATCGACACGAGGGAAAGCACGCGCCGCGCCGTCAAATATCGGCGCGGCGACGGTGAGATCGTTATCGTAATCCATGAGGGGAAAGGATGGTTCGACCCACTGTCGGAAGCGAAGGGCGACGTGTTCTCACTCGTGATCCATCTCGACGGTGTGGGGTTCGCCAAGGCGCTCGATCAAGTCGGCGGCCTTGTGGGGTTTGTTCCTTCTGAACCTGAATGGGGGCGGTCATCGCGACCAAAAAGCCCACAACCACTCGAAACGCGTTGGACGCGCCGTCCACCGCCAAGGCCGGGCTCGCCCACCTGGCTGTATCTCGTTTCGGTGCGCCGCATCCCCCACTCCATCCTTATCGAGGCGAATCGCCAGAACCTGCTGCGGGAGGGACCCTGTGGCAGCATGTGGGCCGCGCATATGGACGCTTCCGGCGTGGTGATCGGCTGGGAACAGCGTGGCGTTGACTGGAGAGGGTTTGCGGCCGGCGGAGCCAAGGAGTTGTTCCGTCTCGGCGCCGAGAGTCCCGAACGGCTCTGTGTCACCGAGGCTGCGATCGATGCGATGAGCCTCGCTGCAGTTGAAGGTCCGCGGCGCGACACCCTCTATGTCAGCACCGGGGGTGGGTGGGCGCCGGCGGCTGATGCGGCGATCCGCGGCTTCGCCATGCGAGCGGGCCTCCTCCTCGTCGCGGCGACCGATGCCAATGCGCAGGGCGACGCCTACGGCAAACGCATCCGCCTTATCGCGGAGGAAGTCGGGGGTCGATTTGCGCGGCTGCGGCCGCGGACGGAGGACTGGAACAAGGAACTGGGCAGGATGAGAGATGAGAAAGGGTGAACGAAAAAAACTCCTGCCGCATGCCCGCCCGGCGCGTCAAGGGAGGGCTTCGCTCGGCTAGCGCCGACCCTTGACGCGCCGGTCCGGGATGCCGGCGGCGGGGAGGTGTGACGAGAAGGTTTGAGGTGATGGCGGGATCATGTGATCGGCCGCGCCTTAGCCGTCAAGGCAATAAGGAGCCGCCATGCACACCCCCACTTTATTCCTCAAGATATTCCAGGGCGCGGCAACGCGTCAGGAGATGTTCAGCCTGTTCGATCGTCATGCGCAGGCACCCATGGACGAGGATCGCGTGTCCGGCCGGCTTCACGTCGGTGAGTGGTTCGAGATCGGTGAGCCAGAACACGAGTACATGCTGAACATCCTGCCTCCGCTCTTTATGCGCGATGGCATGTTCGCAATGTCCGAGTTCCTTACAGACCGCATCACCAGCATCTTTGTCGCTCTCATCATCGACGGCAGGGAGCGCTGGTTCCACGGCTATTGCGATCTGGGCGATAAGGGATCGCCAGATCGACTGCGAGCGGCGATCATCGAACAAGAAAGCCGTCCCGTAAAGGCCATGACGCGCGAGGAACGCCTGGAGCACATCTGGAGCAGCACCCATCCGGACTATCGCGGCTACGCCGACCAATGCTGGCCGGTGGCGGTCCGCGGCAAGCGGACAATCCTCGTTTACGGGGGGCGTCAGGTCACCGAACTGAAGCTGCTTGAGCATCTCGACGAGAACGAGATCGCGGCAAAGCTGCCCGTGCAATTGCGGCATCTGCCCGAGCCGATCGCCGCCTGAGCGTCATCCCCATCACTGATCCTGCGAAAGCCCAGCCCCGAGCTGGGCTTTCGCATTTCCCGGCCGGCAATCCTCTCCGGCAAAACCTCGTCAAGCCGTCCGCTGCCCGCAGCGCCGCTGGCCATCCGGCAGCGGTCGCCGACGTGCGTCCACAGCCCAAGGAATACCTGCCATGTCCCATGATCCGTTCACTCTCGACCTGTTCGGAAACACTTGCCTGTCCTCTGGTCTTGACCTCGGCGAGACCGCTTTTCCAGCGCCGTTCGATGCCGACCCAGCTGTCGAAAGGCCGCAAGATCGACTCCCTGCCGCGTCTTGCGACCCCTCGCCATCGACGAGGCCCGCTTCCAAGGTCGACAAGGGCGAGAACTTCCGTCTCGTTGGCTCGCGCGGCCTGGCGCCGGGGTGGCGCGAGCGCGCCCGAGACAATGTCGCGGCGATCCGGCTCGCGGCCAGGATCGAGCAGGAACAGCGCCCCGCCACGCCCAGTGAGCAGGCGAAGCTGATCCGCTTCACCGGTTTCGGCGCGAGCGAACTCGCCAATGGTGTGTTCGGCCGGCCGGGCGAGGCCGGGTTTCGCAAGGGTTGGGAGGAGATCGGGGCGGAGCTGGAAGAGACAGTCGCCGGGGCAGACTACGCCTCGCTCGCCCGCTGCACCCAGTACGCCCATTTCACGCCGGAGTTCATCGTGCGCGCGATTTGGGTCGGCCTGCAGCGTCTTGGTTGGCGTGGTGGCCGTGTCTTGGAACCCGGCGTTGGTACGGGGCTGTTCCCCGCGGTGATGCCGCAGGACCTGCATGCTGCCAGCCAAGTGACGGGGATCGAGATCGATCCGGTCACGGCGCGCATTGCCAAGTTGCTGCAGCCGAGGGCACGTATTCTCAATCAGGACTTCGCCCGAGCCTCGCTACCGGCACATTTCGATCTGGCCGTCGGCAATCCGCCGTTCTCGGACCGGACGGTCCGGAGCGATCCTGCCTTTCGGTCACTGTCTCTGCGCCTGCACGACTTCTTCATCGTCAAAGCCATTGATCGGCTAAAGCAGGGAGGGCTCGCCGCCTTCGTGACGTCGAGCGGTACGATGGACAAGGTCGATGCGCGGACCCGCGAGTCGATCGCTGGCATGGCCGATCTGATCGGCGCGATCCGCTTGCCAGAGGGCAGTTTCCGCGCTGATGCCGGAACGGACGTCGTGGTCGACATCCTGTTCTTCCGCAAGCGCCACGACAGCGAGGTCGCCGGTGACGATGCCTGGCTCAACCTGGCCGAGGTCCGGCCAAGGACGCAAGACGAGGGCGCGATCCGCGTCAATCGCTGGTTCTCCGATCACCCCGACATGGTGCTTGGCGAGCACGCGCTTGTCTCCGGTCCGCATGGCGAAACGTACAGCTGCGTTGCTCGTGCCGGGACGGATATCGACAGATCCCTTTCCGTTGCCGTCCTTTCCCTTCCGCAGGACGTCTATGACGGCGTGCCGGAAGAGATCAATCCCGATTTAGAGGATGGAGCGACCGAACCCGTCACGGTAGGCACGGCCGGCGAGGGGGCCCGGATCCGCGAGGGAACTTACTTCATCGGGAACAACACGTCGCTGATGCAGATGGTCGACGGCCAGGCCGTTGCCGTCAACGTCAAGAAGGGCAGGGCGACCGACGGTGTCTTTGCCAAGCGCGCACGCATCATCCGCAAGTTTATCCCGATCCGCGACGCCGTGCGGGAGGTCCTGAAGCTTCAGGAGCGTAACCAGCCGTGGAAGCCGGCGCAGGTCCGGTTGCGCATCGCATGGTCGAGCTTTGTGCGCGAGTTCGGTCCCATCAATTTCACGACCGTCTCGACGACCCAAGACGCGGAGACCGGCGAAGTCCGCGAGACGCATCGGCGGCCGAACCTCCAGGCCTTCCTCGACGACCCCGATTGCTGGCTGGTCGCCTCGATCGAGGACTATGATCTTGACACCAATACAGCCAAGCCCGGTCCGATCTTCAGCGAACGCGTGATCGCGCCGCCATCTGCGCCGGTCATCACGTGTGCCCTCGACGCGCTCGCCGTGGTGCTGAATGAGCGCGGCCATGTCGATCCCGATCATATCGCTGAGCTTTTGCACCGCGATGCCGGTG
Organism: Mesorhizobium sp. P2_F5; assembly: GCF_056403715.1. Lineage (NCBI taxonomy): Bacteria > Pseudomonadati > Pseudomonadota > Alphaproteobacteria > Hyphomicrobiales > Phyllobacteriaceae > Mesorhizobium > Mesorhizobium sp. P2_F5. Next base: position 322,787 of record NZ_JBFUEY010000002.1, on the reverse strand, counting down.
ACGTCATCGATGAACTGGGCGACGCCATTTACCGCGATCCGGCGAACGGCGCCTGGCAGACCGCCGACGCCTATCTCTCCGGGGCGGTTCGCTCGAAGTTGGCGACGGCCGAGGCAGCAGCGGCGCTCGATCCGGCCTTCGCCCGCAATGTCGAGGCGCTGCGTCTGGTCCAGCCGGCCGACCTTCGACCGTCCGACATAACGGCACGGCTTGGCGCACCTTGGATTCCCGCCGCTGATATCGTCGTCTTCGTCAAGGAGACGATGGACGCCGACATCACAATCCATCACACGCCCGAACTCGCGTGCTGGACTGTGAACGCCCGCCAGCTTGAATGGAGCGCCGCCGGCACGACAGAGTGGGGCACGCACCGCCGCCATGCCGGGCAACTTCTTTCCGACGCACTCAATTCGTCGATCCCACAGATTTTCGACACGGTGAAGGAGGGAGATACCGAGCGCCGCATCCTCAACACCGTCGAGACGGAAGGCGCGAAAGAGAAGCTCGCCAAGATCAAGACGGCGTTCCAGTCCTGGGTCTGGTCGGATCCGGATCGCACCGACCGGTTGGCGCGGCTCTATAACGATACCTTCAACAACATAGTGCCCCGACACTTCAACGGCGACCATCTCCAGCTTCCAGGCGCCTCAGGCGCCTTTTCTCTTTATAGGCACCAGAAGCGGGCGATCTGGCGGATCATCGCGTCGGGGGCGACCTATGTTGCCCACGCCGTGGGCGCCGGCAAGACGCTCTCGATCGCGGCAGCGATCATGGAACAGCGTCGCCTCGGCCTGGTGAACAAGGTGATGCTCGTCGTGCCTGGCCATTGCCTGGCGCAGGCCGCGCGTGAGTTCCTGGCGCTTTATCCAAACGCCCGCATCCTCGTCGCGGATGAGACGAACTTCGTGAAGGAGAAGCGTCATCGCTTCCTGTCGCGGGCAGCACTTGCTGCCTGGGACGCGATCATCATCACGCACTCGGCGTTCAAGTTCATCCCGGTGCCGTCGGCCTTCGAGCACCAGATGATCCACGACGAACTGGAGGCATATGAGGATTTGCTGACCAAGGTCGATCGCGAGGACAAGCTGTCGCGCAAGCGCATCGAGCGCATGAAGGAAGGTCACCAGGCCCGGCTCGAGGCGCTTGGTTCGCGCAAGGACGATCTTCTGACGATTGCCGAAATCGGCATCGATCAGGTGATCGTCGACGAGGCGCAGGAGTTCCGCAAACTCTCCTTCGCGACCAACATGACCTCGCTGCGCGGCGTCGATCCGAACGGTTCGCAGCGCGCCTGGGACCTCTATGTGAAGTCCCGTTACATCGACGTGAAGAATCCGGGCCGGGCGCTCGTGCTCGCCTCCGGGACGCCGATCACCAACACGCTCGGCGAGATGTTCACCGTGCAGCGACTGATGGACCATGCCGCCCTTGCCGAGCGCGGCTTGCACGAGTTCGACGCCTGGGCCTCGACGTTCGGCGACACTTCGACCGAACTGGAGCTTCAGCCGTCCGGCAAATACAAGCCGGTCACCCGCTTCGCGCAGTTCATCAACGTGCCCGAGCTGATCGCGATGTTTCGCTCCTTCGCCGACGTGGTGCAACCGGCCGATCTGCGGACCTATGTGAAGGTGCCGGAGGTAGTCGGCGGCAAGCGACAGATCATCACGGCCGAACCGACCGCAGCCTTTAAAGCTTACCAGAAGCAGCTCGACGCCCGCATCAAGGCCATCGAGGAGCGCGACGGCGCGGCCGAACCGGGTGACGATATTTTGCTTTCCGTCATCACCGACGGCCGGCACGCGGCAATCGATCTGCGCCTCGTCGACGCCGGCGTCGGCAATGAGGAGGCAAACAAGCTCAATGCCCTTGTCCAGAATACCTTCCGTATCTGGCAGGAAACAAGCGAGGCCACTTATCGCCGCAAGGACGGCATGCCCTTTGACAAACCGGGTGCTGGCCAGCTCGTCTTTTCCGATCTCGGCACGGTTTCCGTAGAGGCCTCGCGCGGCTTCTCCGCCTATCGCTGGATCAGGGACGAGCTTGTGCGAATGGGCGTTCCGGGCTCAGAGATCGCCTATATGCAGGATTTCAAAAAGTCCGAGGCCAAGCAGCGCCTCTTCAACGACTTCAATGCCGGCAAGGTGCGTGTCCTGATTGGATCGTCCGAGACGATGGGCACCGGCGTCAATGTTCAGGCGCGCCTCAAGGCGCTGCACCATCTCGACGTGCCGTGGCTGCCCTCACAGATCGAGCAGCGCGAGGGCCGTATCGTGCGTCAGGGCAACCAGCATGATGAGGTCGGCCTCTTCGCCTACGCCACTCTTGGCTCGCTCGACGCCACGATGTGGCAAAACAACGAGCGCAAGGCTCGCTTTATTGCGGCAGCACTGTCCGGCGACACCAGCGTTCGCCGCCTCGAAGATCTCGGCGAGGGCCAGGCGAACCAGTTCGCCATGGCGAAAGCGATCGCGTCGGGCGATCCACGCCTGATGCAGAAGGCAGGGCTTGAGGCCGAGATCGCGCGGCTCGACCGGCTGCGCGCCGCCCATGTCGACGATCAGCATGCCATTCGCCGCCAGATCCGCGACGCCGAACACGAGATCGACCTGTTGACACGGCGCATCGGTGAGATTGGTCAGGACATCGAGCGCCTGGTCCCGACACATGGGGATGATTTCCGCATGACCGTCGCCGGCGACGCCTTCGCCGAGCGCAAGTTCGCCGGCCGTGCCCTGATGAAGGAAATCCTGACGCTGGTGCAACTCCAGCATGACGGTGAACAGGATATCGCCTCGATCGGCGGCTTCGATCTGGCATTCGCTGGCGAACGCTCCGGCAGGGACAGCTTATACTATACCACCATGCTCAGGCTCACCGGCACGCAGCATGAGGTCGAGCTTCCCGTCACGACCACGCCGCTCGGCGCGATCGCCAGGCTCGAGCACGCGCTTTCGAATTTCGATGGCGAGCGGGACAATTATGCACGCCGGCTGGTGGATGCGCGCAGGCGGCTTGCCGCCTATCAGCCGCGCGTTGGCGAGGCTTTCGCCCTGGCGGCCGAACTCAAGCTCAAGCGCGAGCTGCTCGCCGAGATCGAGGCCGATCTTGCCGCCGACACTGAGAGTGGCGGGCAATTTACCGTGGCAAGGAAGGGGGAAGGGGAAGGCCAGATCGCAGCCTGAGAAAGAGGGAAACGAAACCTCCTCGCGACGCGATCGGCTCGATGACGCTGACGCTCAACCGCGCGTCTCGCGATCCCGGCCGCGTCGCCCTTCGCAGGGCTGTTAGCCCCGCTTGGGCGCCGGGCAGGGATGCTCGCCCGCAGTTGCACCGTCCCGATCGCCCCGCGGGCTCTGGGGATGTCTTCGAGAAGAAGACGGAAAAGGACACTGGCCAGGCCTGGTCCGCAACCACGAAAATGGAGAAGCATCCCATGGAACTCATGATGGTCGATCCGCGTGCGCTGAAGGAGAATCCCGACAAGACGCGCCGCACGAAATCCACCCCTCAATCCGACGCCTTGCTGCTCGCGACGATCAAGGCAGTCGGCATCATCCAGCCACCGATCATCCTGCCTGAGCAGGGCGGCGGCAACGGCTACACCATCCATTTCGGCCATCGCCGCGTCACACAGGCGATCGCCGCCGATCTCGCGGAGATCCAGGTCCTCGTTGCCGACCCCGACGAAGACCGCGACGCCATGCGTGCGCTCATCGAAAACGTTGCCCGCGATCCGCTCAACCCGGTTGATCTGTGGCGTTCGATCGAACGCCTCGTCGCTCTCGGATGGGCCGAGGAATCCATCGCGCTCGCGCTTGCGCTGCCAGTGCGACAGATCCGCAAGCTTCGCCTGCTCGCCAACGTCCTGCCTGCCATGCTCGACCAGATGGCCAGGGGCGACATGCCAAACGAACAGAACCTGCGCACCATCGCAGCCGCGAGCCAGGTAGAGCAGGCCGAGGTCTGGAAAAAATACAAGCCGAAGAAGGCCAATCCCACGGTCTATTGGCATGAAGTTGCGCGGGCACTCACCAAGACGCGAGTGTTTGCGAAGCACGCGAGCTTTGGCGACGATCTCGCCCAAGCCTATGGCATCGTATGGCAGGAGGACCTGTTCGCACCGGCCGATGAGGACAGCCGCTACACGACCGATGTTGAAGCGTTCTACGGGGCGCAGCAGGAATGGCTGGCCAACAATCTGCCCAAGCGCGGTTCGATCGTCGAACTGGGCGACTATGGCCAGCCGAAGCTCCCTCCAAAGGCCGAACGGGTCTATGGCAAGCCCGGCAAGGGCGATCATACAGCTTGGTACGTCGACAGCCGGTCTGGCGAAGTACAGTCGATTGCCTACCGTATGCCGGAAGCGAAGAAGACAAAGGACAAGACGGGTTCAGGCAGCATCGCTGTTGCGGCAACGCAGAGACCGGACGTGACCCGCAAGGGCATGGAGATGATCGGCGACCTTCGCACCGATGCGCTGCATGAGGCATTCGCCCGCGCGCCGATCGAGGACGACACGCTGATGGCGCTGCTCGTTCTGGCGTTCGCCGGCACGAACGTCTCCATCGCCAGCGGCTCTTCCGACAATCCTTATGCACACGCAGACTGCAACGCGCATGCCGCGCGGCTGATCGGCGAGGACGGCAAGCTCAATCCCGACCGGGAGACGCTGCAGCAGGCCGTGCGCTCTGTGCTGATCGACGTGTTGTCGTGCCGGGAAAACCGGTCCGCCAGCGGCATCGTCGCGCGCATCGCCGGCCAGGCCATCGGCGCGGACGCGTTCTTGCCGAACATGGGCACGGACGATTTCCTGTCGTACCTGTCGCGCCCCGCACTCGAGGCTTCGCTGAAGGGCACGCCAGTCCTGCCGCGCAATCGCGTGAAGGACACGCGCGCGGCGTTGGTCGAACATTTCGCGGAGGGCCGCTTTGTTCATTCAGCGGCTCTGTTTGCGCCGAAGCTGGAAGCGATCACCAACTGGGTGACGAAGCACTCAGCGCCAGACACCGGTGAGGCGCTGGACGGTGGTACGGCGCAAGACCTCGACGAACTGGATGGCGGCCAGTCGGCCGCCACGGGGCAGGACAATCCAGGCGACGACGATGCCGGCGAGCTCACCGAGGGCGAATACGCGATCGCGGCCGAATAGAGGCTGTTTCCCTTCCCTTCTAGAGGTACCCGCCGCCGGGCAGCAATGCTGGCGGCGGTTCCAGTTCAACCATCAGCAAAGGAGTGGCGCGTAGCTCAGGGAATGGGGAGAGCTGCAGGATGATCTTCACAAGCAGGCCAGAGACACGCAGGCCTTCGACCTGAACCACGGAAATATCGGAAAAGAAGTAGCCCCACCTGAGGTAGTAGATTATTCTCTTGTTCCAAGCTCTCAGGGGCGCTCACGGAACCAAAACTATTTCTCTGCGTTTCGAGCGTTCTCGCCATCGGGGAATATGTCATTTGGGGACGAAACGCTTCCACAAACCGGTGGTCATCCAGCCAGGGCGCATCGATAGGGATCGAGTGGTTGAGACCGTCGCAGAGGCCGCCGAAATTCTGCTGCGGGATTGGCCGGCACCGGAATCACAACACCGCATCAAGGCTATGAAGATCTGCCTTGACGTCATCAATGGCCACAAGCCGCCAAGCAAAGCACGGGATGCGTTCATCATCGCAGCCAAGGACGCACTGATCTTTCTGAGTTAGGCTGACCCCCGCATTGGCCGAACACTAATGCCGGACAGGTGACGACCCGCTTCGACCATTTCAGGGCCGCGCCTCCGAAACCCAGCATGCGGAGCCTACGCCATGAAGATGACGGCAAGATAGGGCTCCCCCACGAGATCGCCCAGAAGCGGCCTGAGCGTGGCGGTTGAGTGTTGGGCTTGGGCGCCAGTCCTCCCGGTTGTCTTATCTGACCATCCTGCGCCGGTCCTCCCCTCGGGTTTGCCGCGGTCTGAACCGGACGGCGTGACGGTCAAAGGCCGCTGGCGCGCCGCGGAGCGGCCGGACGCCGCCGATCTCGCAAGGCGGCCCGCGTTCTTCGCAGGGCAATTAGCCCCGCTCATCCCGCAAACCTGCCTCGCTCGCCTGGCCGACCCCGGACCTTGGGCCGTCCCGCTTTGCCGGTTCGAAAGGACCGCACCCGAAGGGAAGACCGGCACGAGCCGGATCATCCAAAGGGAGAAACAGGAAAGGACCTGAACATGACCAAGATCGCTCGCTCACCCCGCACATCCGCTCGTGTCGTCCCAATTCGTCGCGGCACCACCCTCGAAATGGTACGGCTCGTCTGCCCGGACTCCCACCAGGTCACCCTCATCTCGGAAAGCTTCGGCCTTGCCGTTCTCGATAGCGATGGCATCCGCGATCTGCATGAGCGCTTCGTCGTCGAGACCAGTGAGACCCTGCGCGAAGCCTTGAGCGATCGGGCCATGCAGATCCACCTGCAGCGCATCGTCGGTTCCTATGTCGGCTCCGCTCACGGCGCGGGCCAGTTCTACTCGAAGGCCGTGAGCGAGGCGCGCGACGCCACGTCCAAGCTTGCCAACGATGTTCGCGATGAGGACCGAGACGGACCCGTTGGCTTCGACAGCCAAGCGCAACGCAAGCGCGAGTTTGCCGCCGACATGGGGCTTCAGTCGCACGCGCTCCGGATGGCCGCCGAGGGAGCCGTCGCCGCTTACGAGCACATCGTAGGCGAGGTCTGGAAGCCCTTCGAGCGACAGGTCGAGAATCCCGGCGCCGGCGTCAGCCGACAAGCGGCCGAACACCAGATGGCGGCACTGGGATAGCAGGCATGGCGGGGCTTCGGTCCCGCCATCTTCCTGGCAACGGCAACGGGCCGGTCCGATCGGGACCGGCCTCTTTGGGTGTCACCACCGAAGCCGCTCCGACAAGATTTTCAAAAACGAAAGAATGAAAAAAGGTCGGGCCCCGCCCATCGCGGCCCGTCGCGGATAGCGGTCCTGCTGAGGTCCGAAGCCCAGCGCAACGGCTTCGCCGTCCTCCACTTTCGTTTCGGCCCGTTGCCGACAATTCCCCTTCTACCGATCGATCTTCCTTGGGTGCGCGGACCTTGCGGCCCTCAGACACCGGACCCCGTGACAGGCCGCGATGGTCGCGCCTCTCTAACGGAGATCTTGGAAATGAGCAGGAAAGAAGAACAGCCACGTGTCGACGTCTACGCGCGAATTACCGGTCGCATTGTCGCCGAGCTCGAGCATGGCGTCCGGCCATGGATACAGCCATGGAGCGTCGCCAACACGACAGGCCGCATCACGCGGCCGCTCCGCCATAACGGCGAGCCCTATTCGGGCATCAACGTCATCCTTTTGTGGTCGGAGGCGCTCGCACGCGGCCTTACCTCGCCGACCTGGATGACATTCAAGCAGGCAACCGAACTTGGTGCCCATGTCCGCAAGGGGGAGACGGGCACGGTCGTCGTCTACGCCAATCGCTTCACAAAGACGGAGACCGACGCGAGGGGAGATGAGGTCGAACGGGCGATTCCGTTCCTGAAGGCATACACGGTCTTCTGCGTCGACCAGATCGAGGGTCTCCCCGGCCACTACTACAGCACGCCCGCCATTATGACTGATCCCGTCGAGCGCATCGCCGTAGCTGATCGCTTCTTCGTCAACACGGGTGCCGTCATCCGGCATGGCGGAGCAAAGGCGTTCTATGCCCCGGCCTCCGATCACATCCAAATGCCGCCATTCGAGAGTTTTCGCGACGCGGATTCCTATGTCGCGGTGCTGAGTCATGAATTGACCCACTGGACGGCGGCACCCCATCGGGTGAATCGCGATCTCAGCCGCTATGCGAGGGATCGTAGCGAGCGGGCGAGGGAGGAGCTCATTGCCGAACTTGGCAGTTGCCTCCTTTGCGCCGATCTCGGCATCGTACCCGAGTTGGAGCCGAGACCGGACCACGCCAGCTATCTCGCATCCTGGCTCGAGGTGCTCTCCAACGACAAGCGGTTCATCGTCTCGGCCGCAGCCCACGCACAGCGTGCCGTCGCCTTTCTGCACAATCTCCAGCCCAACATGGACAAGATCGGGGAGGCAGCTTGATGTTGCACGCGCATAGCTCGCCAGAAGACGGACCGCCCACGCCGGCTCTTGCACTGACTCCGCCGACGGCCAGTTCGACTGGAGCGGGCGCAAGTGCGACATGTGCGGGTATAGGGGCTCGAACCTGTCATGCAAATGAACACTGAGACCAGGAAAGGGCTTGCCACTCGGCCTTCCATTCGCTGCTCGTAAGATTTGCCAGCCACAGAACTCGGTGGACACAACTTCCACAATTAAACGGCATCACCCAAGAAAGTATGGGGGCTTTTGGGTAGCCCCCATTTTCTGAAGCATGTTCTCTGACGCGGATCAGGCCGTGGCAGGTTTCGCCGCCAAAGCTCCGATACCCTTGGCAGAGATGAAGCCGACCAACGAGCCGCCCGCCATGGAAAGTGCGGTCAGAACAAATGGATTGGACAGTGCCACAGTTGTGAGGCCAGTCTGGGAAAAGATGTCCGGCGTCTGCGCGATATAGGCAAAGCACGCGGCATAACCGTAGAAGCTCGACGGAATGCTGGCCAGTGCGGGGACGGAACTTGCCCAGCAGACCACCATCACCGTGATCGTGACCACGATTCCGGCCCAGACCGCGAAGGGCAGCGCCGCCCCGAACGGAAGGAAGACGATACACATCGCCGCGGTCCAACCAAGGAGCGCGCCGAATGTGTTGCAGAGGATAGTGGACTTGAGAGCCGCGGGTGTCGCCCCGTTGTGGAAGAAGCAGGCCCATGCCAGAAAGGCAGCCCAGACAAGAATCGTTCCGACGCTGAGATAGATCCATGTCGCCAGCCCTGCGAGGACTCCGCAGACAAGAACAGTCGCATGAAGTGCAGCCATTTGTATTTCCTCCCTTTTGTTTCGTTGATCAGTCGCCTTGTGATGCTCAAATCACAGCCGTGAGCTTTTGTGGGACCTGACGATCGTCCCGTGATCGGCATTGCCCCGCCTATTCCGCGGCCATGCCGTACCCGACATCGTGGTGCCCGTAGCGGCGGACCCGGACATTGGCCTGTTCGGCGTGGCCGACGAAGCCTTCCAGCAGGCACAGGCGCGAGCAGTAAGCGCCGATTTTGGCGGCGGCCTCGTCGGTCGTGATGCGCTGATAGCTGTGGGTCTTCAGGAACTTGCCGACCCAGAGGCCGCCGGTGTAGCGCCCGGCCTTCTTTGTCGGCAGGGTGTGGTTAGTGCCGATGACCTTGTCGCCGTTGGCCACGTTGGTGCGGGCCCCGAGGAACAGCGCGCCGTAGGAATGCATGTTCTCTAAGTACCAGTCGTCGCGGTCCGTCATCACCTGCACATGTTCCGAAGCGATGTCATTGGCAACGTCAAGCATCTCCTCATGGCTGTCGCAGAGGATGACCTCGCCGTAATCCTCCCAGCTTTTTGCAGCAGTGTCGCGGGTGGGTAGGATTTTCAGAAGATGGTCGATTTCGGCCAGGGTGGTTTCGGCCAGCTTGAGCGAGTTGGTCACGAGGACCGACGGCGAGTTGTAGCCGTGTTCGGCCTGCCCCAGCAGGTCGGTTGCGCAAATCTCGCCGTCGACGGTGTCGTCGGCGATTACCAATGTTTCGGTGGGGCCGGCGAAGAGATCGATGCCGACCTTGCCGTAAAGCTGGCGCTTCGCTTCGGCGACAAAGGCGTTGCCGGGACCGACCAGCATGTCGACTGGACGGATGGTTTGCGTGCCGTGGGCCATGGCGCCGATGGCCTGGATGCCGCCCATGACATAGATCTCATGGGCTCCGCCCAGCTTGATCGCGGCGATCACGGCGGGGTTCGGCTCGCCCTTGAATGGGGGCGTGGCAGCGATGATCCGGGGCACCCCTGCGACCGAGGCTGTCGCCACCGACATGTGCGCCGAGGCGACCATAGGGAACTTGCCGCCCGGGATGTAACAGCCCACGGACTGGACCGGAATGTTGCGGTGCCCCAGGAAAACCCCCGGGAGCGTTTCAACCTCGATGTCCAGCATAGACTCGCGCTGCGCCTTGGCGAACTTGCGAACTTGCTCTTGGGCGAACTTGATGTCCTCCATGTCGCGCGCCGAGACCTTGTTGATCAGCGTATCGACCTCGCTGTCCGAGAGGCGGAGCGACGCAGGCGCGTAGTTGTCGAACTTCTGGGACAGCTCACGAACAACCGCGTCGCCGCGGGTCTCGATGTCCTTCAGGGTGGTTTCAACCATCTGCCGGACCTTGGCGTCGTCCTGTGAACGTTCGTCGAGCGGCTTGCCGCGCTTGAGATGTTCCATCAATCCTCCTCCGAGTTGCCCGACGCGCGGCCATGGGTGTCCACCTGACGGCTCTGACGTAGATTATCAGTTGATAACTTAAAAGAGTCAATAGCTCAACTTCGGGCGCCTAGAATGCGGCCGAGCAGCAGAAAATAGACTGATTGATCACAGATTGTCTGCGCCGCTGCCTGCAAACTTATCAGGGTATCATTAGCTTGCCGGATCAGGCCAGTCGGGATACTCGCGCCTGTGTTGCGGAGCCCGGGCCGTGCGAGGCGGGCTTTGCTGCGCCGCGGCGGGCGAAGTAGGCTTGGATGCCCATATGGAAAACCTGCACGGTGTTGGCAATCATGCTCGCTCGATCCTCGGTCGGGGGCAGGCCGAAAATGTGTTCGCGAACCCCGGCATAGAAGATGCCGCTATGCAGTGCCCAGGCCAGCTCTAGCTCTTCGGGGCCAGGCTTTGCCTCGTCGTCCATCTCGACGAGATGGCGGTACTCCTTCATGATCCGGTGTAGGATGCGCTCCTCCAGAAGGCCCACGTACCAGCGGTTGATATCAGCCCCTTTTAGCCCGGAAAACAGATAGATCCGCATCCAGTCGCGCGTAAAGATCGCGTCGGTGTAGCTCTCATAGAAGGCACGAAGACGCTGATCCAGGGGCTGCGAACGATCACAGAGCAGTTGGTCCCATTCGACATTCCAGCGGTTAAGATAGACCGACTTGTAGACTTCGCGGATCAGGTCTTCCTTGCTGGGGAAATAGCGATAGAGCAGCGGCTGCGTGACCCCCAGCTGCCGCGCTAGTTCGCGCGTGCTGCTCTCGAAGCCGTGCTCGGCAAACAGGTTGATCGCCTTTTCCAGAATCGCTTCGCGCCGCTCGGCGGGCGGCAGGCGGCGACGTTTGGCTGGTGCAGCTTTGTTAGACGGCATGGGGCTCAGGCGGTTAGGGCCGGGGACCACATTTGCCTAGCATGACAATCAATGCTTGACCACCTGAAAGGATCTGGTTTATTTATCACATGATAATGTACTGGAGGACACCATGACTCTGACTCGCCAAGCGATCCATGACGCCGCGAAAAAGATTTCGAACTGGGGGCGCTGGGGGGCGGACGATCAGATCGGAACGCTGAACAACATAACGCCCGCCGATGTCATCGCAGCGGCGGGGCTGGTGCGGAAGGGGAGGAACTTTGCGCTTGGTTTGTCGCTGAAGGAGCCTATTCAGTCGGGTCTGTTCGGGGGACGGTGGAATCCGATTCACACTATGCTGGCCACCGGCACTGATGCGGCGGCGGGGGTTCAGGATGGCGACGGCAAAGCTTACCTGCGTTATGCTGACGATGCGATCAGCATGCCCTGCCAAGCGTCCACCCAATGGGACGCACTGTGCCACATCTTCCTCGATGACAAGATGTACAACGGATATGACGCCAAGCTTGTCGACATGAAGGGCGCGAAGAAGCTGGGCATCGAGCATTATCGCGACAAGATGGTGGGCCGTGGCATCCTTTTGGACATCGCGCGCTGGAAAGGCGTGGACAGTCTGGACGACGGCTATCCGATCACGCCCGCCGATCTGGACGGTTGCTCTGCGGCGCAGGGGGTTGAAGTCCGCAAGGGCGATTTCGTCCTTGTCCGCACCGGCCACCAGGAACGCTGCCTCACTGCCGGTAACTGGGCCGGTTACGCCGGAGGCGATGCGCCGGGCATGGGCTTCGACACCTGTTTCTGGCTGCGTGACAAGGATGTAGCGGGCATCTGCACCGACACCTGGGGCTGCGAGGTGCGCCCCAATCAGACTGCCGAGGCGAACCAGCCCTGGCACTGGGTGGTGATCCCCGCCATGGGCATTGCCATGGGCGAGATATTCTACCTCAAGGAGTTGGCCGAGGATTGTGCATTGGACAAGATCTATGAGTTCTTCTTCCTCGCGCCCCCGCTGCATCTGCCCGGCGGCGCCGGGTCGCCGATCAACCCGCAAGCCATCAAGTGACGGCGGGCCATGTCGGGCTTTGACATCCGCGAAAAGTTATCGCTGTCCGGTCGCCGCGCGCTGGTGACCGGCGGCGGGCGCGGACTTGGCCGGTCGATCGCACAGGGGCTGGCGGTGATGGGGGCGGAGGTCACCCTCTGCGCCCGTACCGAAAGCGAAATCGCCGAAGGGGCCGCAGAAATCCGTGCGAGGGGTCTGAAGGCCACCCATCTGGTGGCCGATGTTAGCGACGTGGCTGGCTTCGCCACCATCAATGCGGAACTGCCCGCTTTCGACGTCTTCGTGAACAATGCCGGAATGAACCTCCCCAAACCGCTCTCTAACGTGACGGAAGAGGACTATGACGCTGTGCTGGCTCTAAATCTTCGCGCGGCGGTCTTTGCCGCCAAAGCGGTCAGCGGCCAGATGATGGCCAAAGGGCGGGGCGGGTCGATCATCAACATGTCCTCGCAGATGGGGCATGTCGGCGCGGCGAACCGGACGATCTATTGCGCGTCAAAATGGGCGCTGGAGGGATTTACGAAGGCCCTGGCCGTCGAACTCGGTCCGAAGGGTATTCGCGTGAACACCGTCGGTCCGACCTTCATTGAAACCCCAATGACCGCGCCGTTCCTGGCCGATCCTGCCGCACGGGAGGCCATCGTGTCGAAGATCAAACTGGGGCGCCTGGGCACGCCCGGCGATGTGGTTGGCGCCGTGGTGTTCCTTGCCTCGGACGCGGCAGCGCTTGTCACAGGCAGCGCCGTGGTCGTCGACGGCGGGTGGACCGCCGACTAGGCCCCAGACGTTGGGGCCGACCCGTTCTCTGTGTATCGCCCCCGAGTTTCTGGGCGGTGCATTCGTCTTATGAAAGGGCTCTTTATGCAAATATTTCCGTATCTTAACTGAACGAATCGCTTGACACGCATCCTTGTTGATGTTCGACTGATAAATAAGGACTTCGGAGGAGTCTGCGGTAAGGATGTGCGTTGAGCCTTCACCGCAGAGGTGGGCAGGACCGGGATCGTTTCCGCGTCGGCATTGCGGCCTGCACGACAATGGGAGGAGAAGCCATGAAGCCAGCAGCCTTTGAATACGAACGGCCGACAACGGTCGACGAAGCCTTGGCCGCACTTGCGCGGCACGGGGACGATGCAAAGGTCCTGGCGGGGGGGCAAAGCCTGATCCCTCTGATGAACCTGCGTATGGTGCAGTTCGGTACAGTGATCGACATCGGCCGACTGGATGCCTTGCGCGGGATTGCGTTGGAGGCAGGGGAACTTCGGATCGGGGCGCTTGCCACGCACAATGAAGTTTTGGGGTCTGACCTGGTGGCGCAAAATGCGCCGCTGATCGTCGAGGCCTATCGCGATGTGGCCCACCATTCGGTGCGCAACCGTGGAACGCTGGGCGGCAGCTTGTGCCACAATGATCCGGCTTCCGAAATGCCGCTGATTATGTCGGTGATGGGTGCGCGGCTGATCGCTCAGAGCACAAGCGGCATGCGCGAAATCCCCGTGGAGGCGTTCGTTGTCGACGCCTTCACGGTCGCGCTGGAACCTGAAGAACTGCTGACTGAGATACGCATTCCTGTTCCCCCGGCCAGGCATGGCTATGCTTTCGCCGAGATTTCGCAGCGCAAGGGTGATTTCGGATTGGTGGTCTGTGCCGCGCAACTGCTGGTCACCGACGGCGTCTGCCGCGACGTGCGGATCGGTTATCGCAATGTCGGCGCCGCAACTGTGCGTCTGGCTAAAGTCGAGGCTGTTCTGGAGGGTATCGCCTACGATCCTACCCTGATCGCCAAGGCCGCCGCCACCGCGCAGGCGGTGACCGATCCGCCGGGCGATCTGCATGCAAGCGCCGAGTACCGCCGCGACATCATCGGTACGCTGACCGAGCGGATCCTGACCCGCGCCATCGCCACAGCCAGACACGCCTGAAGGCTATCCGTCGGATGTCCAAGCCTTGAGGGAGGAAACTATGTCCAAAAGTGAATCGGATGTCCAAGCCTTGAGGGAGGAAACTATGTCCAAAAGTGAAATCGCCGTCACGGTGAACGGCGAACTGCACCAAAGCGAGGTTGAACCGCGCCTGTTGCTGTCGGATTACCTGCGCCATGAGATCGGGCTGCCGGGCACGCATACGGGGTGTGAGCATGGCGCATGCGGTGTTTGCACGGTACTGGTCAACGGTAAGGCTACGCGGTCCTGCCTGTGCTTTGCGGTGCAGGTCGATGGCCAGTCGGTCGAGACGGTCGAGAGTCTGGGCACCATCGACAATCTTCACCCTATCCAACAGGCCTTTTGGGAAAAGCACGGGCTGCAATGCGGCTTCTGCACCCCCGGTATGATGATGAGTGCGGCAGAGCTTCTGGCGCACAACCTGAACCCGACAAAGGACGAGATCATGGAGTCCATCAGCGGCAATTTGTGTCGCTGCACTGGCTACCAGAACATCATCACCTCGATCGAACGCGCGGCGGAAATCCTGCGTGAGCGGGCAGCCGAAGGGGAGAAGGCAGCATGACCACCTTGGATACGAAACTGAAGATTCCGCCCTCGCGTCAGCGGGAAAAACCCGGCCAAGCGCTGAACTGGATCGGGAAAAGCATGAAGCGGGTCGAGGATCCCCGGATCCTGACCGGCAAGGGCCGCTATGTGGACGACATCGCCGTGCCGCACATGCTGCACGCTGCGGTGTTGCGCAGCCCCCATGCCCATGCGCGCATCGTGTCGATCAACACCGAGGGGGCGAAAAAGCTGCGGGGCGTGGTGGCGGTACTGACCGGCGAGGACATCGCCAAGACCACAGGCCCCTTGCCGTGCTTCTCAAACCCGCCGACGGAACAACGCTGCGTGGCCGTGGGTCGGGTGCGCCACGTCGGCGAGCCGGTCGTCGCCGTCGTCGCCAAAAGCCGCTACATCGCCGAGGATGCGCTGGACCTGATCGAGATCGAATACGACCCGCTGCCGGTCAATGCAAATGCGCTGCAATCGCTCGAGGCAACCGGAGATGGCATCATCCATCCCGAACGCGGTTCTACCAACGTCGCACTGGAACGGCGGTTCAAGTTCGGCCCGGTGGACGAGGACTTTGCCAACGCCGCATATGTGATCCAGCGCCAGCTTTACTGGCCGCGCTCGGGCGCGCAGCCGCTGGAGACGGTAGGTGCGGTGGCCGAATTCGACCAAGGTTCGGGCAAGTTCACCATCCACTGCAACAGTTCGATGTACAACTACGTAGGCTTTACCGTGGCTGGTGCGCTAAACGTGTCCACACACAAGCTCAACATCGTGCCTTGCGTGACCGGGGGCAGCTTCGGGTCTAAGCTTTTCGCCCACAAGGTACCGATCCTCGCCGCTTCTCTAGCCCGCCTCACCGGCCGCCCGGTAAAGTACATCGAGGACAGGATCGACAACATCACCGCCTGCGACAACCATGGATCGGAACGCTGGTATGATGCGGAACTGGCGCTCGATTCGCAGAACAATATGATGGGCCTGCGCTGCAAATGCGTGGACGACTACGGCGCCTATTTCCAGTTCGGCGTCGGTCATCATGGCAACGCGCTTTCGCAAATCGTAGGGCCCTATCGCATCCGCTCGGTCGATCTCGATTTGAAGGCGGTTTTCTCCAACAAATGCCAGCAGGGTGCCTATCGCGGCTTCGGCTCGGAAGTATCGAACTTTGTAATCGAGCGGATGGTAGATGCCGCCGTTTCTGAGTTGGGCCTCGACCCTGTTGCCTTCCGCCACCAGAACTTCATTAAGCCCGAGGAGTTCCCGTACAAGATCCCGACGGGCAACCTCTATGACAGCGGCAACTATCCGGCGGTGCTCAACAAGGCGCTGGAAATGCTGGACTACAAGGGCTGGCGCCAGAGGCAGGCAGAGGCCCGAAAGGAAGGCCGTTATATTGGCATCGGCATCGCCACCTGCCAGGAACGCAGCGTCTTTTCCTCGACCGAATTCTGGATGCTGAACCCCGAGGCAGGCTTTTCCCTGACATCTTCGGGCGAGGCGGTCCAGATCAAGATCGACGCCATGGGCAAGGCCAACATCGCGCTGAACTCGCCTTTCTGGGGCAACAGCCCGGAAACCATGGCAGTCCAGATTTTTGCCGAGCTTCTGCAAATGCCGCCGGAGGACATCTCGGTCAGCTACACCGACACCGACAATGGGCTCCAGGGCACCGGGCCTGGCGGCTCGCGCTACACCGTAATGATAGCGGGCGCTTTGGTTGGTGCTTGCACCATTGTCAAGATGAAGATGATGAAGATCGCAGGCCACATGCTGGGCATTCCAGTGGATCAGCTGGTGATGAAGGACGGCAAGATTGGCGCGGACCATGTCAACAAGTTCGTCACCATTCCAGAGATCGCGCTGACCTCGCACATGTTTCGCTTGTCGCTGCCAGATGATCCTGAACTGACCGGCGGTCTGGACGCGGCCTATACCTATGACCACCCGCTGACGACCATGCCGAATGAAGACAGGACGGATATGGGGATATTCTATCCGATCATGGGCCACATGTGTCATATCCCGGTGATCGAGATCGACATCGAGACTGGAGGTCTGACCTTCCTCGACTACGTCGCTGTGCATGACTGCGGCACGGTGGTCAATCCGGTTACGCTGGCGGGCCATGTCACAGGCGGCACGGCGCAGGGCATTGGCACGGCACTGCTGGAAGAGTTCAAGTATGACGAGAACGGCCAGCTTCTGACAGCCTCCTTTGTCGACTATCTGATCCCCACAGTGCACGAAATGCCGCCGCAGGTCCGCGTGGGCCATGTGGAGACGCCCTCGCCCTATACCGAGTTCGGCATCAAGGGTGGTGGCGAGGGTGGCCGCATGGGGGCACCCCCCGCGATCTGCGCGGCGATCGAAGATGCGCTGCGCCCGCTTGGCGTGAAGGTGGATGCAATGCCGCTGCCTCCTTCGAAACTGCGTGGTCTGATTCGCGACGCGCAGGCTCTGGGGGGGACGTGAAATGGAACTGAGTGGCGAAACCCGTATCGAAGCCAGCCGCGCCTACGTCTGGGCCGCGCTGAACGATCCGCAGGTGCTGGCCCGTGCCATTCCAGGCTGCGAAAGCCTGGAACAGACCGAAAACGGGGGCCTGCAAGCGAAAGTCGTGCTGAAAGTCGGGCCGATCAAGGCACGCTTCGGGGGGGCCGTCACCTTCTCGGAGGTGGACCCGCCCAACGGCTATGTCATCGCAGGTCAGGGCGAAGGCGGGATCGCGGGTTTCGCCAAAGGTGGCGCCAAGGTCAGGCTGGATGAGGAAGCCCCGGAGGTCACGCTGCTTGTATGGGAGGCTCACGCCGATGTGGGCGGGAAAATTGCCCAGCTTGGCGCGCGGTTGTTGGACTCGACGGCGAAAAAGCTGGTGGGCCAGTTCTTCGACAAGTTCGCCATGGAGGTGATTGCCGCAAAGAATGTTGCTGCGGCCTGAAGAAAGCTCCCGGCTCGGGTCGTGGAGATGCTCCATCACCGGCAGGAGAGAAGATGCGCTGTGCCGAGCCACGAGGGCTCCAGCCTTGCGCCCGCGCAGGCGGCAGAGAGCCCGATACGCCAGATCGCTCGCTTTCGACCCTTTCTGATCTGCGGGCTGGTGCCGATACGGCGGGGGTCTGTCACGACCACGAATACGAACCCGCAATCCTGCAACGGATGCTGGCAACCCCTGCTTTCTACATTGGCGCGCAAGGTAGCCGGGCGATACAGACCGCCCGTCTTGCCCAGCTGAAGGCCAATGGCGTTTCAACCGACGAGTTGGCACGACTTCGTGGGCCTATCGGCCTGATCCCCTCCTCCCGCGATCCCAAGTCGCTGGCGATCTCCGTGCTTTCAGAAGTCGTAGGGGAGCATGGAGCAAGCAACCTCAAAGGTAACTGCTTCCAAAAACGGTCCTGAGGAACGCTTGATCGTTATGCCGGCCTTGCTCGCACGGAGCCATTTAATCGCCATGAAACTTTGTTGCTTTAATCATCCGGAGACCTTTCGTTGTTTGCCAACTATCCTCGCTTTTGAAGGTTTATAATGACGTTGGCTGCGACGGCGACGTTCAATGGTCGACGATGCCCATCAGCTCTAGCCTATATAATGTTCGCGCAACTTAAAACGGATCGTCTTTCCAGAGCCGGTGCCCGGAATCGCATCAGTGGATCGAAGATCGCAGGAAGCTTGTAAGTCGTCTGCAAGGTGCGGCAATGGGTTAGAGGTTCCTCGAACTCCACCGGGCCTTCCGCCCAGACCACGTAGGCGAGGGGCACCTCGCCCAACGTTTCGTTGGCGTGGGATGGTTTCCGGGCCGGGGAGTGAACTTTCCTGCAGGTGACGGTCAAGCGTCGCTCTCTCAGGTTTCGACCGCGCCACTCGTGATCTCTCGACCGGCACGTGGAATTTGGAACTACCCTTCCGGTTGGAGCTGGCCTCTACGATACTTGTCAGCGCACATCGAGCAGGTTAGGCATGATCAGGCTTGGTCATTCCTGTTGTTCAGGTAGCCGACCGATAGCGGATCGCCTGTCTTCATTCCGGTGGTTTCACACAAGGCACACCCACCTGCGTCCTCGATGTGGCTTGTCTGACCGGAGGCCGCCTTCGCTGCGCTCCGTCTCGCTCTCATACCCGCAACGGCCGTTCGCGACTTTCTTCCCCTGGTCGCTGCGCGTCCATTCCTCGCGGAACAAGAAAGTCTCTTCCAGCCGCCCTTCACGATGTTTCGGCCCCTGCGGGGTGCAGGTCGATCGCCTCCAGTCCTTCGACCCCCATCGAGGTCGCGATGGGCGCGGCCCGAGAAACCAAAGGAATGAGACAATGGCTACCATCGGCACCTTCACCTCCACCGGCAACGGCTTCAACGGGACGATCAAAACCCTCAACCTCAACGTCAAGGCCAAGATCGTTCGCGCAGAACGCACCAGTGACAAGGCTCCCGACTTCCGCGTCCTCGCCGGCAATGTCGAGTTCGGTGCCGCCTGGCAGAAGACTTCGAAGGAGACGGAACGCGACTATCTCTCGGTCAAACTGGACGACCCGAGCTTCCCCGCTCCGATCTACGCCACCCTGATCGAGATGGAAGGCGAGGAAGGCCTCCAGTTGATCTGGTCCCGGCCGAACCGGGACTGAGGCCCCGTCTGAAGGTCCCGCCGCAAGGTGGGACCTTCAGTGCATGCTTGCGGAGTCGCGCTTGAAATAGCGAGTCAAAGAGACTAAGTCACATGGACTAAGTTAAGGAGAGGCCAATGCATACGGTCAATATTCATGAGGCGAAGACGCACCTGTCGCGTCTGATCGACAAGGCAGCAAAGGGGGAGCCATTCATCATTGCCAAATCCGGCAAGCCGATGGTCAAGGTTGTCGCCATAGACGTGCCCGCTGCCAGTGAAGCGCGCCGCATCGGCTTTATGACTGGCAAGGTTTCTGTCCCGGAGGATTTTGATCGGATGGGAAGTGATGAAATCGAGCAGCTGTTTGGCGGCGATGCATGAAACTGCTGCTGGACACGCATCTCCTGCTCTGGGCGGCCGGTGAGCCCGATCAGCTTCCACTTGCAGCCATGGCTGAAATCGAGAATCCCGACAATGATCTCGTGTTCAGTGCGGCGAGCCTGTGGGAAGTCGCCATTAAGCGAGGTCTCGGCCGCAGCGACTTCACTGTCGATCCGCGATTGCTGCGACGTGGATTGCTCGACAATGGATATCATGAACTCGCGATCACGAGTGAGCATGCGGTTGCCGTGGACGGGCTTCCGCCCATCCACAAGGATCCATTCGATCGTATCCTGATTGCGCAGTCGATCGTCGAAGGCATCACGCTCCTGACGGTCGACGATCTCGTTGCACAGTATCCCGCGCCTGTCCGCCGGTTCTGACAGATCAGCCGTTGAGCGTGTCCTTGATCGCCTTAGCCGGCGTGAAGGTCAGCTTCTTCGACGCGGCGATCTTGATGGTGGCGCCCGTTGACGGGTTGCGCCCCTCGCGCTCCGGCGTCGCCTTCACCTTGAATTTTCCAAATCCCGGAATCGACGTTTCGGCGCCACTTGCAGAGGCGTCGGCAATCGCCTTGAAGACGCCATCGACAATCGATTTTGCTTGCGCCTTGTTCAGGCTGTTGTCGGCGGCGATCTTGTCGGCGATTTCGTTTGCTGTCGTCATGGAAGGTGGCTCCTTTTGTATTGTTCCTCCTCCTGTTTGACACGCAGAATCCAGAGAATGGTAGCTGACAACTGCCGCGACCTACGAGAATCCCCATTTTCCGTCGGGATAAGGCCGCCGCAGCTGGACCGCAGATTGCAGCAATTACGTTAATGACGTATATAACATCAAATACAGCAATTATCAGGAGGGCAAAATGCTCCGGCCAAGTGGCTCCTACTCGACCAGTGACCTATCGCGGAAATCCGGCGATATCATCGCAGAGGCGCTACGCCACCCGGTCACGATAACTCAGCGCAACAAGCCTCGTCTGGTGCTTCTCAATATCCAGGACTATCAGCGGCTGATGAGCCAGGCCGATGTGCGGGCAGCAGGAACGATCGAAACGATGTCCGATAGCCTGCTCACCGAGTTCGAGGATGCGGTTGAAGCCTATGCGGAGGTGGAAGAAGCGGGGCGGCAATGAGCTACGACCAGATCGAGACGGCGTGCGTCATCCGCTATCCATATCTGTGGGCGCGCGAAGCCAGCCATGGCGAAACCGAAGGTCGTAAGAACAGGCCGGTCGCCGTTGGCGTTCGTATGGCACGCCCTGACGGCGATTTGGTGCTGTTCTTTCCGATCAGTACCAAGCAGCCGGAACCGGCCAGGTTCGCCGTTGAGGTTCCGTCCATCGAGAAACGACGAGCAGGCCTCGATACTGACCTGTGTCTTTGGATCATCCTCGACGAGTTCAATACCGACATTGTCGGTCGATCGTTTTATCTTGAGCCGGAGCCGCCGATAGGCAGGTTCAGCAAGGCATTCTTCCTGCCGCTGCTGCGTGAGTTCATCGCGCGCCGTAAGACATTCACCGAGGCAAATCGGCGCCGGTAGCGCTCGGGTCAACGTAACCTCGCCGTCGCTTTGCGCGCTCAAGCCGGATGAATGCGCTGTCGACCTCTTGCGGCTCATCAAAGGTCTCGACTTTGACTTGGCCATTCGTTCCGATCCGTCCCCAGTTGCGGATGAGCGATGCACCGCCGAACAGTGTCGGCTGGATCGAGAGCGAATAGAACCGCGCCATGTTGCGGGTGGCGTCGATACGGTGAAGATAGGCCGGTCTTGTCTCGGGGCTAAGCATGGGGCCGAATCTCGCCCCCGAAGGAACCAGCGTCCAACGAGTTCGATGCCGCGCCGGCGTTGCCGGCGGCGAAGCGGAGGGGCTGAACGCGCTATCCAAACTGCGCCGAAGAGAAGCCCCGGAGCTTCCATGGGTAAAGAAATCCTTGGCCGATCGGCCATGTCATTTCTTCTTCGGCCCGAAACTGTTCTCGCCAGCGATTGCAACCATCTCCTTGCGCCGGAAATAGATCGCGCGGCCGCAGCGCAGTGGAGGATTGCCGGCGGTAAAGACGATCTGTTCGTCGGTTCGCATTTGCATGACCTCGTGTGGAAGGATCAGAGGGCGTCGGGCGAGTTGCTTCGAGCGGGTTCTCGACGCTCCGTTCATCCGCGAGGATGTGCTGGTCTGATCGACCTCGACCGTCGTGTCGCCGCAACGCTTCGAAATGTATTCGGCTGTTTCAGGGTCATTGATCGCGGCGAACGATGTCCACGAGGCGGACTCGAACCATTTTGAGGAGGCGTCGCGTCCGCCATAGGCTTCGCGCATCTGGCCGATCGACTGGAACAGCATCAGGAGACTGATGCCATATTTGCGACCTGCGTCACGGGCGGTTTCGAGAATGCGCATGAAGCCGAGGCGCGCTACCTCGTCGAGCAGGAAGAGAGTGCGGTCTTCGACATCTCCATTGCGATTGTAGATGGCATTCATCAGCGAGCCGATGATGACGCGCGCAAGGCCCGGATGGTTCTCGAGTGTCTTCAGGTCGAGGTTGATGAAGATGTCGGTTTTGCCCGCTGCAACCTCGTCGGTCGCAAAACTTCTGCCCGAGACGAGCGCGGCGTAGTTCTCGTACGACAGCCAGTGCGTTTCCTTGGACGCGGCGCCATAGATGCCCGAGAATGTCTCCGGAGTCATGTTGATGAAGGGGGCGACGTTTTCGCGGACAAATGCGCTTTGCGACGAGTCGTAGATTTCCTGCAACCGGGTTCGCAGTTTTGGTTCCGGCTCGGCAAGATTGGTCCGAACCTGGCGTAGCGTCTGGTTCCCGGATGGCGTGTGCCCGGAGAGGCAGACGTCCGCTATCAGGGCCGTCACCAACTGCTGCGCCGATCCACGAAAGAAATCGTTTCGGCTGGCGTCGACCCGCGGATTGTCGGTCATGATCCAGGATGCGACCGCGGCGATGTCCTCCTCTTTCGTGCCGCCAAACTCGCCAATCCAGTCGAGCGCGTTGAAGCCGGTGCCGCCGCGTCCCGGATCGATGACATAGACCTGTCGATTGAGCGATTTGCGATGCGCGGTGACCATCGGGGCGATCTCGTTGGAGGGATCCAGAACCACCAGTCCACTCGTCCATTGAAGCGCGGTCGGAATGGTCACCGACGTCGTCTTGAAGCCGCCGGACCCGGCAAAGACGATCGCATGACCCGATCCGAAGTCGCCTGCGAAGCCGAGCAACGGTTTCCGCCCACCACTTCCCCAGCTTTCGTGATCGCTCGCCTTGAACGATCTGTCGGCAACTGTGTCGCGGTCGACGCGATAGCGCTCTCCGAAGACGATGCCGCCTTCTTTGGGAAAAAGTTTCGCGGCCTCGGTCAATCTCATCCAGTCAGCGTCGCCGTGGATGGAGCGCTTGCCCGGGATCCGCTTCGGCGCAGGTGATACGAAGGCAGCATTGCCGAGAAGTGTAACTCGAAGAGCGAAGATACCGGCGCCCAAAGCGACCATTGCGCCGCTGAACGTAAAAGGATCGGCATATGACAACAGCGTTCCCTCGGCGACGCGATCCGCGAATGAAAGGAGCCTGCCGCCTTCGTTGATCACGGCGATTACGACCACGAGCATCGCGCCGAGAAGCGCGCTGAGGCCC
The DNA here is from genome assembly GCF_056403715.1 of Mesorhizobium sp. P2_F5. Lineage (NCBI taxonomy): Bacteria > Pseudomonadati > Pseudomonadota > Alphaproteobacteria > Hyphomicrobiales > Phyllobacteriaceae > Mesorhizobium > Mesorhizobium sp. P2_F5. Next base: position 299,364 of record NZ_JBFUEY010000002.1, on the reverse strand, counting down.
GCCGACCTGATCGATGCCGAGCCAGCGGCAGCAAACAGAAAGATCAGTCCGACGCCGCCCGCCGTAGCGTAGGGGAGAGCCAGCCCGAGCTGGCCCAGAAACAGATAGGCGGCATGCGATGTTCCAAGCGAAGCAAGCCAGGTCTCAATCCCCGTCAGGCCCCACAGCGTTGCGATCATAAGTGCTGCTGGCGCCATTGTGAGCACGAGTTTCTTCCATGTCATTGCCGAAGGCAGCCTTTCCGATTGCGCGCAGGCGCGCCCATTCCGTCTGGTTGTGCGTGCGGCGCGCCAGATCGACGAGAGCGCCCAGGATGACGGCGCGATCGGCCGAACGAAGGCCGGCCTTCACGACCAGACCGCCCAGTTGGATTTTCTCGCGGGTATCGCGCTTGCGCTCCTCCGCCGACTGCCGTCGCTGCATGTTCATCACTCGCTCAAGCATCGCCTTCAGCAGGCCGAGCCGGCTTCGGCGCGGCTTGCCGGCGCTTCTCGCTTCGTGCCTGAAATCGTCCGGCGATCTCCGCGAAAAGGTCCGAGAGCTTCGCCTCGTCGATATCGAGATCGCCCAGACCGGCCTTGACCGCGATGCGACCGATCCGCTCGGCCTCCTTGGTCTCGGCAGCCTTGAGTTGATCGTGCAGGCGCTCGATCTCCTCGCGGATCTTCGACGATGATTTTCTCATGATGTTTGCTCCGGCTCATGACGCTCATTTTCAGAAGCCGATCATTGCGGTGAAGCCTGGTGCCGACACCTGCGGATTTCCGAAGCTGTCTTGCGGCAATCGCTGCCGCAGTATCCCGCCGAACAAAGAGAGGATTGAAGGGCGCACTTATACGTCGCTTGCGCGACGGTGTGCTCCCGGCGGGAGTTTTGGAGCCGGATGGCGATCTACCACTTGCATGCGCAGATCATCGGTCGGGGAGAAGGCCGCAGCGCGGTCGCATCCGCCGCCTACCGGCATTGCGCGCGGATGGAGATCGAGGCGGAGGCGCGGGTAGCCGACTATTCCAACAAGAAGGGGCTTGCCCATTCCGAGTTTGCGTTGCCGGAAGCAACGCCTGCATGGCTGCGTACCCTGATCGACGGGCGCGACGCGGCAGGCGCTTCCGCCGCCCTCTGGAATGCTGTCGAGACTTTCGAGAAGCGAGCCGATGCGCAATTCATGCGCGAGATGGATTTGGCGCTCCCCGTCGAACTGACGCGGGAACAGAACATCGAACTCGTGCGTGCGTTCGTATCGGAACAGATCCTTCCGCGCGGCATGGTGGCGGACTGGGCGTATCACGACAGTCCTGGCAATCCGCACATCCATCTGATGACGACGCTGAGGCCGCTCACCGAAGAGGCGTTCGGGCCGAAGCGGATCGCGGTGCTGGGCGAAAACGGCAACCCGCTTCGGATCAAATCGAAGCTGCATCCTCACGGAAAGATCGTCTATCGGTTGTGGGCTGGCGACGAGCAGACACTGAATGAATGGCGCGAAGCCTGGGCGGTCCTGCAAAACCGGCATCTCGCCAAACAGGGGCTCGACATCCGTGTCGACCACCGCTCGTTCGAGGATCGGGGACTGAAGCTCGTACCAACCTCCAAGATCGGCGTCGGCGCGACACACATCGCCCGTGAGGCCGAAGCCAGGGAGCGTGAGGTCGATCTCGAACGGATGCGTATGTTCGAGGGGCAGAGACAAGAATCGGCGAAACGGATTGAACGTCGCCCGGAAATCATTCTCGACATGATCGCGCGCGAGCGCAGCGTCTTTGCCGAGCGCGATCTGGCAAAGCTCGTGCACCGCTATGTCGACGATCCGGGAACGTTTGCGAACGTCATGGCGCGGCTGATGACGAGCCCCGAATTGGTACGGCTGCAACGCGAGACGCTAAACTTCGAGACCGGCGAGCGCATTCCGGAACGGCTTGCCACAAGAACGATGATCCGCACCGAGGCCGACATGGCACGGCAAGCATTGCACCTGTCGGGGGAGGAGACTTTTGCCATCTCGGACGACGCGCTCGCGGTCACGTTTCGCGAGCATGCCTATCTGCATGACGAGCAGCGCGCCGCGGTTGAATATGTGACTGGTGCATCTCGCATCGCGGCGATCGTCGGCCTCGCGGGCGCGGGAAAAACCACCGCGCTGAAAGCGGCGCGCGAGGCCTGGGAATGCGAAGGTTTTCGCGTCGTTGGCGGGGCGCTCGCCGGCAAGGCGGCCGAAGGCCTGGAGAAGGAAGCGGCAATCGCGGCGCGCACATTGGCGTCATGGGAGCTTCGGTGGGGGAGGGGAACCGACCTTCTCGACGCGAAGACCGTTTTCGTCATGGATGAGGCCGGCATGGTTGCGTCGAGGCAGATGGCGCTGTTCGTCGACGCGGTTGCCCGCACCGGCGCCAAGCTCGTCCTGGTCGGCGATGGCGAGCAGCTTCAGCCGATCGAAGCGGGCGCCGCCTTCCGAGCGATCCATGACCGTGTCGGCTATGTCGTGCTCGAAAATGTCCGCCGCCAGAAGCAGGGCTGGATGCGCAAGGCGAGCGTGGATTTCGCGCGCGGCAGGACGGCGCATGCGATCAACGCCTATCGCGCCCGGGGCAAAGTTCTCGGCAGCCAGACCAAGGCTGAAGCGATCAAGATGCTGATCGCCGACTGGACCCGCGATTTCGATCCGGCAAAATCGTCAATCATCCTCGCACACCTTCGCCGCGACGTGAGGACGCTGAACGAGCTGGCACGCGCGGCACTCATCGAGCGCGACGTGATCGGCGAAGGGTTTCGATTCCAGACCGAACAGGGGTCACGGAACTTCGCAGGCGGCGACCAGATCGTGTTCCTGCGAAACGAGATTTCGCTCGGTGTGAAGAACGGCATGATCGGCCGCGTCGCCGAGGCGAAGCTGGGACGCATCGTCGTCGAGATCGGCGACGACAAACGCCGGGTCGAGATTGCCCAGGCATTTTATCGCGATGTCGATCACGGCTACGCGACGACGATCCATAAGTCGCAAGGCGCGACTGTTGATCGGGTCAAAGTGCTCGCCTCGCTCTCGCTCGACAAGCATCTCTCGTATGTTGCCATGACCCGCCATCGCGAGGATGTTGCGCTCTATTACGGGCGTCGATCTTTCGAGAAGGCGGGCGGCCTGATCCCGCTCCTGTCACGCCGCAACGCCAAGGAAACGACGCTCGACTACGCCGGCTCGCGCGAATATCTCGATGCTCTTCGCTATGCGATGAACCGCGGCCTCCATGCGTTCCATGTCGCCAGAGCCTTGCTCGACGACCAGCTGCGTCTCATCGCACGCGCCAGGGAGAAGGTGGCGAGACTGGGTGTCAAGCTCGCGGCATTCGCCTCAAGCGTCAGCTTGCGACCGGTCGAACAAGCGTCGGCTCTGAATGCTTCCCGCTCGTCGATCCTGAGACCCGCTTCCGCCGTCAACGCGCCCACCAACGTCGTCCAACCACTGCTGCGCGGCGTGACGCAATGGGTGCGATCGATCACTGAGATTGTAAAGGAGAATGCCTTGTCCGAAACGTCAGTGAAGCTGCAATGGCGCGAGGTGTCGGACCGCTTTGCTCAGATCTATCAGGATCCACATGCGGCCGCGAACGCCATGAAAATTGACGCGGTTGTCGAAGCGCCCGATCGTCATCGCGCCGTGCTCGATCGAGTTGCAGCCAACCCCGAAACCTTCGGCGAGCTGCGCGGTAACGTCGGGCTCTTCGCCTCGAAGGCGGAGAAGCAGGAACGGCAGATGGCGATCGGAGGAGGTGCCGCGCTCAAGACGGAGATCGAGCGCTACATCCGCCTTAGGTCGGAGGCTTCCAATCGGTTTGAGGTCAAGGAAACGGAATCGCGTCAGCGCGCATCGATCGACATACCGGCACTGTCCCAGTCCGCGATCGTCGTCATGGAGCGGGTGCGCGATGCGATAGACCGCAACGATCTACCGGCCGCTCTCGGCTTCGCACTCGCCGACAGGATGGTCAAGGCCGAGATCGATCGGCTGAATGCCGCACTCGGCCCGCGTTTCGGCGAGCGCGCCCTGCTCGGACTGGATGCACAAAAGATCGATGGTCCAGCCTACAAGGCGCTGGCAGCGAATATCCCCGCTGCAGACAAAATGAAACTCGCGGAAGCCTGGCCGACGTTGCGAGCGGCACAGCAGCTCGCCGCGCATGAGCGGTCCGTCCAGGCAATGAAGCAGGCGGAAACCGCCAAGCTCGTTCAACGCCCGACCCTTAAACCCGGTTCGTGACGATGCGCCGTCAACGTCGAAACGCTGTCATCATTCTTGGCGCCGGCGCCGCGCTGGTTCTGTCGATCGCCGGGGCTGGCGCATGGGGTGGGTATCGGCTGAACACGACACGGAGCTATCCGCTCGGCCTGTGGCGGATCGAGGCGATTCAGCACGAACCGAAAGTGGGTGACGTCGTATTTATCTGTCCGCCAAAAACGCCGGCCTTCGATCTTGCGTTTGCGCGTGGCTATCTCCCGCGAGGCCTTTGCGCCGGCGGAACCGGTCCGCTGATCAAGACGGTCGCAGCAATCGCGGGACAGAACATCGCAATCGACGGTCGCGTGCATATCGACGGCAGGCGCCTCGAGCATTCCGAACTCCGCACAGTCGATACCGAGGGCAGGGTGCTCACGGCCTTCGTCGGCGGGGTGGTTCCGACGGGCAATGTCTTCCTTCACTCCAGATATCCAGGTTCATATGACTCGCGCTATTTTGGGCCGGTTCCGGCCGCTGGCATTCTCGGCCTCGCACAACCAATCCTCACCTTCACACCTTGATGGACTTCGTTCGCTGATACTCATCACCGGCGGTGTAGTCGCTGGCGCGATCGGCTGGAGCGGAAATCCGCTCGCTCTTCCGGCGGCCATGGCGTTTCCTGGGCTGTGGGCGTTTTCGCCTTCGCGGATGATCGCCGCCTGGGTCTCGGCAGGGTATTTCCTGGCGGCATCGCGGGGTCTGCCACCAGGCGTCGCGAATTTCTACGGATCACAGTTCGCGCTCGGCATCGGGCTTTGGTCTGCTGCGTCGCTCGTCTTCGTCGCCGTCCACGCGACACTCTGGACTTCCACGAAGGGCTGGCGACGGCCGCTACGCTACGCGATTGCTGCGGTGGTGATGAGTATCCCGCCCTTCGGTATTGTCGGATGGGCGCATCCGATCACGGCCGCCGGGTTTTTGTTTCCAGGATGGGGTTGGTTCGGGCTGGCAGCGGCCGCGATCCTGATGCTCACCATGACGACGAAGCGATGGGCGATCGCGGCCGCGCTCATGGGAGGTTTTTGGGCTTGGTCCGCCACACATTGGACGCCTCCCAAGCTGCCTGAAGGGTGGGTCGGCGTTGATACGCGGTTTGGGGGTTCAGCCGGCCGCTATGCCAATTATGCACAACAACTCGAGACGGTTGCTCTCGCCAAGACGGCGTCAATTGACGGCGGGAGCATCGGTGTCCTGCCGGAAAGCGCCGCCGGTCTGTGGACGCCGACCGTCGAACGGCTCTGGGCACGGGAGCTGACTGGGAGCAGCGTGACGGTCATTGCCGGGGCCGCCGTGGTCGACGAAGATGGCTATGACAACGTCATGGTGCGGATCTCGGCCGAGCGAAGCGAAATCCTCTATCGCCAACGTATGCCCGTCCCCGTCGCCATGTGGCAGCCATGGCTTGACTGGATTGGTCAGCGTGGCGGGGCAAGAGTGGAAATCTTGGCCAATCCGGTCGTCTCCGTCCGGGGAGAGAAAGTCGCACCGCTGATCTGCTACGAGCAACTCATCGTCTGGCCGGTCCTTCATTCCATGCTCCATCGGCCGGATCTCATCGTCGCGACCGGCAATGGCTGGTGGACGGCAGGCTCGAGTATAGTCGCGATACAAACGGCAAGCGCGCAAGCCTGGGCGTCACTGTTCGGACTGCCGCTTGTCATGGCGTTCAATCGCTGAAACACTTTACGGATGTGAGGACCGCTTGCCGAAGCCTCCAAACCATAAGAACATGGAGCTATCATGAACAAGACCACGGCGAAGTTTTTCCCAAGTGCGCACTCGCTGTGCGTCCAATGAGGCTGTGCGTCCAATGAGGCGGCCAAGGATAAGCTGAGATGGACGAACGACTTCGCGATAGGCGCCTTAGGGAGACGGTTGTGCTGAAGACAGTTCATGAGTGTCTTTCGAGGAAGGTCAGGCCAAAAACGTCCTGGCTGTTTCTAGGGCTGTTTTTCTTCTGCGGCGTTCTTTTCAATGTCTGGATTTTAGGCCACGGCTTCTGACAGTGCTCTCCAACGGACGGCAAATACAAAGTAAAATCAAACCGTTAGACAAGTTCCATAATGTATATTATGCCGCAAAATAGTATTGCCGCAAAATAGAAATGTCTTGATTCCGCAAAGTAGGAATGTCGCCCTGCTCGTCCCTGAGCGAGGGAGACGGCGGGTTGGGACTGATCTTAATGAGCGCGCGCGAGCTGCAACGCATCGAGGTGCTGTCGAAGGTTTTGGAGCGGCGCATGGCGGTTGTCTCGGCGGCGCGTGTGCTGGATATGACGACGCGTCAGGTCCAGCGTCTGCTGAAGGTGTTCAGAGCCGAAGGCGCCGCAGCACTTCGGCACAAGGCTCGAGGACGACCGTCGAACCATCGATATGTCGCCGGCATCGGCGAACTGGCGGTTCAGTTGGCTCGGGAACGCTATCTCGACTTCGGGCGACCTTGGCGGCCGAGAAGTTGGCGGCGAACCACGGCCTGGTCGTGTCGAGAGAGACGTTGCGCAAATGGATGGCGGAGGCTGGAATCCGGCTGTCCCGAAAGCAGCGCAGGACGTTCCATCAGCCCAGATTACGTCGGGAGTCGTATGGCGAGCTGGTACAGATCGACGGCAGCGATCACCGTTGGTTCGAGGAGCGGAGCGATCCATGTACCCTGCTCGTCTTCATCGACGACGCCACGAGCAAGCTCCAGCAGCTTCGCTTTGTAGAGTCGGAGAGCACCTTTAGTTGCTTCGAGGCGCTCGAGCTCTATCTGAAGGCACACGATTGCCCGGTAGCGTTCTATTCCGACAAGCATACGGTGTTTCGGGTGGCCAAGGCCGAGGCCCGCGCTGGCCGGGGCATGACGCAATTCGGGCGGGCGCTTTCCGAACTCAACATCGAGATCCTGTGCGCCAATTCGAGTCAGGCCAAAGGTCGGGTCGAAAGGGTCAATCGGACACTGCAGGATCGTCTCGTGAAGGAACTGCGCCTCGCCGGCATATCGAACATCGAGGCGGCCAACGCTTTCCTGCCGGGGTTCGTTGCCGACTTCAACGAGGTTCGCCAAGGTCCCTGCCCGCGGCGAGAACAGGCACTGACAAGGGTGGCCGCTGCCGAGTGAGGTGGCTTTCAAAGCCAAAGCCAGGGAGCCAAGCTGGAACGCGCCCGATCGGGCTGCGCAACCCCGACCAGCTTACGCCCGATCGGGCGCTCACGTCGGTGCCAGGAAGTGCGTCGCTGTCGCATTTCTAACTTGCTGCACCCTGCCCTCGCAAACGTAGGATGCGACATTTCTAATTTGCAGAGCCGGCGACATTTCTACCTCGCCGCCACATCGGTTGTAGATGCTAAGTGAAAATGTTCTAATCTGGCAAAGTGGAAATGTCGTTCGCACCTCCGCTAATTTCACCAGGTCTGCTTTCGAAATCGAAGAGCCGCTGGGTAGCAAGCGCGGCGGCGCCCCGCGCCCAGGAATCGTCCGCCCAGTCCGGCGTGATCGGTGGTGGGGCCCACATGGCATAACGCGCCAGCGCATCGCGCATCGGCCCGAAGAGATAGTCGCCGAAGCTGACGGCTTCGCCGCCGCCGACAATCACTTCCGGATCGATGATGTTGCAGAAACTTCCCAGGAATCTGCCGATACCCTCGCCCGCCTCGCGCAACAAATTCACGGCCGTCTCGTCACCGGCCTGGGCCGCTTCGAGCATGTCGTGGCGGTCAACCTCACCCGAGAGGCCCTTCGCTTCACGCCACCGCTTGACCAGTGCCGGCTCCGAAAAAAACGTCTGAAGGCAGCCGCGGCGGCCGCACTCGCAGTGCGGCCCATTCGGATCGTAGATCGAGTGGCCCATCTTGCCCGCGGCGCCGTTCGCACCATGATGGACCGAGCCGTCAATCACCACCGCGCAGCTGATGCCGGCGCCGATGGCCAGCGCGCCAACAGTCCGGTGATGCCGGCCGAGGCCGAACAGTTGCTGCGCGAGCGCAAAAGCGTTGGTATCGTCGTCGGCCCAGACAGGCACATTCACGAACTCTGCCAGCATGGCGGCTATCGGCACGTCGGTCCAGCCGAATCGGTGGCTGAGCCGGCAGACGCCATTGTCGATGACCCCAGGCACCGCGATGCCGATACCGCTGAGCTGTGCCCCAGTTGGCACCGCATGGTCCGCGAGCAGCTTGCTGACTGCAGCGGCGCAGGCTTCCACCGTACTTTGCGGCGAGTGATCAGGCACGGGAACGCGCCTGGAGGCAATGGGGTTCGTGGCCAGATCGGTCAGCACGCAATCGATCGCACCGACCATCAGCTTGAACCCGACAACCAGACGGCCCGCATAATTGATGTCGATCGGTATGGGCCGCCGCCCCGGGGCTCCAATGCTGGCCTCTCCCTCGACCAGGATGTTTTCTCTCAGCAGGTCAGCGACCACGAACGTCACCGCAGCCGGACTCAGCCCGGTGATCGCGGCGATCTCGGCGCGGCTGATCGCTCCTTCCCTGCGCAGCAGGTTGAGGATCAGTCGGCGATTGATCGAACGCGACGTCTGTTGGTCGCCCTTCAGTTTCATTTCCGCCTCATTATTAATTTTGTAAATTAAGTATTGACCGGCTTTACCTGCATACGCTACGACTTGCCTCGGTTCAATTGGAATCCGGCTGTTCTCAGGGAGGAGATAAAAGCCATGGCCATCACCGTTACAAATCTGTCCACGACAAGGCGCCGCTTCCTGAAAGGCACGGGCGCTGCTCTCGCTGCATCCGCCACCGGGAGCCTCTGCTTCCCGGCCCTGGCGCAGGCGCAGGAAATCAACATCATTTCCAATCTCAGCAACGCCGGGCAACGCGACATCCTGCACAGGCTTGCGGCCGAATACGAGGCAAAATCCGGCGCCAAGATCACCATCAACAACATGGATCACGAGGCGCACAAGACCGCGATCCGTAGTTATTTGGTCGTCGGCGCTCCCGACATCTGTTTCTGGTTCTCCGGGAACCGCATGAAGGCCTTTGTCAACAAGGGCCTGTTCGACGACATTTCCGATCTGTTCGTTCGGGAGAACTACAAGAGCGTGCTCGGCGCCACGACAAATGCGGTCACTGTCGGCGACAAGCAGTATGGCCTGCCGATGGGCGGTCTGCTCTGGGGCCTGTTCTACCGCAAGGATGTCTTTGCCGAACACAATTGGACGCCGCCGAAGACCTGGAACGAGTTTCTCGCCTTCGGCGAGGCCGCGAAATCCGCAAGCATGATCCCGATGAGCATGGGCACCAAGGAACTGTGGCCGGCAGGCGGTTGGTTCGATCATATGAACCTGCGCATCAACGGCCTCGACAAGCACATCGCCCTGATGGACGGCAAGGTCCAATACACCGATCCGATGCTGACCCCCGTCTTCGACAGATGGAACGATCTGATCAAGGCCGGTTTCTTCTCGCCCAACCACAGTTCCTTCGGTTGGGAGCAGGCCGGTGCGGCGCTGGCGCAGAAGAAAGCCGCGATGATGGACCTCGGCGGATTCGTCAGGTCCGCCTTCCCGGAACCGGACATCCCGCAGCTCGCCTACGCGCCGTTTCCCGAAATCGTCCCCGGCGTCGCCAGGTATGAAGATTTTTCGGTCAATTCCATTCACGTCCCGGCCAATGCGAAAAACAAGCAAGGCGCGCGCGACTTCCTCGCCTATTTCTACAAGCCGGAGAATCTGGGAGCTTTCCTGGCCGCGGAGGGCGCCATCCCGCCGCGCAACGACTGCCCGCCCAGCAGCGATCCGCTGGTAAACGCCGCCGTCGAGGAACTGAAGAAGGTGGTCGGCACGTCACAATACTACGACCGCGACACCGATCCGGACATGGCCCAGGAGGGCATGACGGGGCTCCAGGAATTCATGGTCAAGCCCGAACGGCGCGATCAGATCCTCGAGCGGATGGAAAAAACCCGCAAGAGAATTTTCGGCTAATCCTCCCGGACCTGGCGGGAGGCAGCCTGGGGCTGCTCCCGCCCCTTTTTGGGTGAATCCAATGCACCGCTTCTGGCGCAGAAATCGTCATTGGTTGACACCGGCATTGTTCCTTCTGCCGGGCCTCATCCTGTTCAGCCTGGTAATTCTTGCTGCCTCCGTCGAGACGGTCTGGATCTCGCTGTACGAATGGGACGGCATCGGCGCGAAGACTTGGGTCGGCCTCGCCAACTATGTCGAACTGGCCGACGACCCGCAATTCTACGTCTCGCTCAAGAACAACGTCATCTGGCTGCTGATATTCATGCTGGCGCCGCCGATCGGCCTCGCGCTGGCGCTGATCGTCAACCAGCAGATCAGCGGCATGCGCATGCTGAAGTCGCTGTTCTTCGTCCCGCTGGTGCTGGCGACGGTGACCGTCGGCGTCGTCTTCGGCTGGGTCTATGATCCGACCTACGGGCTGCTGCAATTGATCTTTGGCCTGTTCGGCGGCACCGCGCCGGCACTGCTTTCCGACGAGAATTTGGCCACCTTCGCGGTCGCCGCGGCAGCTCTCTGGCCGCAGATCGCCTTCTGCATGGTGCTGTTCCTGGCCGGGCTGAACAACCTCAACGAGGACCTGATCGGCGCCGGACGCGTCGACGGCGCACGCGGCTGGCGCATGCTTCGCCATGTGGTCCTGCCGCAACTGTCGCAGGTCGGGTTCATTGCCATCGCAGTGACGGTGATCGGCGCGCTGCGCTCCTTCGACATGGTCGCGGTGATGACCACTGGCGGTCCTTACGGCTCGTCGACGGTGCTCGCCTACCAGATGTACGAGGAATCGATCTTCTCGTACCGCTTCGGCTATGGCGCGGCGATCGCCACGGTTCTCTTCGTGATCATGATCAGCTTCATCGCCTGGTATCTGCGTGGCCTCATCAAGGCCGAACGGAGCAACGCCTGATGTACCCGCGCCCGATCCCCCAAGATGCGAAAATCCAGCGCGCGCTCTATGTCGGTGGCGTGACCCTTGTCGTCGCGCTGTGGCTGCTGCCGCTGCTTGCCGTCATGCTGACGTCGATCCGCTCCAACGAGGAGCTGATGGCGGGCAATTACTGGGGCTGGCCGCAGAAATTCAGCCTGGTCGAGAATTACACGGCGGTGTTCGAGCAGACCGCGATGCTGCGCTTCTTTCTCAACAGCCTGCTGATCACCATTCCTTCGGTGATCGGCGTCCTGATCCTATCGACACTGACCGGCTTCGTGCTGTCGCGCTATCCATTCCGCGGTTCGAATCTCATTTTCGCGCTGTTCGTCGGCGGCAATTTCCTGCCCGCCCAGGTCATGATGATCCCGGTGCGCGACCTGATGGTGAGGCTCGGCCTCTACGACACCATCTATGCGCTGATCGTATTCCACGTCGCCTTCCAGACCGGCTTTGCGACACTGTTCATGCGCAATTTCATCGCCGCACTCCCGGGTGAATTGTTCCAGGCCGCGCGTGCCGAGGGCGCGTCGCCCTACCAGGTGCTGCGCCATGTCGTTGTTCCCCTAGTGCGGCCTGCGCTGGCGGCATTAGCAATCCTCACTTTCACCTTCGTCTGGAACGACTATTTCTGGGCGATCGTTCTGACCCAGAGCGATGCCGTCAAACCCGTCACGGCGGGGCTGAACAATCTGCGCGGCGAATGGACGTCGGCGTGGAACATCGTTTCGGCGGCAACGATCTTTGTCGCCCTGCCCCCGGTCGTCATGTTCTTCCTGATGCAGAAGCACTTCATCAGCGGCCTCACCATGGGGGCGGTCAAGGGATGATTTCGGTTCGAGAAATGCAGGTTGGACCAAACGGACGCAACCCGCAAACAGGGAAAGGCGCCTCGCGATGAGCAGCGTGGAATTGCGCAAGGTCGACAAGCACTATGCCGGCTATCATGCCCTGAAGGCGATCGACCTGACGATCGAAAAGGGCGAGTTCGTCGTCATGGTCGGGCCATCCGGCTGCGGAAAGTCGACCTTGCTGAAGACGATCGCCGGCCTCGAGACCATCAACTCCGGCCAGGTCGTGATCAACGGGCGTGATGTCACATGCGAAGAACCCGGCGATCGCGGCATCGCCATGGTGTTCCAGTCCTACGCGCTCTATCCGCACATGACCGTCGCCGAGAATATGGGCTTCGGCTTGCGGATGGCGAACCGGCCAAAGGCCGAGATCGATGCCGCCGTCAAACGCGCTGCGCAGATCCTTCGCCTGGAGGAACAACTCGACAAGCGCCCGAAGCAATTGTCGGGTGGGCAGCGCCAGCGCGTCGCGATCGGCCGCGCCATCACGCGCTCGCCGGAGGTGTTTTTGTTCGACGAACCGCTGTCGAACCTCGACGCCGCATTGCGCACGCAGATGCGGGTGGAGCTTTCAGGCCTTCACGCCCAGCTCGGATCCACCATGGTCTATGTCACCCACGACCAGATCGAGGCCATGACTATGGCGGACCGGATCGTGGTGTTGAACAAGGGGCGGGTCGAGCAGGTCGGCTCCCCGCTCGAGCTCTACGCCAATCCGGCAAACATCTTCGTCGCCGGCTTTCTCGGCGCGCCGCGCATGAACTTCATAGAAGCGCGGGTGGAAACCGTCGATGCGGCCACGGTCACGTTGAAGACGGCAGGAATGCCGGTTCTTGCCTTCGCCGGCATCGATGTGACCGGAATTTCGTCGGGCGATGCGGTGACTGTCGGTATCCGACCGGAAAATCTGCATCTGCTCGAACGGGCAAATGCCGACCAGGCATCGTTCCCTGGCCAGGTGCGGCTGGTCGAACATCTGGGGCGGGAAACGGTTCTCTACCTCGACGCCTCCCCCCTTCAGGCGACCAATTCGGACAGCGGCACCGGCAATTTCACGGTCCAGCTCAATAAGGTGTCGCCGATCGGCGTCGGAGCCCAACTGACGGCCGGTTTCGAGCTCGCCGAGGCCTATCTGTTCGGACCCGACGGCCGCACGCTGACATCGCGAAAACCCGTCCCCACAACTTGACCCACAGATCCAAGAGTATCATCCGCATGCAGCGCAATAAGCCCGCCCCACTTTCGGTTTGGCGTCCCCTCAACCTCGACCGCTTCCTGCTGGGAGCGCCGCATTATCCCGAACATGTCGACGAAAGCAGTTGGCGGCGCGATGCCGAGCGCATGGTCGCGGCCGGTGTCAACACGGTCCGGATGGGCGAGTTCGCCTGGCATATTTTCGAACCCTATGAGGGGAAATTCGACTTCGGCCTCTTTGACCGGGCGATCGATCTTCTCGGCGCTGCCGGGATCGACACGATCCTGTGCACGCCGACGGCGACGCCGCCGCGCTGGCTGACCGCGAACTATCCGGAAGTGCTGCGCGTTGACGTCAACGGCCGCCCCGCAAGCCACGGATCGCGTCAGCACGCCGACACGACCAGCCCGGTGTTTCGTAGCCACAGCCGCCGCATCACGCGGGCCATGGCGGCGCATTACCGCGATAACGAGCGAGTCATCGGCTGGCAGACGGACAACGAGCTCAACACGACCGTTTCGGAATCGTTCGCGCCGGCGACGCGGCTGGAGTTCCAGAAATTCCTGCAACACAAATACGGCGCGATCAACGCGCTGAACTTCGCCTGGGGAGGCCATTTCTGGGCAACGGCATACGACGATTTCTCCCAGATCGAGCTGCCACGGCCGCTGATGCCGTCCTATCCCAGCCCCGGGCACGTGCAGGACTACCATCGCTTCCTGGCTGCCGCGACGGCGGCCTTTCAGCACGATCAGGTCGAGATCCTGCGTGCCGCCAATCCAGACTGGTTCATCTTCCACAATCTTGGCCAGCTCGCCGACATCGATTTCCGCGGCCAGTTCGGACAGGATCTCGACTTCATCGGCTTCGACATCTACCCGATGCTGTATGATGAAATGCGCCGCACCGGCGGACATGCGGCCACGCAGGCGCTGCATCTCGACATCTGCCGCGCATATTCCGGCAACTACATCGTGCCGGAGCAGGCCTCGGGTTTTGGCAGCCAGCCGGGCTTTTCGACCATGACCCCGGAGCCCGGCGAAATGCGCCGCATGGCGATGACGTCGGTGGCGCGCGGCGCCGACGGCATCATGTTCTTCCGCTGGCGCCCAGCGCATTTCGGCGCCGAAATCTACTGGATGGGGGTCATCGATCACGACGACGTGCCCCGGCGCCGTTATGACGAGGCCAGCCGTTTCTTCCACGAGATTGCCGCCATCAAGGACCAGCTCCTCGGCACAGTCGTGCGCATGGACGTCGGCATTGCCGGAGCCGACTTCGACAACCAGGAAGCGCACAAGACCTATCCCATCGGCCTGCCAAGTCCGCTCGACGACGCCATGCTTCTGCACCGGCACTGCTACCACAAGGGGATAGCCTGCGGCTTCATTCACCCCGAAGACGATCTGTCACGGCTCAAGGCGCTCTATGTTCCGCATTGGGTGATGTGGAAGGAGCAATGGAACGACGCCGTGGAAGCGTTTGTCCGCAATGGCGGCACGCTGATCCTGACGGCGCTGAGCGGAACCCGGGATGACAACAACCACATTATCCGCGAACAGGCGCCCGGAAGCGCCCTGTCTGCGTTGAGCGGCGTCAAGGTTACCGAATTCGGCCGCCTTGTTCCGGAGGGCGGCTCTGGGCTGTTCCCCCTGTTCCGGCAGCCCGCGATGGGCGTCTACGTGCCCCCGTCGCCACTGCCGTCCTCGTCGGCGGAGCGCAAATATCGCTTCACCCTGGGCAACCGGCAATTCGAGGCCGCTCACCTTTACGAGTTGCTCGAGGTCGCGCCGGACACTGAGGTGCTGGGCACATGGTCGGACCGCTTCTGTGCCGGCCAGCCGGCGATCACCTCACGGCAGGTCGGCAAAGGTCGCGTCGTCTATGTCGGCACCTATCTTACCCGGCAGCTTGCCGAAGCCTTTACTGAGGTCGTTCTTGCCAAGGCGGGCGTCACGCCTTTGCTTCCTGAACTGCCGGCCGGCGTTGAGGTGACAATCCGCGAGGCCGAGGATCGCCAGCTCATGTTCATTCAAAACACCACGGAAATTCCCGTCATGGTGCCGGAGGTCCCTCTGGGCCTGGACCTGCTGACCGATCGTCCGACCAGGGGACCCATGCAACTCGAAGCCTATGGCTGCGCGGTGATCTTGCTCGGCCCTTGAGAAGCTGCCGCTCGGCAAAGAACAACGAACGATGACGCTAATGCCATGACAACGCCTGCGTATTTTTCATGGCTATCTCCAAGCCAAAAGGCTGCGGCAGAATCTACGTCAAAAAATCCGACATTCGAAACAAACTGTCGGCGAATGCGTAACCAAGACGCCGACTCTGCCTCAGAGCCGGCTGGCGCGCTCTAATGGTTGAGGGGATTTCAGACCTTGGCAAGCGCATTCCGGGCTGGACCGCGGAAGTCTAGTGGCGGTTTCCTACCCAACCCACGTGGCCGTCAGGGAGAGCTTTGGCCCGCCATCTCGGAGCAACGGTCATTGCGACGGTGTCGAGCGACGACAAGGCGCGGATCGTCGAACGGCTCGGTGCTCATCACGTCATCGTCTATTCGCGAGAGAATTTCGCCGAGGCCGTCATGCGATTGACTGGCGGCGCCGGCGCGGATGTCGCCTATGACGCTGTCGGCAACGATACCTTCGGTGGGTCGCTGGCGGCACTCGCAGTACGAGGCCATCTCGTCAGTTTCGGCCAGGCTTCCGGCCCAGTCGGCAACTGGGACATCGGTCGGTTCTCTTCGAAGTCCGTCACGATTTCCCGGCCGAACTACGCGCATTATACGGACACACCGCAGAAGCTTGCTCCGCAATTGAACCGGTTCTTTGCCGCGCTGCGACAGGGGATTATCAAGGTCGAGCCTCCGAGGCACTACGATCTGGCAGCGGCGTCGGAGGCCCATCGCGATCTGGAGTCTCGACGAACGACCGGCGCGCTGGTGCTAAAGGTGTGAGACGAGTTGCCACAATCGAAGTGATTGCGGTTCACAATCTGTAAGTACCCGGGAATACGATGTCCTGATCGACCAGGATATTGAACTTGTAGCCAGGTCGAATTTCGAGTGTTGGCTGGACGTCGATATTCTTCGAAATTGTTCGCTCGGCAACACGGCCGAAGGTCTCTGCAAAAGACCGCCTTGCTGAATTCTCGGCGCTGTTTTCAGAGCCGAGCGCGTTACGATCTTCGGGGATTGCCATGTCGACGCCGGCACCGATTGCTGCAACCAGAATCGCCGACCCGAACATCCGCAGATAGTGGTTATTTACTCTGTCCTTGAAGCCACCATAGCCTTGGGCATCGGTGCCGGCCATGCCGCCGATCTGCAGGGTCGCACCGTTCGGGAAAATGATGTCGGTCCAGACGACGAGGACGCGGCGCTGGCCAAAGGTGACGCTCGAATCGTATCTACCGAAGAGCTTCGCGCCTTGGGGGACTAGCAAGCGATGCCCAGTGGCGGTGTCATAGACGTTCTGGGAGACCTGCGCGATAATCCGGCCCGGGAGGTCCGAGTTGACGCCGGTGATGAGTGTGGCTGGGATGACCGAACCCCGCTTGAGTTCATACGGCGACAATTGGGGGACGACCTGATTGGGTAGGTAGCCGAGATCCTTGATATCCTGATTGAAGAAGCCGGCCTTGTCCGCCTGCCGGTTCGCATCGCCCCCCGCCTGGCCGTCGAGACCGGCACGCATCGCCGCGGCATAGAGCTCGGCCGCGCCGGCTCGAGATGTATTTGCGCCACTGGCATCAGGAGTGACCTCTTTGCCTCCGTTGAGTTGGCCTTGTTGGCCAATATTGACGGCAATCGGGGAATCGTAGGCTGCGTCGTTTGCCTGAAGCCGGGCCAAGCGTTGCCGATACCGCTCGCGCAGATATTGCTCCTGCTGTTCACGATCGAGGCGAGCCCGCCAGATGTGTTCGGGCTCAAGCGCCGGCTGTGACGCGGCAACGGGTTCATCGGTCGCGGGTGCCGGCTTGAACGGATTGGCTGGCGGCGCTGTGGCTGGCGCCGGTGCCGGTGACGGCCGGAAGAGGGAGGGTTCGACCGGTGCGTCGATAACGCCGTCCGATACGCCCCGCTTGAGTTGATCGGCGAAGTCACGCGCGGGCGGAGAGTTGGACGTGGTGCCGATACCGTCATCGCCGCGGAAATACAGGCCGCGCTGCGACAACCCGTAGATGATGACCCCGAAGAACACAATGGCGAGCCCGATTGCAGCGATGACCGGCAACCTGTTGATGCGACGAATGCGGGGAACGCCGTCACCGTCGCCGAGCGGCGTTGGCGAGATGTCGAGTGAGGACATTCGATCCTCCCTTCCCTAATTGCGCCGCATGATGGAGAGCGGGCTCGAAGGCGCCGCACCTGTGCTGGTCACCGCATATGCGCGGCCAAGATCGATGGTCGGCGTCGACAGGCGGGCGAGCACATTGCCCTCGAAATTGTCGACGGCATAGGCGAGTTGAATGAGCCTGCCAGCGTCTGATTTCTGGTCGGGTGTTGCCACGGCATAACCCCAACCCTTCAGCGAGGACGCCAAGGCTTTGCCGAAGGGCGAACCATCGGATTTGAGGATGACCGTTCCAGTGCCGGGGCCGGCGACCTCGGCGAGTTTGCCTACCATGTCGCCGGCAATCGCATTGGCGGCGTTGGAAGAAAGCTCCGCCTTGTCGGCGTGTGCTGTGAGACCGCCCTGGTCCGCCGTCTGGCAAGCGCCGATTCCAGCGCTCATCACGACGACAGCCACAATTCGGGCGAGCGAAGATCCGGTCATTCGAAAATCCGTCATGATCACCCTCCCCGCTTGATGGTGATCTTCTGCTGCTTCCAGCCGACGCCAGAAATCAGGACCGCGCGGTCGACCATGTAGTCGACGATCATCATCGTGCCTTTCAGCCTGTAGTTGACGATCCGGTTCTCGCCTCCCGAGACGACGAAGAGGACCGGCGCATCCTGGCCGGCAAAGGAGGACGGGAACTGGATGTAGGTTTTTGTTCCGTCCGAATAGACGCGAGTCGGCTTCCAGCGTGCCCGACCGCTTGTCTGATAGCCAAAGTTGAGATTTTCGGCGGGAACGCCGGCACCGGGGATGGTGCTTGCCTCCATCCGCGCACTGATCTCGGCGAACTTCTGGTTGGCGTCCTCGGGGTATTCGAAACCGACACGAGCCATGTATTGCGTCTGATGCGATTTAAGCTGGATGTGATAGGTGCGCCGCGACGTCGTCACCACCATTGATGACACAAGGTCGGGCTCCGAAGGCTTGACGATCAAATGGACGGCCTGCCCGCCAACAGCACCGGATGTTGCCGGCTCGACCGTCCAGCGGACGGTGTCGCCAACCAGGACATCGTGAATGACCTCGCCGGCCTGTAACTCAATGTCACAGACCTGCAGCGGTGAGCAGACGACGGACGGCTGGACCTCGCCATAGAGGAAGACCACCTTGCCATCGGCGCCCTTGGTGACGAGGCCGCGCGATCCACGCCACTTGCTGGAAATGCTGGTGCCTTTCGCCTCGTTGGCGCTCATTTCCTGGGCCGCCGAGCATGTCGCCCAAGTCGATGCCGATGACAGTGCAAGCATGGCAACACAGGCACTCGCTCGCATGGATGATGGGATCATGGTGAAGAACCTCGCGGGCGTCATAGTTGCGCGGTCCAATCGAAGTCGCGGAGATACAATCCGATCGGGTTCAGACGGATGATTTCCTCATCCTGTGGCGGGGTGAGCGTGACGGTGGCGATTCCTCGAAAACGACGGCTCGCCGTTTCCTTGCCTTTTCGATCACGTTCGAATTCGGTCCAGTCGATCTGGTAGCTCTGGTTGGACAAGGCGACGACATTGTTCACCTCGATCGCCACCGTCGCGGCCTTGGCTTTCTCGAAGGGCGAATTGCCTCGAAACCAGCTGTTTATCTTCTCGGTGGCGGGATCCGACGTCCGGAGCAGGGCATACGTTCGGTCGATGTATTGCTTCTGAACGACCGCATCTGGCGTGATCGACCGGAAGGATGTGATGAAGCCGCCGAGGGCTGCGCGAACGACGCGGGGGTCGGCGTACTCGATCTGTTGGGGATAGCCGGCGATAGCCGCGGCGCCCAGTTTATCGACCTCGACAATGTAGGGCACCAGCTTCACCTGCGTGCTCTGATAGAGCGCGTAGGAGAAGCCGATCACCGCCATGGTCATGCCGGTGATGCCGACGATGCGCCAGGCGCTCGCAGCCTTCACGTAGCTTCCATAGCGCTCGTTCCACTCCTGGCGGGCGGCGAGATACGGGTTGTCGGGATGGTCGCGTCTGGCCATCTGTGCTGGTCTCGATTCTGTAGGAGGAATTATTTCTTGGAGACGGAATTGGGCTTGGAGCCGGAACTGTGTTTTGGCGCGGAGCGGCCGGCATCGAGCTTGGCGTTGGCCAGGCCGAGTGTAGACGTGCCGTATGAACCCGGTGCGCCGATCGCCTGGTCTTTAGCGGCGGAGGCTAGTGCACCGCCTGCCAATCCGACACCTGAGGAGATGCCCTTTATCGCAGCGGAACCGAACGATGCTCCTGACTGCCGGGCTTCGGAGTACGCCGAAGAGCCGGCCCTCACCCCACCGTAGGCGAGGGTGCCGACGCCAAGACCTGCAGAGGTTGCCTGCCCGCCGTGACGTATCGTTTCCATGCCGCCGGTGACAGAGACGCCCTGAACCACGCCTTGCAGAATGGCGGGCACATACATGGCGATGATGAAGACCACGACTGATATGCCGGCGATCGCAAGCGTTGTGATGAACTGGTCCGATGTCGCGGTTGGTGCTTCCGCTAGACCGAGCAGCACCTCGGATCCGATGCGGGCTATCATGACCAGCGCCATCAGCTTCATGCCAACCGATAGAGCGTAGACTAGATAGCGGACGGCGAAGTCCTTGGTGAAAGATGAGCCCCCAAGACCAAGCATGATCATGCCAGCAAGCAATCCAACATACATCTCGACCATGACCGCAACGAAGATCGCGGCGACAAGGGAGAAAGAAACGACCACCACGACCATGGCGAAGACCGCGGCGATCGCCAGCGCGTTGTCTTCGAACAGGCCGAACTTCGCCTGTTCGGACATCTTCGAGGCGACACGTATGCCAGCGTCGAAGACGTTGGCGGGCGACGCTGATCCACCATTGGCACCTATCTGGAAGAGACTGTCGACTATTGCTTTGGCGAAGCTTGGCCCTCGTTCGAGAATGAACGCGAAAAGCCCAACGAACATGATCCGTCGAACCAGCTCCGCGAACCATGCATCGAGCGAGGCGGCATTTATGGCGAGCCAAACCGCGGCGAGGCCGATCTCAATGCCTGCCAGAATCCAGAACAGGGAACGGGCGGCATCTATCACCGTCGTTTCCCAACCCTTGGCGGCGATGACGACAGAGTTCTCCAGAGTCGTCAGCACCGAGCCTTCCTGGGCAAGGGCCGGAACGCACGCAAGCAGTGCAAGGGCAGCGGCTACTACAGCGACGAACCCGAATCCGCGTTTTGGTTTCGTTACCATCGTGGCTTCATTTCCTGGCCATTCCGAATGTTGCGATCGGGGTCCCCACCAAAGAATCTTTCCACTCGGCTACGGTGTTCGGCATCCGAGGTTGATGATGTTGCTGAAGAAGACGGTGAACTCGCCGCTGGCACCCCGGTTGTCGTCGTCCATACCCACACAATAGTGCCTCCGGCGAACAAACTGAACAGGAGTGCAAGAACTAACCCGACGTATGGAGGTTTGCTCACCAGCGCGGCTCCATGGTTTGGCCGCCGCGAATGTCACGGGTCGGGGCGTTGAAGAATTTCTCCCGTCGCGCTTGTGCGAGGTCCTTCCCTGCCTGTTCGGACTGAAACCAGGTCCCCATCATGGTCGTTTGCTGCGCTAGCAGTCCGCGCAGTTTCTGAGTCTGGGCGACCTGCTGGGTTGCGATCTGATGCCCGACCTGGAGGGCCTTCATCTGTCCGTCCGCTGATTCCGACATCGAACGGAGCTGGCGCATTGTGCCTTCCTCGTTGGAGAATTGTTCCGCGGTCAGGTTGGCCGCTTTCAGCGTGCCGGCTATGGTGTCGCGGTTGGTATCCGACCAGCTTTGCCACGCGCTTGAAAAGTCCTGCCCTTCCGGCAGGTTGCTCTTGAAATCGGCATAGCTTTGGAACCGCTGCTTCAGGACATCGTCCATATTACCCATGGAGAAGGCGATCCCTTGCCCCTGGTTTACGATTCCCTGGAGCTTTCCGAGATCGGTCTCGACTTGACCCCAGACCTGGGAAGGAAGCTTCGCCGTATTTTGCAGCATGTTTTCGTAAATGCGCATCTGGTTCTGGATCTGCTCGGCAAGCTGGGTGACCTGCGTGACCTGGTTCTGGATTTGCTCGGCCGACTGGCCGACAAGGCCAACGAGCTCTGAGTTGTTGAGCAACTGGGTCCATTCAGTCGCGTTGCCGGTGACGGCACCCGCGTTGGCAGCGGTCAGCGCTGCTGGCACTGACGCGCTTGCCGCCAGGAGCAAGATCATTGGAGCAAGTGAGCCGGGCCGAGCGCCACGGCTACGACTGGAGACCTGTGTCGACATTGTCGATTCCTCTCTGCTTGAGCCAAGCTGCGGGCCAGTCCTGGCCGTGAACCTCTCGCAATTCCTGGATGCGCTTGAGGTCGTCCTTGCCGGCCGCGCCGACGAAGGAGAGCGTTGCGGGACCGAGCGCCATGTCGAACAGCCTGCGTCCCTCGGGCGAGACGACGTAATATTCACGTTTGGGAAGCGCGGTCGCGACGATCTCGATCTGGCGTTCGTTGAAGCCGATCCGCTCATAGAACTCCCGAGTACCGCTCTCGCGGGCGGCCCCGTTCGGCAAGCAAATCTTCGTCGGACAGGATTCTTTCAGCACGTCGATGATGCCCGACTGCTCGGCGTCCGAGATCGACTGCGTTGCGAGGATAACCGCGCAGTTCGCCTTGCGCAGGACTTTGAGCCACTCCCTGATCTTGTCGCGGAACACGGGGTGTCCGAGCATCAGCCAGCCCTCGTCGAGGATGATGAGGCTGGGCGATCCAGTGAGACGCTTTTCGATACGGCGGAACAGGTAGAGCAGAACCGGGATGAGGGTCCGGTCGCCCATATTCATCAGCTGCTCGATCTCGAACGTCTGGAATGACGATAGCGTCAGACCGTCGGCTTCGGCGTCGAGCAGGTGCCCCATCGGACCATCGACCGTGTAATGGTGAAGGGCATCCTTGATCTCGCGCAACTGCACGCCTGACAGGAAGTCGGAAAGGGACTTTCCTTCGGACGTCGCCATTAGGCCCAGCTGCCGGGAAATGGCGTTGCGATGGTCTGGCGTGGTTTTCACACCCTGCAGCGCGATCAAGGTCTCGATCCACTCCGCGGCCCAGGCCCGATCCTCGTCCGAGCCGAGTTCGGAAAGCGGGCAGAAGGAAAGCCCCTCGCCTGCCCCGACATCATGATGATCGCCGCCAACGCCAAGCGTAAGCGGCAGCATGGACCGCCCCTTGTCGAAGGCGAAGAGCTGCGCGCCCTCGTATCTGCGAAATTGCGCTGCGATCAGACCGAGCAGGGTCGACTTCCCGGAACCAGTCGGGCCGAAGATCAGAGTGTGACCGACATCGCCGGAGTGAAGGTTGAGACGGAACGGTGTCGAGCCGGATGCGACCTGGCAGAGCGGCGGAGAATTCTCCGGGTAGAACGGGCAAGGGGCAACAGCGCTGCCCGACCACACTGCGTTGAGTGGGATAAGGTCGGCGAGATTGCGTGTGTTGATCAGCGGCTCACGGACATTGGCGTACCAGTTGCCCGGCAGGCTGCCGAGAAAGGCCTCGGTTGCGTTGAGCGTCTCGATGCGGGCGCCGAAGCCTTCGGCCTGAACAAGCCGGCGCACCGCTTCGGCCTTGTCGCGCAGTCGCCGCTCGTCTTGGTCGAACATCACGATAACCGGGGTGTAGTATCCGTAAGCGACGAGCTGCGATGACGATTCCGCGATTGCATCCTCGGCCTCCGCGACCATCATGGCGGCGTCCTGGTCGATCGACCGGGAGTTCGTCTGAAAGAGCTGGTCGAAGAAGGGGCGAACCTTCTGCTGCCACTTCTTGCGGGTTCGTTCGAGTTTCTGACGCGCCTCGATGGAATCGAGAAACATGAAGCGCGACGACCATCGGTAAGTGAGAGGCATCAGATCAAGCGAGTTGAGAATGCCCGGCCAGCTCTCGGCCGGATAGCCGTCGATCGCCACCACCGCGAGGTACCGGTTGTCGACGAGCGGCGAAAGACCGTGATGGAAGTCGGCAGTCACCAGGAAATCGAGATACATCGGGATCGCTGGCAGCCTGATCGGATGGTTTTCGCCTACGATGCAAAAGCGGACGAACTGCAGAAGCTCGTCATACTTCGCGATCCTTGTCCCGCCGCGCTCAGCTGTTTCCTGGGTGACCATGCGCCTGATCGACAGCACGTTCGCCATGTATTGTTCGAACTCGCGGATCGCGGTCCGGAAATATCCCAGCATGATGTCGGCAAAGCGCTCGTTGCGCGAGGCGTCGTCTGAATAGACATACTTTGTCAGGGTCGATTTGTGCTTCTCCGCCGGACGGTAGGTGAGAAGGATCGCGTGACGACTCTCGAAATGGCCGCTCTCGGCCTCGAAATGCTTTCTGCGTTCGTCCTCGATCGCAGCACTCACCGGGTCAGGGAAATGGCCGTCCTCACGTTGGGGGTATGCGGTGATCGGTATACGCACCGCTTCCACCTGGATCATCCAGCCGCTGCCGAGGCGCGCCAGGATGGCGTTGATCTGACGCGAAACCTCGTTGCGCTCGAAATCGGTCGAGCTTTCGGAATCTGGCCCGGCAAAATACCAGCCAGCGAGCAGCGAGCCGTCCTTCAGCAGGAGAATACCGTTGTCCACGAGACCTGCGTAGGGAAGCAGGTCGGAAAACGATGGACCGGAATGCCGAAATTTCTTGAGCGCAACCATGACCGGCCTCTTGCTTAGTAAGCCCGCCAGGGAGTCGAGGTCGGCCGGTAGTGCGGTCGGTATCGGATGTGGCGCAGATAGACGGTTCGCATCATCGGATCGGATTTTGCCATCATGCGCAGCATCGCGACGATGAAAATCCAGATCGCGATGCCAAACAGCGCGGAGAACCAGGTCAGAACGACAAAGATGAGAATGACGCTTGCCAGGCCCGTCACGAGCGCCAGCTCTCGATCTGCGCCGAACAGAAGGTTCGGCCGGGAAAGCGCGCGATGGATCCTGACGCGGCGGAGGTGGCTGATGCGCTCAGCCATCGGTGCGAGCCGAGGAAGGCTCGAGCGCCCTTCCCTCTACGGGCGCCTGGATTGGTGCGCCAATCGATGCGCCGCCAGCACCGAACAGCCCGACGATCTGCGTGGCGCCGAGAAGGATGCCTGCAACGAGCACGACATAGACCAGCCGCCGTGCGAAATCGTTCAACTCGCCGCCAAAGATCAACATGGCGCCGGCGATCGCCACGGCTGCGAGTGCGATCGTGCCGGCGACGGGTCCGTTGATCGACTGCTGGATCTGTTGAAGCGGGCCCTCCCAAGGCAGTCCGCCCCCTCCCCCGGCGGCGAATGCCGGTGCGGCCGGGAGGACCACTGAACCTACCAATCCAAAAGAAGTCTTGATCGCCTTACGCGACATGGCGTTGCCCCTCTTCGCTGTCGTCGGGTTCGATGCGGTAATGGCCGTCGCGATAACCCTCGACAACCAGCAATTCACGAACGCGTCGGCCCTTCGGCGTGCGTTCGATGGAGATGACCATGTCGACCGTCTCGCCGATGATTTCGGGCATCGGGTTGGAACTGACCTCGGCCGTCAGTTGCTCGAGGCGGGTCAACGCCGAAAGCGCGCTGTTCGCATGGATCGTGGCGATGCCGCCGGGATGGCCTGTATTCCACGCTTTCAGCAGCGTGAGCGCAGCACCATCCCGAACCTCGCCGACGATGATCCGGTCGGGTCTCAGACGCATGGTGGATTTGAGCAGTCGGCTCATATCCACCGCGTCAGTCGTGTGGAGCGCAACGGCATTTTCTGCAGCGCATTGGATCTCGGCCGTGTCCTCGAGAATGACCAGGCGGTGTTCCGGCGTCAGGCTGACGATCTCGCCGATTACCGCGTTGGTGAGTGTTGTCTTGCCCGTCCCCGTGCCGCCGGCAACGATGATATTCATCCGGTTCTCGACGGCGTTGCGGATGACCGAAGCCTGGTATGCGGTCATGATCTTGTCGCGGACATAGCTGTCGAGTGGGAAGAGCCGCGCGGCGCGCTTGCGGATCGTGAAGACGGGCGCCGCGACCACAGGTGATAACAGCCCCTCGAACCGATGTCCGCCGATCGGCAGCTCGCCCGAAATGATCGGCCGGTTGAGGTTCACCTCCGTTCCGAGCGCGTGAGCGACTGTGCCAATGATCGTCTCGGCCGCCTGCGGCGCCAAGCTGCCTGCCCGTGTGATCGGTTCGCCGATACGTTCGACGAAGAGCTGTCCGTCCGGATTGAGCATGATCTCGACGACGAGCGCGTCGTCGAGCGTGTTGCAGATCGTGCTGCCCATGGCCTCGCGGAGTTTTCGGACGAGGCGATGGTGTGATTGCGAAATGGGCATCATTTGAGGATCATCTCTGGATTCGATGTTGTGGATCGATCCGCCCTCACGCTGCGAGTGGGAGCGCGTCCAGGGAGAAGGGCTCATATCCGTTCGCCCGAACGCGAAGGGCATTTTGAAGGGTAGCGGGAATGATGCCGGCAACCGCGATCGTGTTGCCGATCGGACGAGGCGAGCCGAGGCGATTGAAAGGTAGCCCTGCCCTGCCAAGAATCTTTTCGAAACGGATGTCGGTGACAGTCACTACTTCGCAATAGCCGTTGACCAACGACCATTCGAGGATTCCGGCGAACAGCGCCATTGTCGTCTTGTGGAGGCCTCTGGCCGCATTCCTGGCTCCAAGCTCCGTATCCACGCAGAACCGGGAACTTTCGATCAACGCGGGATGGCGTGGCATGGGATGGCCATCGAGAAGGATCGGAAATGTCTGGCCCAGCATTGTCGGCCCGGTGGCTGGAAGTAGCCGTGCGCACCCAACGACACGGCGCGGATCGTCCGCGATGGCGAGGAGGTAGGTCGGATCGAGCGCGTCGTACTCATCTGTTTCGCGCCCGGACTTGACGGTTACGTTCCAGCCGAGGCGATCCCTGAAAACGCGCGCACGCAGCGCATGCATTTGATCGATCAGCCTATCCCCTGCGCTGCTTTCTCCATTTCGGACCGCAACTATCTGCATGCCATTTTCTCCGCGCTGTTTCGATAGTGCGAAAGAAACAGGGTTCGAGCAGGCGGACCATTACGGGTATCCGAAGGCCGTCCAGGTAAATCCCCAGAATGACCGGACTACCAGCGGTGGTTGCATTTTTTGGTTGATCTCACTTGCATGAACTTGAATAAGAGATGCACCTTTTTGCGGCTTGGGGCAGTAAGAAGGAGTGTTGATGAAGTCTCTGAAGCCACAGTTTGAAATGCTGCGGGACTGGTTGAAACTAGCGCCCGACAAGCCCGCCATCGATCAGGCTTTGCGCAGGTTCGCCAACACCCAGGGATTTGAATGGTTCACATATCTGTCGGTCCACGAGGCGGACGTGTATGGGATGTCAAACTATCCGGTGGCGTGGCAGAAGCACTATCTCGACAGCGGACTGGCCAAGGTCGATCCTGTCGTTGAAGCGGTGGCTGCAAGACGCGGTGCGTACGCCTGGTCGGAGAGTGGCTTGCCCGTTCCAGCAAGAAAGCATCACCGGACGTTTTTTGGCGAGGCCCGAAATTTTGGCATCCGTTCGGGGATCTCTATCCCTATCTTCGATGGTTTTGGAAGGCGTGCTCTCTTCACCTTCTCGTCGCGCGAGCGCAAACCCGACACCACCATGCTCGCGGACCCATATTCGGTTCTGACACTTGGTGCCTTCGTCGATGGCTACCTGCAAAACCGCGATGACCACGGGCTGATGAGCGCGGCCGCCTCTCCTTTGACAAGCTATCAGTTGGAGTGCCTTGCATGGCTACTACAGGGCAAGACCAATGACGACATCGCAGCACTTCGCAATGTCAGTCGCCGAGCCGTGGAGTTTCAGCTACAAAACATTCGTCGCAAGCTCAACGTCTTGACCACCTATCAAGCCCTCGGCATCGCAATCAAGCGCAAGTGGATCTGAGGTCGCGCAGTGGCGGATCGGCTGGCGACCATCAAGTTAGACCTCAACGGCGATGCAAGCAGTTGAGCGTTCGGTGCCAGCTGCGCTGTGTTGGCCCTCTAGCGGTTAGCTCGTTGGTTTATAGTTCGTTAGAAATGCGGCGATGATCGCCGCATTTTCTAAAGGTTGTAATTCACGTTAAAAGTGATAGTTTATAGAAATCACAAATTGCGGCGATCATCGCCGCAATTTAAAAGCCTGACAAACTTATGCCAACGAATGCCAACCGGAGACAATTGCTGCAAAACCTGGTGCCCGAGGGGCTACCGGTCACCAAACAATGGCTGGCGAGGCAGACCCCGGACTTCGATCGCCACGCGCTCGACAATCTGCTCAAAAGCAGGCAGCTCACGCCGCTCGCATCCGGTGTCTATATACGCCCCGGTACACACCTCACCTGGCAAGGCGTCGTCGCCGCGTTGCAAACCATCTTCAGCACGGATCTAAGTGTCGGAGGGCTGACAGCGCTCGAATTGCAAGGATTTGCGCACTACCTGCCACTGTCGCGGCAACGCGCGGTCCATCTTTACGGCAAAGACGCTTTGCCAGCCTGGCTACAAAATGCGTTGCCTTCAGTGCAATTCGTCCGCCACAACCGTCTCTCCTCGCTGGGCGGCTCCGGCCTCGTCAACCGCGGGTATGATACAAACGAGCGATCTTTCTTAGATGCCGCCATACCGGGTCAGCGGGCCGGCGTTTGGCCGTTCACCATGTCATCGCCTGAGCGGGCTTATCTCGAGGTTCTCATGGACGTGCCCGGCGTCATCTCCTTCGAGCACGCCGACCAGCTTCTCCAAGGCATGACCACGCTCTCGCCAAAGCGCATGGAGCAACTCCTGCGCAAATGCACGAATGTCAAATTGCGTAGGCTGTTCTATTGGATGGCCGAACGTCATTCCTACGCCTGGCTGAAGAAGCTACCCAAAGCCGAGGCGCTTGATGAACTTGGCATTGGCATCGGTAACAGAGTGCTGGTCAGAGGCGGCAGGCTCGATCCAAAATACCGCATAACGGTTCCGGAGGAGATGTGGACACAACGAGCCCTTACTTCAGACAAGTCCGACTCCTGACGCGCGTCTTGCCGCTCGTTGCGGCGGAGAGGTGCTTCGCCCTCAAGGGCGGCACGGCCATCAATCTCTTTGTTCGCGATCTGCCGCGGCTCTCCGTCGACATCGATCTTGTCTACCTGCCTATGGATGACCGCGATGAGGCGCTCAAGAAAATTGCTGAAGCGCTCTCACGCATTGCTGAAGCCATCTCCAAGGCGATGCCCGATACGGAAATTATCCGATCATATGAAGATCAGCGCGATGCCTTGCGTCTTTTCGTGACCCAAGGCGGCGATCGCATCAAGGTCGAACTTTCGCCCGTGTTGCGAGGCTCGGTGTTCCCCGAGGAATTACGAGAGGTGTCGCCTGCGGTTGAAGAGCAATTCGGCTATGTCGAGATGCAGCTTCTTTCGATCCCCGATCTCTACGCCGGAAAGCTATGCGCGGCGCTTGACCGACAACATCCGCGCGACCTTTTCGATGTCAAATTGCTGTTCGAGAATGAAGGGTTGACCGAAGATTTGGTGAAGACCTTTCTCGTCTACCTTATAAGCCATAACCGGACGATGGCGGAGCTCCTTCAGCCGACCCGCAAGGACATTGCGGGCATCTACGAAGGTGAGTTTCTGCGCATGTCGCAGATCGAGGTTAGACTCGATGAATTGCTAGACGTTCGCGAGCGGCTAATTGCAAACCTCAATCAAACACTCACCGACGATCAGCGAAGATTCTTGCTCTCCTTCAAGGCGCGTCGCCCGCAGTGGGATCTGCTTGGCATCGAAGGGGCGGACAAGCTTCCGGCCGTTCGCTGGAAGCTGCATAATCTGGAACGCATGCCGGAAGAACGGCACCGTCGGGCTTATGAGAATTTGGAGCGAGTGCTCGGCCAGAAGGGCAACTAAGCGACGCTCAGGCTCGGTGACCGGAGGAACCCGAACAATCTTCGCGATCCGGTCTGCACTGGAACCACAGGTGACATCAATCCAGCGCGCGCAAATAGCGAACCGGCCGACCCTCGGCAATGCGGTCACCGGCGGTGGCGATGGAGTTCGCGTCGATGCCGAAGTGTCGGTAAAGGCCGTCGATCGTCCCAGACTGACCAAAGTGTTCGACGCCAAGGCTGCGCGTGCGGTGGCCAAAGACCGAGCCGAGCCAGCCTAGTATCGCCGGGTGGCCGTCCGTGACGGTGACAATCGCGCAGTGGGGCGGGAGATCGGCAAACAGCCTTTCGACATGGCTCCTGGCATGGACGAGGCCGCGTTCGCGCGCCCGGCTCGCAGCCGTCCAGCCCGCGTTCAACCGGTCAGCTGAAGTCACTGCCAGAAGGCCGACATCGCGACGGTCCTCCGCCATCATGCCGACCGCCTCGATGGCCTCCGGCGCGACGGCGCCGGTGTAGGCGACGACCAATTCGGCGTTCGGGCCTGGGCGGCGCAGCCAGTAGCCACCATCGACAATGTCCTGTTCCAGTTCCGGCGTCATGGCACGGGCGATCTGCTCAACAGGCCGTGTCGACAGGCGCAGATAGACCGATCCGCCGGTCTCGTCGCGCAACCATGTACGCTCGGACTGCACGGCATCGCCATCGCGCTGCATGTAATCCAGCGCAAAGCGCATGATGACGCTCAGCTCATCGACGAAGGCCGGCTCGTAGGCGGCGAGACCGTCCTGGGCCATGCCGATCAGCTGGGTGGCGATCGACTGATGCGCGCCTCCCTCGGGCGCCAGCGTGACGCCCGATGGCGTGGCCACAAGCAGGAAGCGGGCATCCTGGTAGCAGGCATAGTTGAGCGCATCGAGGCCGCGTTGGATGAACGGATCGTAGAGCGTGCCGATCGGCAACAGCCGCTTGCCGAAGATCGAATGCGCCAGGCCAAGCGCCGACAGCAGGATGAACAGATTGTTCTCGGCGATGCCCAGTTCGATGTGCTGGCCGGACGTGCCGAACTCCCATTTCTGCGCCGAGGCGATGCGTTCGTTACGGAACGTATCCGCCAGCGATTCCCGGGCAAACAACCCACGTCGGTTCACCCATGGACCGAGATTGGTCGAGACCGTGACGTCAGGCGACGTGGTGACGATCGCATCGGCAAGCGGCCCGCCGGCGCGTGCGATCTGGTCCAGAATCCGACCGAAGCCGATCTGCGTGGAGACGCTGCCCTTGGCCTCGGAGACAAGATGATCGGGCACGATGATGCGTTGCGCGTGGCGCCGCCTCTGGCCCTTGGCTGCGAACGGAACCGCATCGAGGAAACGTTGCAGTTCCAGGTCCCCGACATCCAGCCCTTCGAAGGCGTTCCACTCGCGCCCCTCGCCGACCGACATCGACGTGCGAAACATCGCCATCTGGTCCTTGGTCATCAGCCCGGCATGGTTGTCCTTATGACCGGCAAGCGGCAGCCCGAAACCCTTGATGGTGTAGGTGATGAAGCATGTCGGCCGGTCGTTGCCGCGCGCCGTCTCGAACGCATCGAGCAGGGAGGGAAGATCATGACCGCCGAGGTTGGTCATCAACGCGGCCAGATCGGTATCGGATCGGCGTTCGAGCAGCGATGCGACGGCCGGCTCTTCGCCAATGTCGGCGAGCAAGCGTTTGCGCCAGGCAGCGCCGCCCTGGAAGGTCAGCGCTGAATAGAGCTGGTTCGGACAGGCATCGATCCAGGCGCGCAGCGCCTCGCCGCCGGGCTCGGCGAAGGCCGCCTGCTGGAGCGAGCCATGTTTGAGGATGACGACGTCCCAGCCGAAATTGCGGAAAATGCTCTCGAAGCGTTCCCACAGCCCCTCACGCACCACGGCGTCGAGGCTCTGGCGATTGTAGTCGACGATCCACCAGCAATTGCGCAGGCCATGCTTCCAGCCTTCCAGCAGCGCCTCGAAGATGTTGCCCTCATCCATCTCGGCATCGCCGATCAGCGCCACCATGCGGCCTTCGGCAAAATTTTCGTCGCGGGCGCGCAGATAATCCTGCACCAGCGAGGCGAACAGTGTCTGGGCGACGCCGAGCCCGACGGAGCCGGTGGAGAAATCGACGTCGTCGATGTCCTTGGTTCGCGACGGATAGCTTTGCGCACCACCGAACGCCCGGAACTGCTCAAGCTTCTCCCTGGTCTGGTTGCCGAGCAGATATTGGATGGCGTGAAACACAGGCGACGCGTGCGGCTTCACCGCGACGCGATCCTCCGGCCTCAGCACAGAGAAGTAGAGAGCAGTCATGATCGTCGCCATTGAGGCTGATGACGCTTGATGGCCGCCAACCTTCAGGCCGTCAGTGCTTTCGCGCAGGTGGTTAGCGTTGTGGATCGTCCACGCCGACAGCCACAGCACCTTTTTCTCCAGCGCCGAAAGCGCCTCCAAAGTCCGCTCGTCCAAGTGCCAAGTCTCCTGGTGAAACCGTTCGAAATCATAGGGCGGAGGAAAAACCGATTGTCGCTAAACTTGCCTTAGTTCGAGACTTGTTTTAGCTGCTTTGATCAATATCGATGGTAGGAGCGACAATCCGTGCCAAAAAGCCGACTGGACGATATCGACCGCAAGATCATCGCCGCGCTACAAGAGGACGGCAGGATGACGGCGCAGCAACTTGCCGATCAGGTCGGCCTGTCAGCATCGCCCTGCGCGCGTCGCGTACGCATGATGGAGGACAGGGGCGTCATCACTGGCTATGCCGCGCTCATCGACCAGGATCTGGTCGATCTGCCAATCTCGGTGTTCGCCTCGATCAAGCTGGAACGCCAGCGCGAGAGTGAGCTGGAGCGTTTCAACACGGCGATCGGGCGCTGGCCGGAGGTCGTCGACTGCTATTTGATGACCGGCCAGCGCGACTATCTGCTGCGCGTGGTGGTGCGCGACCTGCACGCCTATGACCGCTTCCTGAAGGAAAAGCTGACGCGGCTCGATGGCGTTGCCTCGATCGAATCCAGCTTTGCCCTTGCCCAGATCAAGCGGTCGAACCGGCTTCCGATCGAGACGTGAACCTATGGCCTTGCAGACGATGTTGGACCTCAGCCATGGTCAAAGATGCGTCTGATCCCGAGGTTTGCATCCTGATCCACTCAGGCCCTGCCGCAACCCAGTTCTGAAAAGACCGTGCACCAGAAGCGGTAGTCACGCGTGCGGCCGTCGAAATGCGCTGTCAGCGCGCAATGTGCTGCTGCAGTCGCCGCGCGCAGTCCATAAAGCTCGGTGGCTGCCCGAGCCATGGCATCCGGATCGGCCAGTTCCCAGAGCGTCAAGTCACCAATGCCCGCACTGCCGGCACGGAAATAATCGGAATGAATTTTGGGCATAGCACGACCTCCCGCGGGTTGAGTCCAGCGAGGGCAGCGGTGCGCGCTGCGAGGCCGGACGTTGGGAACCCACGTGGAGTGAGCCACGATCCAAGGGCGTTACGCCCAGGATGTTCGTCGTGTCGTCCCTGGCCTTCGGCGTCTTCGCAAGGCGGTGGTAGCCACCCGCAGAAGTTGCGCATGGGTAATTTATTGCAGAGCGCTGTTTGGAAGACAACCTGTGTTGATGAGCGCCAGGATGATCAGCCTACCGCGCTCGTGATGATGCGTAAGCCGATCGGCGGCACAAGGGCGACGGCCTCGTCCGAGATGCGTGGTGAACCGGCACTCGCAGTCGACTCGCGTTGGCGATTCGTCAGCGGCCTGGACCTGCCCTCCGCGCACCGCAGCGCAGCGGTGATGGCAATCGAGTCGAGATGGACCTCGGTCTCGATCTGTGAAAATCCAGTGCCGAAAGACGCATCTCATGAAAAACGATCACTACCAATGGATTTTGATGTAATTCGTCGGTATCGCGTAAATTTCTATTCGTGGAACCTATGGCAGTCCGACTGCGGAAGAGTCGGTCGATTATGGCGGTGTGCGCACCTGCTTGTCGTACTTGCGGGCGGCGAGGCACGCATCGCACTCATGTCAGGGGCGACCGGCCGTGAAGGCTTGCACGCTGGAAGTGGCGCGGCGAACGGCTCGTTCGGGGAGTGCCCTGCACGATCGTGGGTCCTGCCTGGTTCGACCATAACCGGCCCGACCAGAACAGACTGGTCATGCTGCAAGGCGACAAACGGCTGTCCGCAATCCACCCGACGGTGCGATCGCACGGTACTGCATAGCGAAAGAGGACCACAGCATAAGGATTTCGATCCGGTCTTCGCAGCGCTTGCAGCCGGTGCTGTTGGCACGCTTGACGGCGCGCGTAACGTGTCGCGTCAGCACAAGTCCGGCATCATCCGAGCTCATGGATCGTTACGCCCGGCACAACGGTCTTGGCGATCTCGCACAGGTGCTGGTGATGCGTCAGGTAGATTACCTGTCCTGCACTCGCCATCTCGCCAAACAACCGGAAAACCTCTTCCGAACGGACATGGTCGAAGGTTTCCATGATGTCGTCGGCGATGAAAGGGACGGACGGTCGAAACTGGGCGAACTCGTAATATCCCGCAAGCCTGAGCGCCAGGTAGAGCTGGAAGCGTGCGCCCTTTGATAGCGCGTCGGCAACCTTGGACTGCCCGTCACGCTGCAGAGCGATGAGCACTTCACCACCTTTCACCGGTTGGGTTGTCAGACCCGAGTACTGGCCGCGCGTCATGAGCGCGAACGCGTCGGATGCTCGAGCCATCATTCCCGAGCGATGCCGCTCGCGGTAGATGCGCAGGGCATTTCCGGCCGACAAGATGCCCAGTTTCAGCTCGATGTAGCGGATGGCCTTTTCCTCGATCTCCAGAAGGATCGTGCGCCGTTCGGCATCTATGCGGGCAACAGCGCTGTCGCCGCCGATGGCGTCCAGCCTGTCTGAGGCGCGCGTCTGGCGAATAAGCTGTTGCTGGATTGCTTCGTCAAGCTGCAGAAGCCTCTGCTCGCCTTCCGCCTTCTCGATTGCCAGGCTGTCAAAATCGAGCGCATCCAGGATTGAACGCGCCTGCTCGAACCCTGCCACCGCGAGTTCGGCCGATACCTGCTCCTGGAGTTCGGCGACGGCAGTGCGCAGACGATCCCTGTCGCGCAGCAACTCGTCGCGTTCAACGACTTCGGAGAGTGTGGCCACGCTAAAGGCGCTCAGGATCTCGTTCCTGCGGCGCGCATGGGCCGAAATTTCGGCGTCGAGAACCTCGCGAGCATCCTGCAGGCGCTTTAGCTCGTTGACGAGGCCTGCCTTCGCTGCGCGCGCACGATCGGCGCCCTCGAGGCGTTCGGCAAGCCGGATCGCCAACTGTTCCGGCTCGTCGTCGGCGGCCTCGCCCGCCTCAGTGGCGATGGTGGTGACCTCGACAATAAAGTTGTCCCTGTCAGCCTCCATCTTCTCGATGCGGATCTGCATGGCGTCCCGTTCCTGGAGGCTTCGGGCCAGCTGCGCCACTTGATCGAGGACGGTGCCAACAGCGGACGCGGCAACTCCGTTTTCGAGCCAGGTGCCCTTGAGCGCTTCGGCAACGCCGGCCAGCCATTCTTCCTCACGCCGTTCTGCTACGCCCACCGCGCGTCGTCTGGTGGCCAGTTCTTCCTCCCTGGCGCCCACTGTTTTGAGCACCTCGGCATGTGCGGCGTCCACTTTGCGCTGCCGGTCGAGGAACAGCTCCGCGACGGCCATGATCGTTTCCAGGCTGTCGCCAGGTTCCGAGCCTATGCCGACGCTCTTGAGCGTCCCGTCCAACTCAAGACGTATGCGTTGTTCCTCGTCGGCAGCGCGCCCAGCCTTCTTGCGGGCAACTTCGATTTCCTCCCAGGCTTCGAGCGCATCGGCGCGGGCGGAGATATGATCCTCGATCAGTTCGATCAGACGCTCTGGCGAGGGTTCCAGGCATTCTCCGAGCAGATCTCGCGCCGCCCCGCGCATTTCCGACAGTGCGGCATCCGCATCCACGTCGATCCGTGCAACTTGCTCGCGCGTGCGTGAAATGTCGGCCGCGGCCTCGGCAAGGTCGCGTGTTGTTGCCCGGATGTCGGCAAGCTGCGAGGCGCTGGCCAAGCGGCCCGCACCGATACCGTCGTCGCGTGCCAACGCTACCGCGAAATCATCCGCTGTCTCGCCGGTAAGCTCGCCTCTGTGCCTTGCCCAGGCCTCGTCGCGGGCACGCCGGACGGCGGCGGCCGCTTCATCGTCGGCAACATCGACGGACGCACGAAGGCCCCCAAGGTGCGCCGACAGCAAATCGTGATTGGCCTGGCGGTCGGCGAGACGTTCGCAAAGCACGGCTTTGTTCCGGCCGAGCGTCGTTGCTAACGTCTTCCAGGCGTTGATCTGTCCGGCGCTCGGGACGGAAACCCTTGTCAGCGACCGCACGTCTCCAGACCATGGGTGCAGGCGTCCCAGTGCCGCCTCCCATCGAATTGTGGCTGCATCCTCCGCCTCGCGCGCGGCCTTGATCTCGCCGAGGTGCCCGCTAGCTCTCGCCTTCGACAAAGCCGAGCTCAGCTTCGCCCTGGCAGGCTCGGGCACAGCCCTTTCTTCGCCCACCCGTTCCCGAGCCGTCTGAAGCGCGTCATGCGCCGCCGCGGCTTCGTCCCGGGCGACGCCAAGACGCGTCGCGATTCCGGATCTCTGTTCGACCATGGCGCGGACAGCGCCAACGGTGGCGGCAGGCAGAAGCAGTGCTGCAGGCTCCGGCTCCGAGGACCGTCCCAGGGCGGCAAGGCAAGTCGCCACTGCGTTGTTGAGAATCTGCAACTCCGTCCTTCGATTGGGTAGGTCAAAGCCTGCCGAGGCGAAGCGCACCTTGCTTTCCCCAAGGCTTCGAACACGCTCGGAAATGGCCAGGATCAGGTCGTCCACGTCAACCGCAGCGATCTTCGTCGTCAGGCGCTCGACCTCGTCGATGTTTGCGGCCAGCCGGGTTCTCAGGCTGGCGTCGTCATCGATCAATGCGGTGACGCTGCCTGTCCAGGTCCGCGGCGGTGAGGCGATGTCCGGCAACTCGGCCAGCCGGGCTGCCTTGCGTCCAATATCCGCAAGGATCGGGCCAGCTCGGCGGTATCTGGCAATGGCATCGAGGCGCGCCGTCAGCACCGATCGTTCGGCGATGGTGTGATCGTATTTTTCCACCGCGTCGAGACGTTCGGCTTCATGGGCCTCATACGTCGATGCCACGGTGTCGATCTCGTCCCTGCGCGATTTCAGTTCCGCAAGGCGTTTCTTCAGAAGCGCAAGTTCCGTTCCGTGGGCTTGCTTGCGGTAGAGCCCGTCGGCCTCGGCCTCAAGCGCGCTCAACGTGTCGCTGGCATGGCCAAGGCCGGCACTGGCCGTGAACAGCAGCTTGCCCAGATCGCCGCGCGACTCCAGGATTGATTTTCCGCCTGCTTCCAGTGTCTCGTCGTCGAGCGAAAACATGGTCGCGTATGCGTCACGCGAAAGACCCGCAAGGTGGGCCGTTATTGCCAGTTCGCTCACCGGTTGGCCCGTCGCGTTCAGCAATGAATTGGCACGCTGTTTCGTTCGCGTGAACGCATGCTCTGCGCCGCCGAGTTCGAGCACGCCGCCGATGCGCATGGCGCTGTACTCGTGCAGGAAATTGTAGCGGCTGCGTTCCTCGATGCCGAATAGCAGGTCGAGGTAACCAGAGAGCGCCGTC
Source organism: Mesorhizobium sp. P2_F5 (assembly GCF_056403715.1). NCBI lineage: Bacteria > Pseudomonadati > Pseudomonadota > Alphaproteobacteria > Hyphomicrobiales > Phyllobacteriaceae > Mesorhizobium > Mesorhizobium sp. P2_F5. Next base: position 262,238 of record NZ_JBFUEY010000002.1, on the reverse strand, counting down.
GACTTGCCGGCTTCGTTCAGCCCGAACACGATATGCAGGTCGGGACCGGATTCCGGCTTTGGCCCGAAGTCGATCGTCCTGTCGGTGAACTTCCCATAGCGAATAAGGTCAAGGCGCCGGAGCCTCATTGCGATCCACCGGATTTGAGGCGAGCGGTGACCAGATCAGTGCCGCTGGCAAGCACCCGGTCTAGGAACAGTTCCAGCTCAGCCTCGTCTCTTCCAGCGAAATCGCGCCCGTCAGGCGGAAGATCCGCGATCATCTTCTGGACCAACGTCCTCGCCTCGGCACGGAAAGCTTCCGAGCCAGCATCGGCGCGCATGGATTGAGCGAGTTCGAAAATCGGATCAGCTCCGCCCTCGGACGTTTCGGCTGCGGATGGAGAGACGTTAAGCTCGAGCTTCTCCACCCAGGTTTCACCAACCTGTTCCGCGACCTGCTCAGCTTCTGCGAGCAGCAGGTCACGGTCACGGATCAGCGCCCAGGACAAAGGTGACGCCCCGGTCAGGCCGAGACGGACCACAGCATGGCGAGACCTGACTGAGGCCCGCAAACCTTCGAGCGCGGAACGGACTCGTCCGACGACTTCGGACCATTCCACCGTTCCGGCCAGGTCAACGTTCACTCGCTCGAATTGCGCGATACTGGTCGGCCTCTCTTCGATCTCGATGGTGCGGTCGTCTCGTATCGTCACCAAGGTGACGGATTTCTCTCCGGCCTCGTTGATGTCCCTGCCCTGTGGAATTCCTGGCATCACCACGGTGCTCGCCCCAGGATGGACTTGGCGGACATGGATGTGTCCAAGCGCCCAGTAGTCGAAGCCATGGCTGTGCAGGTCAGCGACGCTGCAGGGAGCGTAGACGTCGTGGCCGGGCGATCCGGCCAGGCTCGTATGCATGATGCCGACATTGACCGCGCCCTCACGCGGGGCTGGATACTTGGGAAGCAGACTGTCCGGCGCCTTGGGGCTGGCAAAGCTCAAGCCATGGAACATGACGTCGAGCCCGCCGGCTGTCTGCAGCACCGACTGGGGACGGCCGCCGAAGATGGTGACCGTGTCCGGAAACACCAGCTGTTTCGATATGCGCGATAGGGCGTCATGATTGCCACGGATCTTGAAAACCCTGATGCCGGCCTGGAGAAGTCGTGTCATCTGTGACGCCAGGAACCGCGCCGTTTTCATGGATGTTTGGTCGCCATCGTACAAATCGCCGGCGATGACCAGCGCATCGACACGTTCCGCAAGGCAGAGATCAACGATGGAGATGAACGCTTGGCGGCTGGCGTCTCCGACAAGTTCGGCAAGGTCGGGGTTTCGCATCGCCAGCGAACGCAGTGGCGAGTCGAGATGAATATCGGCCGTGTGTACGAATCGAAATGCCATCGGGCGGTCTCCGGTTACGAACATACGGGCGTTCGACCGCGGCTCGATAGAAGAATTTGATCATACGCTTGGTCCGTGCCGAAAAGGCTTCGACTAGTCCCCTAGCGTGAAAGATCGATGAGAGTGGCGCCCGAAGTTGTGCAACGGCAAGGCACGGCGAACGACAGCAGGCGATACCGCAAATCCGGGCGATGTCGAATTGCCTAGCTGTCACCAATCTGCGCACACTTTATTCATGCTGAGAATCGGCTCCGAATTACAGTTGAGCGCCTCCGACCTGGTCGGCTACTTGAACTGCGGCCATCTGACGATGCTTGACCTTCAGGTTGCGGACGGAGCGCTTGGGAAGCCGAAGATCTGGGACCCGCTGCTCAAGATCCTGCAGCAGCGCGGGGCCACTCACGAGGCGGCCTATGTCGATCACCTGCGTGCGTCGGGCCTTGCGGTCGTGGTCATCGAGGGCAAGGGCATAGATAACGGCTCCGTGGCCGCCACGATCGAGGCGATGCGTGCCGGCGAGCAGATCATCGTGCAGGCGGCGCTACGGGCGCTGCCCTTCGTCGGCCGGGCCGACATCCTCCGGCGCGTCGAGACGCCAAGCGACCTCGGTACCTGGTCCTATGAAGTGATCGACACCAAGCTCGCTCGCGAAACCAAGGGTGGGACGGTGCTGCAGCTTTGCCTCTATTCTGACCTCGTCGGGCAGGTGCAGGGCCTCGTGCCAGAATACGCCTACGTCGTCGCGCCCCTCACCGGCTTCGAGCCGGAGGCGTTTCGGGTCAGCGACTATGCCGCCTACTACCGCAATGTCCGCGAACGCTTCGCCGCATCCTTGAACGCAAACGACGGCACCTATCCGGAGCCGGTCGCTCATTGCGATATCTGCCGCTGGCGCGGCCGATGCGACGACCAGCGCCACCAGGACGATCACCTCTCCCTTGTGGCCGGGATCACGGCCGTACAGCGCGGCGAGCTCGCCGGCCACGACGTAGCCACTATGACTGCGCTGGCCGAGCTCCCCCTTCCGCCGCCGTGGAAGCCGGAGCGCGGCGCCGCTTCGTCCTACAATCGCATCCGGGAGCAGGCCCGGATCCAGGTCGCAGGGCGCGCGGCCGGGCAGGTACTCCATGAAACGCTGCCGATAGAACCGGGCTTTGGCTTGTGTCGCCTGCCGGTGCCGGACGACGGCGACATTTTCTTCGATCTCGAAGGCGACCCCTTCGTTGGCGAAGGCGGCCTTGAATATCTCTTCGGCTATGCCTTCAAGGACGCGGAGGGCGCGCTCACCTACGTCGCCGACTGGTGCCTTACGCCGTCCGATGAAAAGGCAGCCTTTGAACGTTTCGTCGATTTCGCAGTTGAACGGCGACTACAGCATCCCGGTATGCACATTTGTCACTACGCCGCCTACGAGGTGGGTGCGCTCAAACGCCTTATGGGGCGCTACGCGACGCGCGAGGAAGAGATCGACACGCTGCTGCGCGGGGAGGTCCTGGTCGATCTCTACGCGGTGGTCCGCCACGCCATACGCGCCAGCGTCGAGAGCTATTCCATCAAGAAGCTGGAGCCGCTCTACGAATTCACGCGCGCGGTGTCGCTGGCCGATGCCAACTATGCTTTGAGTAGGGTGCAGGCCCGCCTGGAGCTCGGGGACGCAGGCGGCATCAATGCGGACGATCGGGCCGTCGTTGCGGGCTACAACCAAGATGACTGCGTCTCGACGGCGCGGCTTCGCGACTGGCTAGAAGGCCTACGCACGGACGCGATCGCCTCAGGCGTGGAGATTCCACGGCCGGCTCGGCCTGGAGAGGATGCTTCCCCGGATATTACAGCTTGGCAGGCGCGGATCGATGCAGTGGTGGCCGTGCTAACCGATGACATTCCGGTGGACCCAGCGGAGCGCAGCGCCGAGCAGCAAGCGCTCTACGTGCTGGCGAACGTGCTCGACTGGCATCGCCGGGAAGAGAAGGCGATCTGGTGGGAATACTTCCGGCTGGCGGCGCTGTCCGCGGACGAGCTGGAGGACGAGCGGGCAGGCATCGCCGGCCTCGAGTTCGTGGATACCGTGGGCGGAACCGCCAAGGCCCCTATCCACCGCTATCGATTTCCCCCGCAGGACGCGGAGTTTCGCAGCGGGGAGGATTTGCGCAGCGTCGGCGGCGAGCGGTTCGGCAAAGTCGAGGCCGTCGACCTGGAACATCGCTTGATCGACATCAAGAAGCGTGGCGACACTGCCGCTTTTCACCCCGAAGCTATCTTCGCCCATACCTATATCGACACAAGTGTTCTAGCCGAGTCCCTGGTGCAGATAGGCGAGTACGTGGCCGATCATGGCATCGCCGGCCCTGGTGCCTGTAAGGCGACGCGCGATCTGCTGCTGCAGCTTCCACCCGATGCCGGCGGCGCGGCGCTGCTCCAGCCGGGCGAGAGCGCGGTCGATGCAGCCTGCCGCCTCGTCCCGGCATTGCAGGGCGTGCTCGCCATCCAAGGACCGCCGGGCGCGGGAAAGACCCATACTGGCGCCCACGCGATCCTTACGCTGGTCAGGGCCGGCCTTCGCGTCGGGGTGACCGCCAACAGCCACAAGGTCATTCGCAACCTGCTGGCGAAGGCCGCCGAAGAAGCAGAAAAGGAAGACTTCGACCTGCAGTGCCTGCATAAGGTCACGGATGCGGAAGACAATGCCCCGCACCTCACTTTCACCACGAAGAACCCCGAAGCCCTCGGCGCCTTTGCAAGCGGCTACCACGTCCTCGGCGGCACGGGGTTCCTGTGGGCCCGGCCCGATGCGCCTGGTCTCGTCGACGTGCTGTTCGTGGATGAGGCCGCGCAGATGTCGCTCGCCAACGTGCTTGCCATATCGCCGGCCTCAGCCAGCCTTGTCCTGCTTGGCGATCCGCAGCAGCTTGAGCAGCCGATACAGGGCTCGCACCCCGAAGGTACCGAGGTCTCGGCCCTCGATCACCTTCTCGGCGGGCGGCAGACCATTGCCGAGGACCAAGGCCTGTTCCTCGATCAGACCTGGCGCCTCCACCCCGACATCTGCCGGTTCACCTCCGAACTGTTCTACGAAAGCCGACTCCTTCCCCGTCCCGGTCTCGAGAACCAGGCCATTCTGATGGACGGCCCGCTCGGAGGGAGCGGCCTGCGTTATGTTGCCGTGCAGCACAGCGGCAACCAGAATTCCAGCCCGGAGGAGGCTGACCGCATCCGCAATATTGTGCTGGGGATACTTGCTGCAGGTGCAGGTTGGCGCGACCGCGAGGGCAATGAGGCGTCGCTCACCCTGAACGGCATTCTGATTATCGCGCCCTACAATGCGCAGGTTTTTGAAATCCAGGCGCGCCTCCCGGGCGCGAGGGTAGGAACGGTAGACAAGTTCCAAGGGCAGGAAGCGCCCATCGTCATCTATTCCGTCACGACGTCCAGTCATGCCGACGCCCCGCGTGGCATGGAGTTCCTCTACAGCGCGAACCGCCTCAATGTGGCCACGTCCCGCGCCAAGGCACTATGCATTCTCGTGGCCAATCCGGACGTGTTCGAGCCGGAGTGCCGGACGCCGCGCCAGATGCAACTTGCTAACGGCTTCTGCCGCTATCTAGAAATGGCCGTTACGGTCGATCCGTAGGTCCTTGCAGGCTCGCGTCAACGTCCGGCCGGTTTCACCGGCGGACAGCTGAACTGCTCGTGTCCCGGTATCCAACCTGCCGAAACAACGTCTGGCCAGATAGAAACTGTCGGTGCGTCTGAACGAGATGAAGCGGAGCGCGACGCTGAACCGTCCCAGAATCCGTGGTCACCGGGCTGGGTCTCGCAGCGTGCTGCGCCAGCTTGCGCTGGGCGGTGCTTGTTGCGGATACTCGGAGGGCGACGGCGACATAACCGTCGGGTGCGATCGAGCAGTCGACAGTCGTCCGTCGCAGCTGATCTCGACAGAAAGCGTAGCCCGATAACAAGGGCTGCTCAATTACATTTTGGCTTCGGGGTATTGCCCCTTGATTTCTGCATTGAAGAAACGACCAAGAGACTCCGCCGCCATCAGGCGCTCGTTCATGAAGGGGGGGACGTTATAATATTGGTATACGCCTCCGTGGCGAAATTGGACTTCGAGCGTTTCGAGATCTGGATCGTAGCCGACCTCGGCCAAATTCCCCGACGTTACCGATTGCCGTTCCATTAATTTTCTCCCTCGTCGTCGACGACATTTGCCGCCGGTGCCCACCTCGGATCTTGCGCTCGCCAGCATGCAACGAGATCGTCGTAGTTCTCGTCGCCCCGCAGTTTCTTCCAACTCTCGGCCACGAGAGGATCCTCACTGTCAGGTCTGCGATCCTTGGGCGGCAGCGTCACGCGGCAACGGACTGGCAATCGTGCGGCTTCACCCGTGATGATTGCCTCTCCCGTTCGAAGAACGGACAGGCTGTCCGCGATCCCGCTAAGATTGTCCGGGAGCGCAGCCTGTACTTTGCTGCGGTCGGTCGAATTGGTAAGCCTGAGCGCGACGAAGGTGCCGCACTGTGAAAGTATGGTGTCATCGATCTCGGAGGGCCGCTGACTAACGATCATCGCGCCAATCCCAAATTTTCGCCCCTCTTTGGCAATTCGCTGCACCATCTCCCGGGCGGGGTTGTTCGTCTCGCGACCCAGATAACGATGTGCCTCCTCCATTACGATGAGCTGCGGGCGTTTGCGGCCGCCTTCCGCACGGTCTCGCCCCCAGAAAAGCGCCTCGTAAATAATTGAGAGGATGGCACCGATGAGTTCAAGGAGGACAGAGCTGGGGATGCCCGACAAGTCGAGCACCGTGATCGCCTTCTCGTGTCCGATCCAACTCTCCACAAGCTCGGGAAGATCGTTTTCAGTGTGTCCGTTTAACCCCGGCTCCCATTGTCCTGGCTTGAGCAGAAATTCGAATTGACGGTCCAACAGTCGTGAACGCATGCGGTCGAGCTGCTTCCGAATTCCAAGGACGCCAATGTTATTGAGGTAGGGTGCGGTGTTCGTCGTCGTGTGCGGTTGATATAAAGGAAGTCGAAGGGATGCCGCATCGCCGGGAGTTACCAGCGCCGGCTGTGTCTTTGTCGGATCAAGCCACGTCTTCACTTCGGGATCGATCAGTTCATGCCAGAGCTGCCGGAGGCTGTATGGAATGGGGCTGTCGACGGTCATCGAATTGAGATCGACGCCGGCGAGGCCATCCGTTTGTGCAATCGCGCTTTTCGCAGCGAATATTTTGTCAAGGATCGCGGTTGTCGAGCGATCATCCAGTTTTCCGCATAAGAACTCGATCATGTCTGCAGGGCGCAAAGCCCAGAACGGAATCACGAGGGGCCTTTCGCCCTCTGCGGGCGCTATGCGAAAGACCTCGGCATTGTCTTCGAGGGCCCGCGCATACTCACCGTGAATATCTAGCAGGAGAATACGTGCGCTTGGAAAGCCTGCACCGCCCGGCATCGAAATTGACCGCAAGAGGCTTGCCACGGTGGTGGATTTTCCGGATCCTGTCGATCCCAGCACTGCACTGTGTCGTGTCACCAACTTATCGAGGTCTAAACGGACAGGAATGCTCTCAGCGTTGGCTAACCGTCCGACTACGACTTGTCCCGCAAACTCGGCGCCATAGATTTTGGAAAGATCCTCCTCGGTGACAAGGTGAACCTCGTCATTCACGTTGGGATATTGGCTGATGCCGCGTTCGAACGATGCTTCTACGATCTCGCCGACTAGTTGCACGGTGAGCCAGCGCTCACCCCGATCATGCGCACCGGCAAGAACTGCCGGGGTCGCACTCACTCCAACCTCGGAAATGATCGCATAGAGGTCGTGATAGCCCTGAGGGATGCGGACGAAACTGCCGACCTGGCCCACCCGATAGCTTCGTCCGCCGATAATCGCGATGCCGGATGCAACGCCTTCGAATTGACGTACGCTGACTGTAGCTCCCGCGACCGAGCCAACGTGACCAAGGAGCGTGGAGATACTCATGGTGCTGGCGGCACCTGGATAGGTAGCGTCGTGGGGGACGTCGAGAAAGCCTGTATGGATCTAGAAGCCGCGAAAAAGCGAGCAAATGGTTCAATGCCACCGAGCGTGAAGTTGCCATCGGGGTCGAGATAGGTTGAGCGTATCGGCCCCCAGTCCTTGCTGGGGAGTTCTGACGGGGCCTTCCAAGGGCCTCGCATCCCGTTCACTTTTGCCTGATCTCGGGCGTATACACTGAAATTTGGCAATCGCCGCGCGAGGTCACATGCCGAATGCTCTTCTTCAAGATGCTTATATTGAAATGCGAAGATGCTTGCAGACGGATTGGCAGCCAACGCCTCGTCCAAACGCGCGGCGATATGCGCATCGGCGAAAGAAAAGCCGATCGAGATCAGAAGCGTGTCTGGGGTCAGCAGAAAAGCGCGAAGCCGGTCAAGCAGAGCGGCATACGGCGCCTTCTGCGTCTGATCGTACTTCAGATGCTCGGGAAAAACGAGATGGCTGGCTGAACTTTGCCCGGTTCGAATGACCTCGCCCTTGTCGCTTGCTCTCCAACCCAGTGACCCATGCAATTTCCACAATCGAGTCCAGCGCGTCGGCAAGTCGCTGCGTGACACCGAAACAGGGTCGAAGAACGGCTCACGGCCACCGGTGAAACCATCGAAATATGGTGCTCGGACGGACTCGAACGCTTCCTCGAACAGGAGATCGTAGTTCGTTGTAAAAATTTCGATTGGATAGTCTCTGCTCGTCCCCGTTATCCAGTTCACCAGATTGGCATATGCAGATCCGGGCATGGGCAGGCGCACATCGACGATCTTGCCAATCTCGGCACAGATGGCTTCACCAAAGGTCGCGAATCCTGGCCCATCAAGGCCGTGAACCTTGGCGGAGCCAATGACTTTGCTCAGCGACCTGATGCGCGACAAAATCGTCTCGATATCGTGCTGAGAGAGCTCGGCCTTGAGACCGTCAATTTGTGCCTTGTAGATTGGTTCGAGAATGCCCAACACCTTGTCAGTCAGCCCTGCCACAGCTGGGATAAGTGGGTACGAGCCGTCCGCCTTTGCCATCCCTGCCGAAGCTCCTGCGCCGACGAGCAAGCCAATGCGCTTGCGTCCTTGGGCTATAATCGTGCGGAGCGCTGCCATGTACTGGTCGGGGTTGTGCACGCTAACAGACAAATTATTCCTCGATCCATGACGGCGAAATTGTTTCGGACACAGTTCATTATATCCTGACGGACCGCAGGTCATCCCTCCATGGTTGAGTTATTTTCATAGTTATTTGTTTCAAGGAAGGCGCAGTGCGCCTTGCTGTGACACGAGCCAGCATCGATACTATTCGGATATGTCACCGATCTTTTTCTTGGCAGCTATGGCCATATGCGCCCGAATTCGATAGTCGACGATTAAGTCCGCAGCCAAAGGGGAGCTTTCTCTGAACTCGCCCATCGGCCACTTGGCAGCAAACGGCCCAAAAACGACATCCAATGATCGGTTTAGCGAGGACGCAAGCCCTACTGATCCCGATCTGTCCCCGAAGCGCGCCCGTCGCGCTGACCCTCGGCATTCTGTCCCTCACTCGACAAGACTTACTTCGGAGCAGTATAGCCACTATATTTCTTGCTTTCGAGGGGCATGAGCATGAAGAAAATCCTGTGGGTCAAATTTGGCTGGTCTGAGTACTATAGAGGGGGGCTGGTCGACGGCAATTTCGGCTGGTTGAATGAAAACAGGGGTCAGGAAAACGAAGGCCGAGGGCACGAAGCCTATAACTTCATGCCGGTGCCCGATGGAACCTATCGCTGTTACGTTCCGCCTCAGGCAAAGCGTTATGCGCCGTGGAACGACGATAGCACCGGCTGGACAGTTATCTGCCTCGCAAAGCACCCTAAATACCAGGGCATCCATATCGTTGGCTGGTACGAAGATGCGACCCTGTTAGGGACATGGCAGCATCCTCCCGAAGGAGAGGTGGGTGCTGCGGATGTGGGCTATTGCATTGTCAGTAGCACCGCGTTTTTCGTTCCGCCGGAGAAGCGCACCACGCCCTTTTCCGACAAATCAGTTCGCATGGGAAAGTACTCGTTCCTCGTGGGTCCCGGCGTCAAGAAGGATGATGGGAAGCGGCGCGTTCTGCGCATCTTGGAGGCCCGACTGAAGACGTTGCGCCGTGACGCGATTCAAAATCCGAGCGATGAGAACCTGCCGAGCCCAGAATCGGATACTGCCGATCCACTCGCCATTTTCGGCACCGCAGAGCACCGACGCGAAGTTGAGCTTGCGGCCGAACGCGCCGTCGTAACGTTTTACAGACGCAAGGGCTTCTCGAAACTGAGAGTGGCCAACCAGAACTGCGGGTACGACTATGTCTTCAAGAAGGGTCGGACGGCCCACCATGTTGAGGTGAAGGGCGCATCCACGGCCCAGGAACGGCTTTTCCTGACAAAGAATGAAAATGGATGCCGTAACGACCCTCGATGGCGACTGGGCATGGTGACCGATGCCCTATCAGAGAAACCGCATCTGAAGATCTACGACAACAGGGGGTTCGAGAAAGCGTTCGATCTGGAACCACTGGTGTTTGTCGGCCGTCGCGTGGTTGAGCCCTAGAATGCCACGAATGAGTCTGGTGCGATCAGAAGTTCACCGACCAAACTTCGATGCCGTCGGTGTTCGCTGTCTGGCAGCATTGGCGACATGAAGGACATGTCTCCAGCTGTTTCGAAATAGCCAAATACAAAGGGCAGCGCGAAGGCGAGCCCGATACGGAAGGAAGGGCACATGGAAACGGCACAACCCTCGCTGATAACCGAGGATGAAAAGGGTGGCGATCCAGGGGTCGCGCTAAGGGCCAGCCCTCTTCGCATCGGAATCTCAACGCGCGCTCTTTTTGACCTAGAGGAGGAGCATCGTATATTCGAGAAGTCCGGCGTCAAGGCGTATGCGGCTATGCAACTCCATCGGGAGGACGTGATCCTTCGCAGGGGTGCCGGCTTTGAGGTCGTCGAGCGGTTGCTTGCGCTGAACGATCCTGACGCTGCTCCGTATGTTGAAGTGATCCTCCTGTCGCAGAACTCTCCCGACCTCTCCCTCAGAGCCTTCAAGTCGATCGATCACTACCAGCTTGTCGTCAAGACGGGCAGTTTTACTAGCGGACGGTCGCTTGCGCCCTTTGTCCCGGCTTGGGGCATCGACCTGTTTCTCTCAAACGCGGATGCGGACGTAAAAGGAGCGGTGGACGGCGGAGCAGCGGCTGCACGGCTCGGTCTGGCACCCAAAGATCGTGCCGAAACGCCTCAGGGCGAGGTCCGGGTCGCGTTCGACGGCGATGCTGTCGTGTTTGGCCCCGAGTCCGACGCAATCTATAAGGAAGAGGGCCTGGACGCCTTCCTGGCTCATGAGACCGCGAACGCGAGCAATCCAATGGCGCGTGGCCCGTTTGGTAAGTTTCTTCATAAGCTATCCGCATTGCGCCGAGTTTTCCTTAGTGAGGGTAACGTAAGTAAGGTCCGCATCGCACTTGTGACAGCTCGGAATGCCCCTGCCCACGAGCGCGTCATTCGCACGCTAAGGGCATGGGGCACGCCAGCTGATGAGGCGCACTTCGTTGGTAGCCGCTCGAAGGCGCCCATTCTGAAGGCACTTGGTGCTCACATTTTCTTTGACGACCAGGAGAAGCACGTCCTCGGCGCGGCGGCAGTGGTCCCTGCCGGCCATGTTCCGGGACCACATGATCCGGCTGCGCCGGTAATCCCGGCCGGCTGACTCTGCGGGGCCAGATCTCGTCTCGCTTTTGCTGAGCGAACGACTCTGACGGCAAGCGATCTGGGCATGGTGGATAGCGGAATGGCTGCTTTGCGCCCAATTTCGGCCGTTCGGCGACGTTGCGGAGATCTCCAAAAGCAACCAGTCCGCTATCTGGCTGATCATATCGACGCTGGAGTAGGATGCCGTCTTTCCGCTTTCGGGTGGCCGTTAGAGAAAACGGAGGTGGTTGGCTTGGCGAGGAATCGATGGTCCGCAATTAGCCAATGATCCAAGAACTCAATTGCTAAGCAACTCAGTCACCGGTGCCATGAATTTTCGCTCACGTAGGGGGGGCAGGCGAAGTCCCAAAAGCCATGATCCTGTCCGCATTCACGAATCAGCGTCGGATAGCATCGGAAGAAAATATTGTCGATCTCGCTAAGTATTCACCCTTCGATTAGTGTGATTTCTCATTCTGATTCGAAGCCGTAAACCCTAAAAGGGCGAGGGTCGGATTTGTGGGTTCATGGAGTGAATTGTGGCCCGTCTCACGAAATCCGAGATCGAGGATCGTCTGATCGAGGGTAAAGAACTCGAGTGGCGAGATGCGGCAAGGAAGAAGCAGAAGGTCGGCCTGAAATCGGCGAAAGCCCGTCGCCTGTTCAGCTTTTTACTGAGCTCAGCTACGAGAAAGCCGACGGAGCTGCCAGCCGACTTTATCCAAGGTCTTGCCTCAGCGTCGTCAGGAGAAGAGGATCCTGCCGATAACGTTGTACAAACAGTCCACAATTCCTCTATGACCGCTTGGAAACTCTGTTCAATCGAGACCGCGGGGATCGGGGGCGTCAACGCCTTCGACGGCCCGACATTCACCTATGCCTTCGACGGTGACAGCTGGCTAGCTCAAGGCCCTAACGGCAGCGGCAAATCGTCATTGGTAGGGGCAATTATCTGGGCGCTGACTTCGAAGCGCCCTCGCGATCAGATAGAAATTCAGGCTGATGCCACTAGGCCGGTATATGCGCTAGTGGGAGACGACAGAACTGAAAAGCAAATCGGCCAATGGCCGCCATTGATATCGCTGCCGTCGGATGCCGGCGGGCTCACCACCATCCCGCGAGCATCCGTAAAACTCACCTTTCAGGATTCGGTTGGCAATCGAGCGAGCGTTTCACGCATATTCGACAACGGTCGGGTTTCGGAGGTTCGATCCCCCAACTTCAACGCCCCCCCGATCCTTGTCGAAACGGGCATCGTAATGCCAGCTCGGCTGTCCTCAATAAGATTAGGGGACAACGGGAGCCCCCTTTCGGAGGCAGTCCAGAGGCTTACGGGCCTCGACGACCTCATCGCGATCGGACAGCTCTGCGAGGGCCTATGCAATAAAGGCAGAGAATACCTCTCGTATCAGAAAAAGGATCTGGCTCGGCTCTTGGTCGAGTTCGACAGCGCCCTGACCAGCTGCCGAACCGAAATGAAGAAAGTAGACCGGCGTGTGCCAGAGTTCCTCCCTGCGGACACAGGCACGCAAGATGGCGACCTCGCAAAGCTCGGAAAGGAGCTCAATGGCACGTCGGCCGAACTGATCAAGGTAATCGCAGGCGACCTCGCAGAAAGCATAGACCTCTCCCAGCCGGCGAGCCAGCAATCGGTAGCGATCGCAATTGCGGCAGCCAGAGAGGATTTGTCAAAAGGGATCCAGTCACTGCCATGTTGGCAGCATCTTGAGCTCCTGCTGGACGAGATCGACGATACTATTGCCGAAAAGATCCAGGCATCAATCTTCGCGGTTAGGCAAGGCGCCAAAGAAGCGCTCGAGATGCTAGAGCGATCGGAAAGTGACGACCGTTTCAGGCTGAAAGCCATGGCCGCAACGTGGCATGCATCACATGTAGATGGTGATGTGAGCCACTGCCCGCTGTGTTCTGAACTGCTAAAATCTCCAGCGCTCAAGCAGGAGCTTGAAGCTTTGCGCCTCGCAGGTGAAGCCGCCACCCGGACATTTGAAGACAACATTTGGATAATAGTCGAGAAGTTGGCTGCCGCCCTGCCTGCAAAACTGAGGAACAGTGCATTAGACGATTTCAAGGTATCGCCGCGAACCACTTTGCAAGCGGCGCTAGAGGCAACGTTCACCGAAAACCTGAAATATCAAAAGATACTCGTCGCCTTCGGAAAGCTCGTCAGCGCCGCATTGGAAAACCTGCCGAGCTCTGACCTGGAAGATCTGCCAACTGACAATCTTGACCCGCGCCTCAAGCCCATCTTCGACAAGATTTTCGTCGCCGAACAGCTTCTCCGCCGGAGGTCCTGGTTCGCGCAGACGAAAGCGGATTGGGAGGCATGGTGGGCAGAACGGGTAGAGGTTCCAGAGGCACCTGACGCCGTAGGCGAGCCTGAGGAACGCGCCTTAGATAAGCCTCCTGAAAGCTGGACAACTCATCTGGATCGCTTGGCCAACGCGACGATTACGGCCGAGCCGTATCGACTAGGTGCAGAGGCGCTACGCAAGGCCTGGAAGGCCGGTAAGGACGCTCGGGAAGTTGAATTAGAACTGGCGATTAGACAGGACGTTGCCGACGCTATCGAACCGCTGAAGTTGCTCGGATCACTTGGAGAGTCAGTGGTCCGCGAGGCAATACTGGACCTCTCGGATCGCATGGAGAAAATCCTCGCGAAAACCCTGGTCACCGATAAGGTTCAGTTCCAGGAAGCAAAATATAATAAGAAGGAAGGTGTCACGATCCGAGCTGAGGTGAGCGAGAACATCCTCATCGATGCCACATCGATTGCGAATGCTTCCTGGCTCCGCGCTGTGTTGTGGGCGTTTATCTTCGCCCTCAGGGAGGAGGCTGTCGAGCAATTAGGCATCGACGCCTTTCCCATTATGGTGTTTGATGATCCTCAAACGACCTTCGACGATCAACACCGGCATCGATGGTCGCAGCAAATCGCATCCCTGCAAAACGGCCCGGGTGAGGTTCAGGTCGTGCTGGTCACTCATGATCAGAATTTCCTCGAGCTCATCAAGGTCTCCGGCGTATCCGGTCGCATAGCGCTGCTTTCGTCGGCCGGCGAAGATATCGGACATATCTCGATCTACGACGGGGCATTGCTCGAAAAGCAGTGGCGAATAGCAGCTACCAGCCGATCGCCGGCCGACGCGCAGGCATATCTGAGCGCAGCGCGCGTTCAAGTTGAGACCGTCCTCCGCATCATGCTGCGGGGGGAGGAAGCCAACATCAACGCAGTGACGTCAGGGTTCGTGCTTGGCGACAGCCGTGCGAAACTGGAGTGGCTCTACGACAGAAGACGAACCCCCTGGGACCAGCCAGCGACCAATGAGCTCACCAAAGCTCTCAACAAAGACCTGGCCGCCATCAAGCACCTTGAGATTTCGCATCATGCGGGTGTTGGCAATCTAGGAATGGCTGAAGCCATCGACGTCCACGATCATCTCAAAAAGACCCTTTCGCCTGCGATTGATAAGGTTTTTAAGGCGCAGCGGGAGCACTTCCGACTCCATGGCGGCATGACACAATTGCACGCTTCCGCAACAGTATTGCCATGGCCCGAAGGCTTCAATGCCGAGGTTCGGCAGATACCTCTACGTGTCCTCGGCAAGGCCGCAGCGCTCACCAATGGACGAAATGCCGATGGCTGCCTTGATGTGGATGACTACGACGCCGCCACAGCGAAGAAGATTACCCTTGCCCAACACGCGGCATATCGGCTTGTGGCGCGCACACTCGAGCCAATCGCTGAACGCGGTGACATACTCATCGTCAAGCAAGGCGCAAAAATAACGCCGAACTCGCTCGTCGTGGCCGCCACCGATCAAAAGCTGTTCGCTAGGCGGCTAGAGTTCGCAGCGAACCATTCCGACGTGGCTGTTCTGATCGCTCAGGCAAACAACCCTCGCGCTATCGCGGCACCGATTATCGCTCAGAAGTCGACATTCGAGCTGCAGAAGATAGTCGGCGTCATCTACGACGCCGGCTACATTCCTTCCGAATCGGATGGGAATGAGGTGATACCTATCGAGGGTTCCGCAGCGCTCAGCTACTTAATCTCAGGCAGCTTAGGCCTCGTAGGGATTGACGGTACAAGTGCAGAACCGATCGCGTTGCACGGACAATTCATCATTCTGTCCAGCCCGCTTGCCACCGGCGCTAGCATGAGCCGGCTGGTAGGAAAGCCGGTGATTGTCGAGGATCAGGGCGGGTCTCGATACTTCAAACGTTTGCAAACAACGGACCAAAATCTGGTTGTGCTGGAAAGTCTGGACACCAGCGGTGAACATGGTCCAATCTTGATGAAGCTTCAAAGCACTGATCCAACAGAGGAAAATGTGATCAGAAGGATTTGGCCGGTGGCCGGGATCCTTTTTGAGGTTCCGAACTAATGCAAATTGTGAGTGTTCACGGGATGATGGGCTACCGATCGCGGTCTATTTCTTTTGGCGGCGTTGAATGAGCCTCTTGCCCGGAGATAGAGTTCCTCGTTCTGAACGATGTGGGCCAATGTGAACGCGTTCTTCAGCGCATTGTCCATTTAGTCAACATAAGTGCCATCGACGGCGTGTTCCCGTTTCGAGGGTATTCGAACAGGTCAACCGAGCCACGTGCATTACGCATTGTCTATGGTGCCTCGGCCCTCGTGGGTTGGCCGATCCGGCCGCGGCCACCTACCTGCCCGCGCACCCTTTAAAGCAGCATCGTCTGCTTTTGCCGCGTCCGTCCCATGACCTGGTAGTCCGCTAACGGCCCCGGAACTGCCGGCACAAATCCTTCACATGTGGAGGTCCATAAGATTCCCGTTGGTATTGGTTTGGGTGGAAGCGAAATGGCGGCTTGTAAGCTGCACCCAGCCAAACTAGACATTCTGCAACTTCGTTCGAGCAAAAAAAGTGGCAGTCATGGACGGTTTGGGGATCACCGATCGTTGGGCTCGCGGGATCTGTGACCAGAACGTTTGTTATCGACTCCGGAGAAGAACTTGAACGTCTGCCCTGATTGCTTTTCCGCAAGCGGATTGAAGAGGCGGATCCAGGAGGAGAGGCGATCTTTTCCTAACGGAGTCTCTTGCGATTTCCACTCTACGAAAAAGGGAATTCCGATTACGGCAGTTGCCGCCATAGCTGACCCGGTATTTAGAGAGAATTTCGTGGGCGGACCGTACGACGCCTATTACGATAGATATGTCGAAACTACGGGAACTGACCTTGAAGACACGCTACTCGACTTAACAGGTGCGGACGACACAAGAGTTATTGATGGTTTAATCGCCGAACTCATCGACGCAGACAGTTATTGGCCGCCCGACGGTGAAGAAGCATTCTACGATAGTGACTATCGGTACTCGAGAGAGCAGACTGGGCTAAGCGAGCACAACCAGCTTTGGTCGGCATTTAAGACCAGTCTGATGCACCAGCGCCGGTTCTTCAATACTGAAGCAGAGGACCTGCTACGGCGAATCTTTGAGGGTGCGCACCAGCAGCGAGACATGAATAGTTCAGGGCCGGTCTACATGATAGTCCCTGACGGGCAAGGGTCTAGCTTCGTCCGCGCGAGGGTTGCCAACGAGCCTGCCAAGCGCGAGGAGATTAAGGTGGACCTCGCCGGGAAACTGGGGCCGCCGCCAGAGCGAATGCGAAAGCCAGGCCGCCTGAACCCATCGGGTATTTCGGCGTTCTACGGTGCCTATGATGCCGACACCTGCATAGCAGAGCTTAGACCCAGTGTCGGCGAACTTGTAGCCGTTGCCGAATTCCGCATCACTGAGCCTATCTGCGTGTTGGACACCACGTTGTTTGGTGCCAGGCCGAAAGCATATGACCCATTTGCGGCCAAGGCCCGGAAACGAGCTGCGCAGTGGTTGTTTATGACGGGCTTCATGAACGAGATTGCTCGTCCGATCCTCCCGGACGATGTCCACTTGGACTACATACCAACGCAAGCAGTAGCGGAGTACCTTTCGAACCGCGAATTCGAGTTCGCTCGTGGCAAGCGCACGATCGACGCGATAATTTATGGATCTGCACAACATCCCGGTGGGCGGAACATAGCGCTTCTTGGCTCGGCGTCTGTGGTAGGTTCGATAGTCGAACCGGCGCATGAGCCGCCACCATCGGGCGATTCTGACCTGTGGTCGGATTGGCTTCCGCCGGAGCCTCCGCCAAGGACGCGGATCGTGCCTATTCCTGAGAGCTTTCGCGTGCATCGCGTAGACGGGGTGATTTTCAGCGCTCCGGCACCCGAGCCTGTTAACGGCCAAGAGGAAGATGCGGACTAACTTTCGCCAATGAGGTTATCATGACTGTCTCGACTGCGATGTGTCACCAGAGGACATGATATCGCTCACCAGTCTGCTTCGAGGACGTTTTAGGAGTAGATCAGACCGAAATAGGGCGGAAGCTGACGAGGCAAACTTTGCTTTATGAGACAGGACGCGGAATGGCAGCTTTCCACCGACGGCTCCCATAACCGGACCGTCCGCAACCGGCCCCAAACAAGACGTTCATTGTCTGGCGCCGAGCGTCGCCAGTTGGCACACAGCAGGCCGTATAATCACCGATGCGTCCTCTACGGGCGAGCAGCTTCTCTCATCCGCTCCAGATTCTCCAGACAGACCTGTTCAGCGCATTTATGGAGCTCCGCTGTCCGCTCGCCCAACCAGACGAGCGCCTCCTCACTTATCAGGTAATGCCTGGAATAACGGGCCTTCACATAGGCTTCGTTCAGGGTGTTGAACCAGGCACGATGACGTTGCTGCTCACGTGGCCATGCCTCGAACAGTCGTCGATCCTGATCCTCGGCCAGGGCACGCAGAAAGGTGAGTTTATGGGATGGCGGGCTATAATTGGTTAGCACGAGCAGCAGTGTTGCATAGGTGTGCTCGATAGCCTGGTGCAGCTCAAACGCGGAATGACTGTAGTCACCTTCGGATAGATAGAATTGGGCTCCCTTGGCAAAAACCTTAGCTCCGGCAAAACGAGCTTCAAAATGTTCTTTGGCGGTCTCATACGCTGCTCTCGGCGTTAGCGGTCTGGGCTCAGCCAGCGGCTCATCGTCGAGTTCGTAGAGGATAATGCCCTCACGGCGGATGTCGGTGAAAAAATACTGCCCTTGGCGCAGCGCCGTGTTCACGAAGCGGCGGCTGTGCACGATGAAGCTGGTTGGCGTCTTGATGGCGCGATCACGCTCGAGCCGGTCCTTCGCCTTGTACCAGTAGGCGAAGTCGGCGAGCTTGTTGTTGTTGACGACCACCAGCAGATCGAAATCGCTGCGATAACCCTTCATCGTGAGCGGCTCGTCGACCCAGTCGCCGCGGGCGTAGGAGCCGAACAGGATGATCTTCAGGACGCGGCCGCTCTTCTTCCAGTCCGCGCTGCTCTCGGCCAGCGCGTCCTCGAATTCGGCATGCAGGATTTCGACCACGCGGGCCAGTTCCTCCTGCTTGTGCTCCGGCAAATGATCGATGCTGGTTTTCATCCTGGTCGGTTCAAATCTGGTGAACGCAGGAGCGCGTCGAAGGGCTCGTTATAGCAGGCTTGGCCATATGCGAAAGGGTGCCGATGCGGGCTGCGAGCAATTGATTCTGTTGGTTTATGTCACTTTATGCGTTCTGTGATTTTCCAGTGCGTTGGCGGCGATCAGGGGCAAGTCCTTGACGTTGATTCTCTCCACCATTGTGACCAGTGTCATCAGGTGATCGCTCAGGAACGTGTCGAACTTTGCCAATGCCGGTTGCGCCAATCGTGCAGCAAGTTCTTCTCCGTCTGGCGCCGGCGAACCAGCTATCTCCTGCAGAGTCTCTATGGCCTTCTCGGCCTCGCATTCCTGAAGCTCGATGGTATGGCCGACATGCGATGCTTTGAACTCGCGGGCCAGTAACGCCAGGGTCAGGGTCTGCAGCTTCCTGGTTCCGACCCAGGGGAAAATCAGGACCCCCTCCCCATGCGCTATGATTGAGCGGCGATCCAGCTGCAGGTCCAGGAACGAACCGCGCGCCTCATCCAGCAGGCGGTTGGCGGCAGGATCGAGATAGGGGTAAGCCTCGTCGGATGCGAGAACCTTGCGCATCGTTGACACCACGTGATCGTGGATGGCCGCCCCCTTGCCATTGAAATGCGGTGGCTTTCCCGCCCGTGTCGGCTTGACCATGATGACACGGGCGCGATCGTCAATTTCGATGACTTGCCAGCGGCGCCCGGCAAAGATGATCGTTTCGCCACGTGCAATCGGAGAGCTCAGCGGATAGGTGCCGAGCGTGCGTGCATCGTTGATGATCCGGTATTCCCGTTCAGTAGCGAATACTGCGTAGAATTCGTACGATTCCGTAATCTTTTCTCCGGTCTCTCCGATCATGAGCAAGCCTTCCGGGGACTGCTCTATCAAGCGGTTTTCAGGCGTGGCCATGCACCGAAGCAATTCGGCAAACAGCGTCTTGTCCACGGCTCGGAAGGGGCCGCGCTCGCACAACAGTTTCCAGGCGACTGTCGGGCTTACGCCCCCGGTCTGCACGATCAGCGCCATCACTTGATGGAGGAGCGTTGAAAGATGCAGCCCAGCTGGCAATGGCGGCTCGCACCATCCCGCCCGCAGGCATTCCACCATCGCAATCGACTGAACCAGATCCAGGCGAAGCCGGTCGATTGGGTGTCGTCCCTTGCCGACGGGAGGTTCGATGACGAACATGCGCAGCGTTGCAGGCTTTCCGGCCCTGCGGCCGGATCGGCCGAGGCGCTGGCGAAGTGACGCGACCGAAAAACCCGGCCCGATCTGCGCGATTGTCTCCACCTCGCCAATATCGATTCCGAGTTCCAGGGTGGTGGTCGCGACCGCCGTGGTCGGCCGCGGATCGTCTCGAAGCCGCGCTTCGACCTCCTCGCGCATCGCCCTTGCGAGATTGCCATGATGCGGGAAGAACTCATTTGGAAAGCTTACTTCGTCGCACATCGAACGCAGCATGTCGGCATAGACCTCGACATTGGCGCGAGATCCGGCAAACAGCAGATTGCTCTGGCCGCGCAGCAGACGAAACAAGTCGGTCGCGAGCGCCGCTGGGACAGTCGATTGTTCAAAAGGTTCGACCGACTTTCCGGGCGGATCGCCATCGTCTGGCGTGACCGTGAGATCGCCTGGGGCGGCACCGTCCAGCAGATAGCCGCGGATCTGCAAACGGACCCCGTTCCCCTCGTCGTTGCCTTCCACAATCGTGACGCTGGCACCCTTGCCTGGTCGCAGCGCCTCGGCAGCCAGGCTCATGTCGCCAAGTGTTGCCGAAAGCCCAATTCGATCGATACGGTCTCGCGCGGTCGCCACCTCGATCCTGTTCAGGATTGATTGCAGCTGCATGCCTCGCTCGGTGCCGATGAAGGCGTGTAACTCATCGATGACGACCGCATCGAGGCGCGAAAACATTTGCGCAACCTCACCGCCTCTGCGCACGAGCAGCGCTTCGAGCGATTCCGGAGTGATCAGAACAATACCCGAGGGTCGTTTTCGTGCACGGGTTTTGGCGTCCGCCGACACGTCGCCATGCCACTTGTGCAGGAGCACGCCGCTCACTTCGCACAGGCTTTCCAGCCGCCGGTGCTGATCGTTGATCAGCGCCTTCAGCGGGCTGACATAGAGGATGGCGAAGCCATCGGCGCTGCCTGCGTGTTCGGCATGCCTGGTCAACAATGGCAGGAAGGCAGCTTCGGTCTTGCCGGCGGCAGTGCGTGCGGAGATCACGACATCGCCGCCCGCGAGGATGACCGGGATTGCTTTTTCCTGCACGTCCCGTAGCGCCGGCCATTTCCGCTGCCATATCCAGCGCCTTACCGGCTCGGAAAGCGTGTCAAATGCGGAGGGTTGCAAGCTCGTCGTCCACTCCCCCTTCGACGTCGTCAATGGGCTCGTCGCCTGCACCGCCTCGATCTTCCGCCACGTCCACCGCGCCGAGCATGCCTTTCCAATCCGTGCCGGGGTTTTGCTGGAGAATCGCGAGCAGATCGACGAAGGCTTTCACCGTGTTGCGCGGAGTCCGAAAGTAAGCCTCGCCGATCCGGTTAGCGCAATGGTCCATGAAGGCGTGGAGTGCGGCGTCTGGTACGAGCCATTTCTCCTGATCGCCGGTCGCGAAGACGTCGCGCAGGCGCTCCAGGAGATGGTAGAGTTCCTCCGGCGTCAAGTTCGGCAGATTGACCACCGGGCCGGAATAGTCGGCCAGGCCATTGCCAGCAAAATTGTTTCCCGCAAGGCGGGACTGCAAGGCCTCGTAGGAGTAGAGCCCGCGCCGCGTGTCGAGCAGGAATTCCGGTGTGCCGCCCAGAATGAAGCCGATACCTTGCGTCGTGCCTTGCAGGACATCGTTGAAGATGCGCAGGATTTGTTCGTAATTCTGTTTGCGGGCCTGGGCGCTCTGCAGTTTGTAGAGATTGACGAGTTCGTCGAGGCAGACCAACAGGCCGCCAAAGCCAGCAAGCCTTGTGAAACGGGCGAGCAATCTCAGGCCATCATAGAAGGACGCGTCGTCGATGATGGTACGCACGCCCAGATCGCCTCGCGCCTCTGTCTTGGTCGTGTATTCGCCGCGTAACCAACGCAGCGCGGCGTCTTGCAAATTGCTGTTTCCCTCCTCGTAGCCCCGCGCATAGGCAACGATGACGGTAGCGAAATCATAGCCACCGACCATCTCGCGAAGATCGCCAAGGCCGTCCTTAATGGCGATTTCAATAGTCGTCCCGCTCGAGGAAGCGCGTTCGGATGCTTTTTGTATGTAGCTTTCCAGAATGTTTCTGAGCGCGCCTCCGTCCGGGGCGGTACGGGTCGCAAGACTGGTGGCGAGCTCGGCATAGAGCGTACGCGCCTGCCCGCCGGTGGCGTGGATGCGGCGATCCGGAGAAAGGTCGGCCTGGCAGACGGCAAGCTTGCGCTGAAGTGCGATCTGCCTGATGAGAAACAGGAAGAAGGTCTTGCCGGCACCATAGGCGCCGATGACGAGACGGATACTCGACCCGCCGTTGCCGATACGCTCTATGTCCTGGATCAGCGCTTCGATCTCTCGCTGGCGACCCACCTGAATATGCTGGAGACCGATGCGTGGCACGACACCGGCACGCAAGGCGCTGATAATGGTGTCTCGATCTCTCGGTTTGATAGGTGGAGGTTTTGTCGTCATGCTGACATTCCTTCGACAGAGACGGTAAGCGACGGAGATTGTGGAGTAGCCTCGGAAAACAGGCTGGCGTTGACGATGACAGGGTCCTCGCCATCCAGGACCAGTTCGTCGAAGCGGTCGAGCGACCAATCGTTTAGCGCTTGCTTCGCCGCGCCGGGCATCAGATCGGCACCGCGCACCAAACGCTCAAAATCCGAAGCCGTCCAGGTTTCCTGCTCGATCAGTTGCGACAGAAGCCACGCATAGCGTCGCTCCAGCCCGTCGAAGCGTGCATCCCCACTGGACGTCTCGATTTCCACGATCGCGGGCTGAAGCTCGATCGGCGGCTCTGCTTCGTCCACGAAGATATCGGCAAGGACGCTGGACGTTGTCCGGGTTTCGCGTCGGATCGCTTCGAGACGAGAGATGTCGACACGCGTCGTACGCGCCCAGGGAGGCGCCGGCGACACCGGAATGCCCGGCGGCTGGATCCCGGCGGGGATAACAAGGGGAAGATCGTCGTTTCCGTCGCGCGGCCTGTTCTGCGGAGCAACGCTTCCCTGCAGTCGCGAATACAGCGAGTTTTGGTCCAGATCCATCTGTCTGAACAGCTTCTCGAGCTGCGACACTTCTCGTGGGTGAAGGGTCCCGTCTGCCGCAGCGACAGCCACCAACTCATCGGCGACGTCTTCCCGGCGGTCTGCTGGCACGTCGCTTATGCGTTTGGTCCAATCCACTACGCGGCTGGCATCGGCGGCGCAGACCTTGATCTCGGCTTTGAGGCGTACGCGTTCGTCCCTCGACAGGCCGGGTGCTCCGTCGACCTTGTCGAAGAGCCTGCGTTCTTCCAAGGGGTGGAGCAGACCGTCGGCGAAGGCAATCACCATGCCGAGCATGATTGACAGTTGCGTGGGGCGGTAATGCTGGCTCGGTTCGGGATCAGCTTCACGTTCCAGGCCAAAGACCATCGCAAGTTCGTCTGGTTTTGCGGACTTCAGGGAAAAGGAGGGGTCGGCGGTATGACCATAGCCAAAGGCTGCCAGAATTGCGGACAGTTCCTTCTGTTTTGCCCGCGCGGAAATTTTGTTGGGCTCTATCCCAGCCAACTCTGCGAGCTGTTGGATCGATATCAGTCCATCATCATTCGACAGTTCTCGCAGCCGCCTCAACGGATCACCAGGAAGCTCTTCACCATTCTTCACACGCAAACCCAGAGGCAGCTGAGCCACAGCCGCAAGGCTAGGCCTTAGTCCTTCCGAACGGCCGAGCATGCGACTGTAGTCGTTGAGCCGATCCGTGCAGTCGTCGAAGATGCGGCGTGCACCGCCTATCGGTTCGCTGCGGTTTGTGATATCCGGCAAGTCACCGCCAAAGGGGCGGATTGCAAGATCGAACGTCCCGCTGCAGGCACGGTAGTTGACCTTCAGTTTCCGCACTCCGGCGGACGGAACGCGCACGCCATTTGGATATTGCTTCTGCACTGCTTCCGCGAACAGCTCTCGCAAGAGAGTCTGTGCCCGTCGCGCCGGCGTTCGCACCCTCGTTTCGGGGTCGGCAAGGACGTAGGCCAACAAAAGGTCCGGCTCGATCGCCTCTCCGCTGCGCACCCGCATCCCGAGGGCGACCTTCAGCATTAGCGGGATCTCGTAGCTATTTTCCTCGACCTCCAGATCAAACTTTTCTGGCAAGCGAGCCGATTTTAGTTGGTAAGCCGAAAGCAACTCACCAACATAACGCTTGAACGAACCATTCCCTCCATACACCTGCAATAGCCGGCGAACCTCGGCAACGACACCATCGGCGTCGGTTGGGCTTTCCTCCAACATGAGGCGGCGTTCAAGACCGTAGAAATAGAGGAACACGTATCCGATATAGGCATCGGGATCGGATCGCGATCCGGCAAGCCAATCCAGATAGGATTTTCGCGCTGCGGGCGAAATGCTTGAGTAAGACGGCCAGTAGCCCATCGTTTGCCCCAGCGGATCGTTGTGAGTGGCAACGGTCAATCTTGAGTTGATCAGGCAGTTCTCCGGGTCGGTTGAACTGCCCTGCCTCGGCAGGTAATCGCCTACGTAGATCATGCCACCGCGAATGTTATGGCTTCCCACCATTGCTGCTGTATTCGCAGGAATCCAATGTGCTGACTGGCGCGGGGCGGGGCTCGCTCGCACCGCGGGCTTCCGGTCAAACCACCGCGGCTGGTCCGCCCCGGCCGTGTTGGGATCAATAATAGGGCCGCGCTGCCGAATGAGATCCGAAACCTGAGCATTGTGCGATGCAAGCGATCCTTCGGTTGTTGTCGTTACCGGGGTGACCTCGGTGGATTCAATGCTTTGCCAACCCGTTGTTGCTGGAGCGGTTGAAGAATTGTTCACTCGGGTGGGCGGTGTAATGGCTCCGCGTTGTCTGATGAAGTCGTGAACAGCTCTATTATGTGCCGCTACAGAAGCCGCAATATCTGATGTTAAGGCTTGCGTCTGTTCGACCGGTTGTCTTCCAATCGGATCGTTCCGTACTAAGAGGGGCCTGTTGCTTCCGTCCGATTGATCAAGACCGCTATCAAGTTGGCTGCCCTTGCTTTCGGAACCCGACGGCTGCGCCTGATCCGTTGCGGTCGGGAGAATGAGAACAGGACCGCGTTGTCGAATGGATTCCGCTATCTGAGCATTATGCGATGCGAGCGATCCTTCGGTCGTTGGCGCTGCGGGATTGATCTTGGTGACCTCTATGCTTTGCAAACTCGTTTTTGGGGGATCTACCGGCTGCCTGGCTGAAGGACGGGCCGCTGATTTGGGCCGTCGGATTGCTCCTCTCCGTCTGATGAAATCGTCGACGGCGGCGTTGTGTATCGCGAGAGAAGCCGCAATATTCGGCGACAAGACCGGCGTTTGTTCGACTGGTTCCTTTCCAGCACCGTTAGCTGGAACCATGCGATCGTTCGGAATATGGAGACGATGCCTGTCAGTTCTGGCCGGCCGGTTGACACTGCGCTTAGGTTCGCTGCGCTTGCTTTCGGATGTCGCTGGAACCAACTGCGCGGCCGGATTTCTTCGGCGTCTCCGCATAAAGAAGAACGCGGCTGCGACCCCTAGCATGCCCAAATAGATCAAACCCGGCGCGGGGTTGGTTGGCGCCTCGCCGATCTTGTTGGGCTCCGGCGCCAAACGATCGGATTTGGCTGACGCCCCCTCGGTGTGCGCCGGCAAAGGCGGCGCCTGATGGACATCGCCACCAGCTTGCCCGGCTTCCCCGTTGCTTGTCTGTGGAGTTGTCTTCGTTGGAACACTTGGCTGCTCCAAAGGCGACGGGTGCGCGTCGGTGGCTATGGGCGTCAACGGGCTACGCGTCACCTGCGGTTGCGGAAAAAGTGCAGTTGATGTCGCCGCGTCCAAAGTACCGGTCTGAGGAAGATTGCTCGCTTTCTGGAAAGCCTTGAGCGCACTGATGGACCGACGTCCCCAAATTCCGTCTGCGGTCCCGAGATCGTACCCATGCTCAGCAAGCGCCTGTTGAACCTGCCGCGCAGAATATCGGGAGTCCTGGGCAGTTGCGGTGCCTGCAACACTTAGCACTGTCGCCAAGGCGACAGCCATCGTCCAATGAAATGGCAACCTCATCCCGTTTGCCCCGCCCTCCGGTTCGGAGCATAGCTGGGATGAGTTCTTTTGAGAACTCGCACAGCTATATTTCCATTTCGAACACAAGCGGCAGTTCAACAACACATTTTGGCGGCCGACTCTTTCTGATCGTCGAATGACCCTTGAGTTTCCATAGTGCGGATCTGACCGTTGCGGACGGTTGGTCCGGCGCCAAAGCCACCGTGATGCGGATTGGTGCCTGAGGTCAGCCGCTTGCTTTCGAGCAGAACGATGTCGGTCCGGCCAGATGGTAGGCCACCGAACAGCCGGAGACGCCGCCGCCGATGATGACAACGGCGCGCGGAAGCGAAAGCGACGCTGCGTTGCCCTTGACCTTCGATATGTGTGTTGTTGCTGTTTGGATTGTCCGGTCCAGTTCGAGATCACTGGCGACGTCAGGGCGAGCCTGCTGGCCTGGCTCGAACGGCGCGGCGGCACGACTGAGGACTACGCTTCCCCGAGCCGGCTCGATCACGGACACCACATGAGCACACGGCAGTACGCCCGACTCGTCGACGAGTGGGTGACCGCGATCGAGTTGCGCCCAGAGGAATATGGAACTCACTCGCTTCGGCGCACGAAAGCATCAATGATCTACAAGGCGACAGGTAACATCCGCGTCATCCAAATCCTGCTCGGCCACTCCAAGATCGAGAACACTGTTCGATATCTCGGCGTCGATGTCGAGGACGCGCTGCTCTTGGCGGAGCTAACCGAAATCTGACGTTGAGCAGCTATCCGACATAGCGCGGATGGCTGCTCAGTCGCGCACAATGCCTTGTGGCAAGCGGACTCGCGGGTTTCGGCCGGCTACGTCGAAAGAGCTGACCTTCAGCGAGTGAACGAGCTTCGGCGGCAACGCCACACAAGTCTAATCGTTCGAGCACGAATCGACAGCAGCCTAAAGCGGTCGGCTGCTCACCCCTTTCAGATGTTCCCATTTTGTGCTAGCTCAGCCGCATGGCTAGATGCACAGCACCAGTAAGAGGCCATATACGCGGCGGCGGAGCGGATTGCCCAGTGTGCGGCCCCCGCTATCGCGGCTATAGGTCATCATACACCCCGTCCTATATCCCGTCCTACACACCTTCTTACTCATCGTCGGGAAGCAGTGGGGGCGGTCGGAGTAGCGGTGGCGGGTCTCGTCGTACCGCAAAGCCACGCTGGTCAGGAACTGGCTCGAGCCAGTTCTACACACCGGAAGAAGTGCGGGCGCTCACCCCGATCCGAGAAACCGTAGAAAGACGAGCGCCGCTACCCGATCTTCGGCACATCTTCTTGTGCCACGCATGGGACGACCGGCAGGGGCCTGCCAAGGAACTGAATGACCTTCTCGTCGGGCAAGGGGTGTCTGTCTGGTTTAGTGAGAATGACATCGGACTTGGCGAGCCATTTCTCCGCGCCATCGACAAGGGACTGGCGAAGTCGCGGATTGGGATCGTGCTGGTGACTCCCTCTCTGCTGAAGCGCCTTCCGTCTGGGGGCGTGGCAGACAAGGAGCTTTCGGTGCTCCTACAGCGCGATCAACTTGTTCCAATCATCCATAACACCACCTACGACGCTCTTCGCGAAGTCAGCCCTATGCTCGCCTCGCGGAACGGGCTGGACACAGCAGAAATGCCGATGACAGATGTAGCGGCCAAGCTAGCTGAACTGGTCATCACCTAGCATCAACGCGCCGGGGGGGCGAGGCGCCGAAGGTTAGGTATTCCGGACATGCGCACCAGCGACCTGCAGCAGTTACATGTACGATGAACCCACCGCAATACCTCGGCCGGGTGGCGTCACGCTAAGCACCGTCGCGCCCTCATAGATTCTTGCTGACAGTCGTCCTCCCACGCCCGTGGCGACCCGAACCAGTGCTCGAAGGTCGAGGAGGGCAACTGCGTTTGTCCAAGCGGCTGCTCCTCGGGAGCTCGGACGGCCACGTGGTGTGTCCGCTATCCCGACTCTTGTGCCGGAAGCTGCCATTCCGCTGACGGCCCACAAGTTGCCGAGCGGCAACGCGATCCATCTCGGACAAAAACGTGGCGTTACAGAACTCCGGCAGCGACATTTACCCAGGAACAGGCTTGCGATGTCGCCACCCATGGTGGCAGATCAGCGAATGGCCGGTCTGCTCGACACAAGCCCTTATGATCGAGTGTTTGCGTTAGACACCCAGATGGTGTTCGAGGCGCGACCCCTCACCCAGTTGCCGTGGTCGGCACTCTCATCGGGGCCGATCCTCCTCGTAATCCTGCCTCAGGTCTGCAGCGAGGCCGACGCTCGCAAAAGGGACGGTCGCCTCGGGACTCGGGCACGCGAGCTCAACCGCATGCTTGATCCTTCCATTGAGTTGGGCGGCGCGACACAGCTCGTCGCAGAACCGGTGCGAGTAGACATCGCCTACGTCCCGGCAGGGCGACCGGACTGGGATCGGCTCGACGACCTTGAGCGCGAAAACGGAGATGATCGCATCGTCGCCCAGGCGCTTCATGCCAAGATCGACAACCCTTCTCGCATCGAGATCCTGAGCTTCGATAGCCGGCCGCGAGCGGGCGCGCGACGTCACGGACTGGGCGCGCTTAAGCCGGACGAAACCTGGCTGCTTGATCCAGAGCCTTCACCAGCTGACCGGCGCGTCGCCGACCTCGAGCGAAGAGTGCAACTGCTGCAGGCTAACGAGCCATTGCTTCGTCTTGCAATTCGCACAGTGGAGACGCAGCCACTCGTCCGCATCCGCGTGCCCCAACTGCCTGCAGAAGGGGTAAAGCCTGTCGTGCGAATTATCCTCGCAAAAAACCGACGCGAGCAGAACTCGGGCTACTTCGATCTGGGGCTAAATAGGAATCCGGACTACGACTCCGACTACGATGATTATTCTCGCCATCTGGGCGAGATTGACATTCCAAACATTCACCTTGGGGTTGCGCGGTTCTTCTCCCAGCACGGAATCGAGGTGGAGATCGAGAATGCTGGGGTGATGACTGCCGAACACGTCGCCGTCGAGCTGCGCTCGGGCAACGCCGTTCTCCACCGAGCTCCGTTCATAGTGGACATCTTCGGCCCCCCGGCCCCCTCGGTCCACCGAGACTTGCTGGCCAACATCCGGAACCTGCACGGACAGCTCGACCGTCCCGATCGAACGACCTTTGCTCTAAAGGGATCGGACGACCCGTCCGTACAACTCGAGTACCGCTGCCAGGACTTCCGACACGGTCGCTCGCAGATAATCACGGCGGTAATCGAGCCGACGGACCGCAGCGGCGGCGTCATAAACATCGAGGTCCGTGTGACAGCCGCCAATATGCGCGGTGAGGTTGTCGAGCGGTTGTCCGTGCCGATCCTTGTTCAGGATCGCGCACTTGGTGAACTGATCGGCCTCGACAATCTATCTCTCAAGGTAGATCCGCCAATCAGGGATCTGCTGGCCCCCCTGCTTCGGAGTGAGGAGACCCTGGCGCATTTCCGGAACGACGGCACGCCACGCGAATAGCATCCTGATCCGTGTCTCGGAGCGGAGCCGTCTAGACGAGGCCTCGGCCGAGGCAGAGGCGATCCTGTTCCCTAGCCTCGCCTAGCCGCCGTGCGCAATTGTGACCCTGGCGGCGTCATTGCACCCCAAGTTGGTCCGCATCCACGAGGTCGATATGACGATCCATTGGCGGTCCCGCCAGGCAAACGTCGGGTGCGAACACCGACATTGGCATTCAGAAAAGCCCTCTCAATGATTGGGTTTTTCGCCCAAGGCAAATGGGGTTTCTTATGGGCTTTCCGGGCTGCTATCTTAGATGGTGAAATAGACATAGAGGCGGATTGGAATGATGGGCTTGAAGCGCAGATGTTCGGTTGCCCTTGCCGTCACAGTGAGCCTCGTTTGCGATCCAGTGTTGGCCCAATCAGCTACAGAACATCACGTCTGGCAAGATAAGCGCAATTTCCGGCCGTATAGCCGCACCGCCGAGTCGATCACCGGTACGA
This sequence comes from Mesorhizobium sp. P2_F5, assembly GCF_056403715.1. Taxonomy (NCBI): domain Bacteria; kingdom Pseudomonadati; phylum Pseudomonadota; class Alphaproteobacteria; order Hyphomicrobiales; family Phyllobacteriaceae; genus Mesorhizobium; species Mesorhizobium sp. P2_F5. Next base: position 232,371 of record NZ_JBFUEY010000002.1, on the reverse strand, counting down.
TACGGCTCTCGGGGAATCCAGATTTCGCCAGCCCGGGCAGCAAGATGACGATCACATTCGAGAGCGGTGAAAAAGTGGAGCTGGCCTCGGTGGGTGCATCATGGCGTCAGTGGGACGAGACGGACGACAAGAAGGCGACCGCGGAAGTCTTCAAGATGTCACGAGACCCAGGCACTCTCAAGAACCGCAACACGCTTTGTGGCGATCCGAAATCTGACCCGGCCCGATATGTCGTGTTTCTTGAAAAATCGTCGTCTGGAGATTCTCCGCTGCTTGGGATGGCGGTCTTTGGATCAAAGAGAGCGCCCACGACATCCACAGCCAAGGCCTCTGCGGCACTTTCAATTTTTCCACCGACTGAAGCCCAGGTGGTCTGCGGCGACTGGCGGTCCCCGGGCCCGGTCTGAGGTCGCCATTGAGCATTCTTGGACGGCTATCTTTGTCACCGATGCGCGCGAATTCGAACCCGGTCACTGCGCGCCCGCCGTGACCTCAGTTTCGACGAGGATCGAGTTGCGGCACCACCAAGCACCTGTCTTATCGCGGTGCACGAAGGCGAGAAGAAATACGCCCCGGCTGACGGATAGACCCATTCAACGCCAGTTGGCGCGTCTATCCGGAATTGCTCGGCTCCCACCAGCATGAAGCGGGCGCGTTCATGACCGCGCCCCTGACCAATAACCAGATCTTGTCCAGCCCGACCGGTGAGTTGCGGCGTCGGCTTGGCATCGTCATTGGCCCAAAACGACTGCAAGAATTCGAACTGGTCCCGGATCGAGGCTTGATAGCACAAGAACAAGAGGCCGCGGTCGCCATTGTCAGGATCGTCCTCACTCCCAATGGGCAGAGCTTCGCCAAACGGGATGCCGCGACGAAGGATGCGTCGTACAAGCGAATTTACCTCTCCACCCTGGTCCGTTGCCAGGACCCGCGGGTTGACCTTCCTGATATGCGAGGCCGCAGGACAAATTTCGCCGGCGGGATCGCCGGCCGCTGGGGCAAAGCCGTCGCTAGCCACTTCGTCGGTGAGAAAGTCAAAGTCGTTGTTTGCGCCTGCCGTTTTGGCAAGAGCGTCGTTGTCCTCCAATGTCGCGCGCAAGAGAGGCGCACCACTGCGCCACCTTCCTATCACCATCGCCCCCAATCTCTCCGGCGTGAGGCCTGCGAACTCAGGATTTTCTGCCAGCGCGTTGGCGGTCTCGCTCAGAAAGCGGTTGAAGGCGGGCACGTCTTGATTGAGCCTGCGATACACGAGGAACGACCCGTTCCTCGCCCATGAAGGGCCAGATGACGGCCGGGGGAGGACGCTTGAAGCATCCTGCTCGCCTATCGGCCACGGTTCGGCGGCCTCGCGTCCGCTGGCCACACTCTGCCTCGGATAGCCAAGCACGAATTCGCCGGGACACACCAGCGGGCGGCCGGGCGAAGCATAGTCGATGCTCGTGTTACTGCCGTTCGCATTGTCTCGCGGCGTGAGGAAGTCTCCATTCAAAGCGAGCCGTCCGCGAACCGCTGGCTGTGAAACGCCGTCCTTGAAGCCAAAATGCTCGCGTCCTGAAGGAAAGGAGGCGCCTGTGCGGCCGAGGTCGCGCCCCCGGTCGACATGCATCTCCACCAAGCCGGCGGCAGTCGCTTGATTTTGCTCGTGCTCCAGGCGCTCCAAAAGGTCTCCATCCCGATCTGCTGCGATGATAAGGAGGATGTCGGGGACGTTTCCGGAGGCTCCGAATTTCCATTGGGAGATATGTCCGCGCAAGGCGGCATCCAAGGGATCGCCGAGCCTGCCAACTGCAGACGGCATGCCTTGCTTGAATACCGGATCAAACAGCGCGGCGTCAGGCGCGAGACGCACCAGGGCGGGATAAGAGAGTGCCATATTCATCCACGTCGAGGCCAATGGCCCGGGATCGGCTCCCGATTTGCCACCTGTGAGAGCATGGTATGCCTTTTTGAACGACGCCACCTCATCGAGCCAGGTCAGTCGATCTGCGCAACGGGTGAGCCACGCTCTGACGGGGCCGAGATCCTCCATCTCGGGAATCCGCAAAAACACAAACAGCTGTAAGTCTTTGTTGAACCCGCCAAGGACGTTTCCCTGGATCTCGCCAGCGTCCAATACGGGCTCGAGTTCAAAGCTGGCGCTCATCGTGGGAAGATGGAGGTGCGGGAGTAGCGATGTGGCGTGCTGCCATCAATGTCAGGAAAGACTTGCTTCCATTGCGCCTCGGCTCCGCTCTTTTGCGCGGCGAGGATACTGGTCACCTGCGGAGACACACCACCGGGAGGACAGACCTGCCCGTAACCGATGGCGTGGATAAAATCCGGATGGGTCGTGTCGCGACACGGAGCAAGACGACAAACAACTGCCTCTTGCGCTGGCGCCCCAGGAATAGCCAGCGCGTAGAGGGTCATCGTGATGACGTCGGCAATCTGTCCGCCGGTCACGACTTGCTCGCCATGCAGTAGCAAATCGCCCACGCGCAGTTGCTTACCCTTCAACGTAACGCCGTCGGGAACGCGAAATCGTGCGCGCACGATCATGTCTGTCACGTCCTTTGGATCGGGCCGCAGCACTGTCCAGCAATCCGGCTGTCCCTCGAATGGCGTCCCATCCGGCAGCGTGAAGACAGTTGGCTGAATGTCCTTGATGTACAACCCGATCGGACTCCTCAGGGCAACGCGACGCTTGAGCTGAACCACTTGCGTGTTGACGCCAGAGCCGATCGTGGGATCGCTCATCCTGTTGATGCCACCGTACGCCGCGCAGCAGATCAGGTCGGGATCGCTGGTGACAGGGGTCGGGTTGCCATACGGCTTGGTGGCCTCAAGGGCGAGCGTAATCTCGGCACCCAGTGTGTTGGCGGGATGCGTTAGATGCACCGCATGTGCCGCGTTCCAGCGATTGAATCTGTTGTAGGAACCTTTGCGGTATTTGTCTGCCGCACCGCCGCCATACGGATTGCGCCAAGTAAGATCCCGGTCAAAGACGAGATCGTCGAGGACGACCGATTTGTCTTCACAGATTTCGCGATAGAGAGCCACAAGCAGTTTCTCGTCGCTCGCTATCCGGTCCCAATACTCGGGACCCTCGCAGGTGAAGACGACCTCTTCAATCACTCCATCTGCATCGCGACGGACGGCCCACTCGAGATACTCATCCTGCGATCTATAGAGCGGTCCTTGGTATGGCGCGCCGGCAGCGTCCCTGAAAGGATCGTAAGCTGTCATGTCGACGGGATCCATGACGCCGATCGGTCGCGGCTCGTCCACCAGCCGAGCCGCAGCGGCGATCGAGGGGCCAACAATACGCTTGATGGTTCGCGGCAATCCGGTCCACTCAGGGCTAGCCTGCTTCGGCTTGCTTCCGGCCGGCGGATTGATTGCGCTGAAGGCAGCTGGGTAGCTTTGAGCGCCAACGCCAGCCAGTTGATCCATCTCCTGGTGCCAGTCATCGTACAATTGGGCGCGTGCTGCCGAGCGGTCAAAATCCTTCAGCAATGCGGGTGGAAGAAACGTCTGAGCCATATGCTTTACCCCTTGTTGCGAATAAGATTTTGCACTTGAAGGCCACTCGCTCAAAATGGCGGAGGCGCCAGTTCGCCGCCAGGTTGGCTTGGCCTTGATGGACGTTCGCGCAGGCGTCGCGACCAGAAGTCTGTGCCGAATCTGTCTCGAGCCGAACGATAGTAGCCTAGGCGTTCGGTCAAATAGCGCCGGTAGGCCGACCGTGATTTCGCTTCGAGGAGTCTCAGCTCGCCAATGCGGCTATCGAGTGCCAAGGCCACCTCTTCCGACCGACGAATGGCTTCCCAGAGCCCGCGTCCCGAAAGGGGATCGAAGCTGACCTGCGCGTCGCCGATTCGCAGGATCCCTGGGCCGGCATTGAACGGCAACCAGCGACACGGAACCGGAACCGCCTGGAAAAGGACCGGTTGGCGCAACCGATCTGCGATACGGGCGATTTGGTCTGTCTTTTCGATTGTCCTTAGAGCAAATCCTCTGGGTGTTTGACCGGACAGTTCCTGCGCATCCGTGACGACAGCTATGCACATACGGTTTTTATGTCCGGCAATTGCATAAGCCCATCCATCCTCGGTGGCCTCAATGATCAATCGCCCGTCCACGGGCCGCGAATGATCGATTTCGCCGACCGCTACAATTGCGATCAGCCTGTCGTCGTATGCTGAGCCCCCAAATAATCGGGATCGGACACCCAGGCGTCCAGATGCGAGAATGCACCATCCTTCGCCAGGAACGTCCTGGTATGGAGCGGATGTCTCGCTTCCCGATATTGACAGGCAATCGCTGAACGTCCGTACGACACCGGCGTCTTCGGCGCGTCGGCCGAGCAGCGCTTCCAAAGCGGCGCGGTCAACAGCCCACGCCGAGCCGTGTAGCGTCGTGAGATAGTCATGACCATGAGGGCCATGGCCATCCCACAGCGACAACGTTCCGGGACACTCTTTGGCCACTGTCGAAACATCGCTTTGCGTGATTCCGAGCCTCGACAATGTCGCGAGTGCCGATCCGCCCAGCAAGTCGATCCGACCCGAACGCGGGCGTCGGCGTTGACGCCCGGTGAGGGTGACCCTCCAACCGCAACGCGCCAGCACGGTCCCTGCCACCAATGCGGCCGGCCCGTCGCCAACGATACGCGCAATGCGTGGCATTGACGGGATCATCGGCCAAAGCGCATCCTGCGCACCGCTGCCCTGTCGGCCTCGCTGGCAAAACCTGCCGATTGCGCTCGCTGATCTGCTTCCGAGATCGGCCTGGGTGGAGCCGCGCCAGCGGTGGTGGCAATAATCTTGTCTTTCGTGGCGGGATGGGTCTCGACATAGATTGTGGACGGGATCTCCGGATCTCCGATGGGTCCAGGATACGCTTCGAGGACGCCCATATTGCCGAATTCCGTTATCAGGCGCTCACCCCATTGCCGGGCGGGGCTGCCCAATGGGAAGAACCAGCTTCGTCTTGTCAGGAAGGCAATCACCCGCTCCTCACGCGGCGCGGATGTGTCGATTGCCTTCTTGTAGTCCTCGTGTGCCAGAACGTTGTTTGGCACGCGCGACGGCCAGAAGCTTGGCGCGTCGAATTCGAGCCTGTCATCATACCCGGCAAGGCAGCCGCCGGTATCGATTTGCCAGGGCAGCAGCATCCAGCGGGACAGAGAGCCAGCAAACTGCCCGCCAAGCGGGCCTTGTGCCCCCAGCACCGTGGAGACATCCAGCTGAGGCCCATAATCGGGCTCTGTTGTCGTCGAACGCATGATCCGGAAGGGTTTGGAGTAGATCGAGAGGTGGCGCATGGGCCATGTCAGCTCTATGCCCGGGTGGAACGCGTCGGCCGCACAAAATTCCAGTGCCGCCCGATCAAGCGTCGTCGGTTGATCGGCAAGGGGAACCTTGTCGATCTCGGTTGCGGCAGCGGCGACCTTGCCCCAATCGGCGATGAAATCGCCGTCGCTCCAGACTTTGAGGTGGCGTAGTCGCTCACCGTCAAGGGCGAGATTCTGATAGGGATCCGTGTTCGGTCCCGTGCCGTAAGAATCCCCATAGAGCCAAGGCCATGCGGCTGGGTCGGACAGGTGATCGGTTTGTTCGCGAAAGATCTTGAATATCGCCATGCGCAGCGGCTTGAAGGCGTCAACGGTTGCCCCGCCGTGAATGTGATTGAGCTGGCTTATCCTGCCTTCAGAACGAAAATCGAATGGAGAGTTGTGGCCAAACACAGCTGAGAAAGCCTTGTTTGCCCACTGCAGGCCGCTGAGACGGTCGAGTACCGGATAGATGTCGTCAGTAAATGAAACGCTGGCTTTTTGAGGAAGCCACCCGGCTTTGACGTAAAGATCGACAAGCACGTCGTAGAGCGAGCGCCAGGATTTGAGATCTGGTGCATAGTTGGGAGGCGCCGATGTTACCCAGGCGCCCTCGGTCGGTACATCAATACCGTCTATGGAGACTTTCGCATCCACCGGCCCATCAGCTACGTCGTCATGCCAATCTTCCGCATTCCCGAATGCGTCGATGTCGGTCTCCACATATGGCGGCGCCCCGCCGGGCGAGTTTGAAACGCCATGGCCTGCCAGGAAGAGCAGGCGTCCGCGATCGGTCGTGCGGAGCTCGCCGAGGGTCACCGGGACGCCCTTGAAAGTACCGGTGTCGAACAGGCAGCCCTGATTGCGACCAGATATCGACCGGCTGCCCGGATCGATCAACAGTGTCCGGCGCTCACCGGGGTCAGTGATCTTTGGATTCCTCCGCTCCACCACCGTGTCGCTCAGCGTCGTCAAATCCATTGCATGGCGGAATTTGAACCAGGCGGCCTTGGAGTTGGCGACATGCACTGCCCAGACAATATCTGCATTGTCTGCAGTGAGCTCGCAGACAACGTTGTTATCTTTGTCATAGCCGTAGATGCGAAATTCGACTGCTTCGCGCTTGAGACGGCCACTGCTGTCATGGGAACCATCCACCGGCCTCGCAGGCGGATGAGGGACCTGTGGCGCCAGCAGATAGTCGTCGGGGCTGCTGCCCAATCGAGCAATTCCGATCGCTGGATGAATCGCTGCACGAACGACAGTGTTGGTCATTTACTCCACCCGATCCGATCATTCGCCACTCGACTTGAGAAGGGCGAATTAAGCCCATTCAGAAATCGCGTCGTTCTTGAAAGATCTCAACAGTCTCAAGACCATTGCTGCGCAGTACACGCACATCTATCGCCTTTGCCCCGGCGAATTGGTTGACATCGACATCGGCAACATTGGGTCGTTCAAGTCCCACGGCCATGGTATGCCAGCGGTCGTCACCTTGGGGACGGACCTGCAGCATGTAAGAAACGTTGGGTTCGGCTGGAGCATCGCCCGCCAGAGGAATATGATGTTCTCGACCTTTGACAGGTTGGGCGAGCTCTACCTGGCCCTTCGGGACGGGGCTGCCAGGCGCGTATTGCGATGCCTCGACGCCATCTACGAACAACTTGACCTGTTGCAGCGATGGAGTGACAGGAACAAACTCCTCAAACATCCGATTGCTTCCAGGCGTACCGCAGGAAGCGGTCATCGGGTTAACGGCCAGATCGAAGATAACCTTTTGTTTGTCATCGATCCCCTTGAGGCGGACGCGATCGTCCCCTCCCTCCTTCGAGGCGAAGGCCACCTTGGTTGGCAGCATCGACAAGATTGCGCCGCGGCGTGCGCCAATGTCGTAGGTTCCGACAATCTGAGCCCAGTCGCCATATTCCATTTTGCGTACCATGTCGGACCTCCTCGGTGCGGTCAGGCGATCTTAGGAGCAAACAGGCTATCTTCGGCAACCAGCCTGTCAAAGAGCCCGTCATAGGTATATTTGGAAACCCACTGCCTGTCGCAATAGGTCATGAAGTCGTTCCAGTTCTCGCGCGGATAGGCGCGCATCGGTAGATTTAGCGAGGCATCGCCGACGTCGAAACCGACGCAATCCTGGCCCGCGTCGGAGAGCGCTCCACCTGGATGCGGAAAATGCGGGTCGTCGCTGCTTTGGTCGCAAAATCCCGGATGGAACCGGCCGAAGGTATGCGCCAACTCGTGTGCGCCATACCAGTCGCCATAAGAGCCGTCATCGTCCCAAAAGCCGGCGCCGGCCTTGCCGCACGGACCAACCGCAATCGTGTTGGGCGCGGGCGCGGTCGGCACATCGTTGGAGGCTCCCCGGAAAAACCCGGAATGGTCCGATACCAGGCCATAGTAATGGGTGCGCGGATCCCAGCCGGCATCGATGTCGGCCTGCCGTATGGTCAGCAATTGCTGGTGCAAGATCCCCAAGAGCGCCCACCAGAGCGGATCGGATCCATCCGGCAGCTGTTGCCCCGAGAACGGCGGAACAAAGTTCGTAGGCGCGTCAACGACCGCTTGGCTCCAGTCCAAGCCCTGTGACGGATAAGCGCGTGTGAGATAGGATTTCAGATGATCGAAATGGGTGGCGTCTGGCGCAAACTTCTGAGGCGGATTTTGTTTCGGGTCAGTGTAGCGAAATCCAAGCACTCTCATGCGCAGTATGGGCGCTGCTGCGAATTCCACCTTCATTTCATCGGCTGGCAGTATTGGAAAATCATTACCTCCCAAGACCGGTTGGATCCGCTTCAGTCTGATGCTGATGGGGCCGACAGGAGGCGACGGCAGAACGAAATTCAATGTTAGTGCAGCGTCGCGCCGTTGCTCGGCCAATGTCGGATGCTGCGTTGCCCGAAGAGATATCTCGTTGGCCGAAGCTGTGTACGACCCGGGAGCCCCGGGCGTGGTGGAAATCACGATCTCACCTCGCACCCGCATATTGGAAGTCAATCCTCGGGGCTGGACGTACACCCTTACCACTGTCGTTTTTCCGGCAATCAGCCGTACAGCGTGCGCCATGTTCTGGATCGCCTGCGTGACTTCGAATCCCAGGACCTCGAGCCCGATTCCGCCCGGCTGCGGGCTGCCCGATACCTTCCAGCGCCGGCGTGGGGTTGGAACGTCAATGAACACCATTTGGACTTTTCCCCCTCATATCTTGCTTCGCATTGAGCGTGGTGGCGCCCGCTTCAGCGCGGCCTTCCTGGCTCGACAGCCGGAACCCCGTTCGTCGTTCGCCGCACATACGCCGACGAGCGGTAGGTGATGCGTCGGGAATCGGCGATCGATCCCAACGGACGATTGGCAATTGGCGTGCGCCATGGGTTGATGGACAAATTGTCGCCGTAGGATTCCTGTCCTGCCCGGTTGACGTCTTGTCGTTCGATGACGAGCGTGCCAACTGGCACGAACGGTGTCTGCCAGCGCCGCGTGGCTGCATCGATTGGCGTCTCCGCGTCTGTCGAGAACGGCTGGATAGCAAATTCGAAGACTGCGTCGTTTGACGAGAGGCGATGGGTGAGATCTGTTTTCAGAAAATTGGGATCGGTTCCCGGCGCGGGCTGGCCTGAAGACGTCATCGGCCGGAGCCGATACTTCACGATGGCTTCCGGTCCACAAGCGTAGGGGAGCACGCTCCAGTAGGTAGCACTCAACACGCTGCTTTCATTCTTCGTCATTTCATCGAGAACGACTTTCGTTTCCGGATGCTGGGCAAGATAGGCATCGAAAGCAACGTGCAATGCCGCATCAGTGAACGCGCAGAAGTCTGCTCCCGTATCGACAAAGAACCGGTCATGGTTCTGCATCACCAGGTCGGCCGTTCCGGCGTTCGGATCGTCGGCGTCCAGCGTCTCACATCTGAGGCCAAAAAGTTTGATGCCTATCCCAAGCGTCGATCGAGCTGCGTCGGCCGTATCGGGGGAAGTGTCGCTCGAGAATCGAACCCAGGCGGTAAACTCGCGGTAGGACAACAGGCCTTGCCTGAACCGCTCCGGAATTTCGGAATCAATACGAAGAGTTCCCTTCGCGATGCCGTGAAGCTTCCGGAATACCGGCCTTGGCGCAGGGCGCTCGCCTGAGGCTATGAAGTGCCTTTGCACCACATCGACGAAAAGTCGCCGCGTCTCCTCGCGAAAGGACACCTGGCAGGGATTGGCGGCCGCGCCAGCGCCAAGCTGGTGCGAGTCTGACTGCCGCGCGGCCAAAGCCGTTTGCCCGTCCTCGTTTAATTCGATGAGTGACCTGACCATCACATCTCCCCTGGGCGGGCTTGAACTCTTCACGTTGGCACCCGCCGTAGATGCGGTGATGCCGAGCATCACTTCATCGGCACGGCTGGTCCGACAGGTGTTGGACCGGGGTTACCCAGCCTTTTCTCAGGCATGGCTATGGAGGCTACCTTGGCATCCCCTGCAAATCCGGCTGTAACGATTTGCGGACATCTGAAGCATGCAGCCCATCCCTCTTGCGCAAACCACCTGCAGGAGCGGCGTATGGTGCAGGGGGGTGGTTTGTCGACTGCTGCCGGAAGCTGCCTGGCAATACGAGAGGCCAGGTTGCATTCGACGCCGTCGAAATGCAGGCATTTGCGCTCTTCGCAGATCGCCGAAAACCGGAAGATCTGCGTTGGGGGCGCCGGTGCAGCGGTTGCCAGAACCTCCTCGCTGGCTGGGAGCGCCTCGTTCAAGTAGGCAACTTTGTTCGCAGTCTCGGTCGGAAGGACGACACCCAAGACCATGGCATCCTTCATTTGCGGCTGTGCGCTTGGGCATAGCGATGCGGAGCCGGAGCCTTGCGACATAGCCGCACCTTCAGATGGGTTCGGCCGGGAAGAAGCCAACCACTATGTCGGGGCCTAACAACAGCGTCGCCGGAATGGCGCCCTGGCCAATCGTGGTGGCGACCTGGCTTGACAGTGCATGGGCTGCTGCCGCGTCGAACGGCTTCGTATCGAGATCCCTCACGACAAAGCCAATGATGCCATGCCCTGGAAGAAATGTCGGCGCTGCCTTTATCCCTTTGAGGCTGGAATTCTTGAGAGCCGAGGCAACTGCCTTGGGAACCAATTTGTCCAGATTTCTTATAGATATCGAATTTGGGAGGTCCATCATCTGTCTCCGGCATTGGTCGGGCCAAGGGGCTGTCCCGCGGCCGGCCGTCCTGCGATCAAAATCACTTGCTGCGAGGCGCCCAGAACGGGAACGGCCACGGCGATGGCATGCCCTCCCCTGCTTTCTCTGCCTCGCTCCACTTCCTGCTGCCAGAAAGCTTAGCCTCGACCGTGTTCGTCGAGCTGTGGACACGCACGCCCACGACCCAAGCGGGAATTGCGAAAGCCTTGGTTACGGCGATGGGGCAGACCACCTGCGCCACTATGCCCGTTGGCTGGGTTGCAACGAAATCCAGGTCCAGAATCCCGTCCTTTGGTGGAACTATGTAGATCCAAGGCGCAAGATCTGGCCCAGTCCATCCCGTCGTGGGCACGGTCCCTCTAGCCGACACGGCGATGGCGGGAGGGTTTTCAGGGATTACGATTAGGCCTTCGACGTGGACTTCGTCGACAGAATAGACGCGCGACTGCATAACTTCCTCCTGTCTATCCTATTGATTGTGCAGGCATGGATTGATTAGCGACGATAGCTCGCCGTCGAATTTGTTGCGCGTGAATAAATCGTGAAATTGATGGCAGTTCGGCTCTTGGAGGATCCCATCTGCGAAAGTCGATCCAAAACTAATGGCACGATCGATGCCACCCTCGAAAAATCGGCAATCTTTCCTCTCCCATGAGTTCATTAGCTTCCAAAAATATTTGAAGGGTCGAACCCCAGTAAGCGCTTCCCAATTGACCAAGCTGTTGCTACCTTTTCTGTAGCCGGTGTCGGTGATGCCGGCGGTGGGCATAGCTTCGCAAAGTAGAGTTCGATGTTGCGTGGGGGGGCGGGCATGCTGACGCTGCGTGCGTTCGGGCGATTTAGACTCTTGGATGCAATTGGAGTGGATCATAGCCCGCGATCCCAAAAAGCTCGCGGGCTCATAGCCTTGTTGGCTTTTTCGCCGGGATTTTCGCGCGGCAGAGCCTGGCTGCAGGACAAGCTCTGGAGCGATCGGGGCAACGATCAGGCCGCTGCCAGCCTTCGCCAAGCTCTCAGCGATATAAGGCGACAGCTCGGACCGAATTGCCCCACATTGCATTGCGACAGGCAATCTGTTGCCCTCGACGCTTCGTTGTTCCGGATCTCGTTTGAGCGGCCATCGTCGTCGGATTCAGTTTTGATGGATACTGAGTTGTTCGAGGACTTGGTCATCGCCGACCCGCGTTTCAACGACTGGCTTCGTGGGCGGCGTCTTGCGGGCCCAAAATCTTATCTAAACGCGGCCGACCACCGTCCCGCGAAACCTGGCCTGATGTTGGAGCGTCGTAGGACAGTTGCGTTCATAGCCGATTGCGGCGAAAGCCGGCCAGCCCGGAAACTCGCCAGCAAATTCTTCGATTTGACCGCGAAAGCCGTCGGCGCCGAGGTCGATTCAGTGACTTTTTGTGAGGCCGGCACCGTATCCGAATGCGAGGCATTGGAGCGTTCGGTGCCGATGGTTGCTATGCGCATCGTCGTTCGGGATGGCTCTTCGAGAAGCGGGCTCTCGATAACAATTGGCGACGCAAGCAGCGGCTGCGTCTTTTGGGCCGAGACCGCACAACTGGTATTGAACGCCGATGAGTCCGCGACATCCTACGAATTCTGCTCATTGGTCTCGCGTGCCGCGGATGCAGTGGTTGATGTGTTGGCGCGCGGCAACGGCCCAGCCGATGGACACGATTTGGCGCTTGGGCTTTTCAACAGCGCGCGACTCCTCGCTATGACACTCGACAAAGAGAACCTCGCACTCGCCGATCGCCAGTGCGCGGCGGCGTTTGAGATATCCCCACGCGGCGGGCCGCTGGCGTGGCGCGGTCTCATTCGTCAAATCAGCCATTTTCAACACATGACCTGCGATTACCTGCCTTGCCCCGAAGGCGGCGCCGCGTTCGCGGCCCGGGCGCTCGACGCGTTTCCAGACGACCCGCTAGCGCAGTGCGTTGGCGCCCATACGCAGTATCTGTTCGGCGGTGACACCCGGGAGGCATTGCGCCTTGCAGAGCGCTCTCTCCAAGCCAATCCGCTGAATGCGTTGGCTTGGGCAGCACTGGCCAATCTTCAGACCGCGACGTCGGACTATGGAGCCGGATACGGATCAGCCCGTCGCGCAATCGATCTGAGCGCCGGAACCCGGGCCGCGTACTTTTTCGAGTTCTATGGCTGCATCGCTGCGGCTGGCCTGGGGGACTACTGGTTGGCGATGCGCCATGCGCGAGCGGCTGCCCAGCTGTCCCCGAATTTTGCACCGCCGCGTCGCTACCTTGTCGCGTTGAAGGCCTCCACCGACGACGGTCTGGGCTTTCGCGGTGCCTTGCGAGAACTGAGGCAAATTGAGCCCTCCTTCGAAATGAAGTTCCTTTTGGACGGCAGCTATCCGGTCAACACGATGCGGCGCATTCCGCTGATAGACAACGTCGAAGGACGCTTGCGTAGAGGCATGGCCGCGCTTTTGGAGCATCACTGACATGCGGATACCCATCACCATCTTTCTCATTGCCGGTATGCTTGCGTTGTCATCTGGCACGGCCACAGCTCGCTGCAAGACTTTTTCGCAAAGCACCATGTACGACGCCGGCATCTCGCCGGTCGCCGCGTGGCGCACCGACTACCCGGCGTCCTCGTCGGCCGGTGCGCCGGCATGGAACACAATTCCATTTGCGACCGAACCCGAGCGCTATATGGCGGCTGTTCTGGACTCGGTACGTCCGTTTTTTCATTTCAAAGCTAACAGCTTGGTCGGCACCGGCAGTGAGCCTTGGTGGATGTCGGAATGGATGGACTACGACAAGTTCGGACGCGAGCCCTTAATGGGATTGACTAAGGAATTGGCGCCTCGAACGCATCAGCTTTCGCAAACATCGCAAACAGGTTCGCAAGTGTGGGCCGTCAACTTCTACAATGAACCTGGTGCGGTTACGCTCCACCAAGTCTTTGCCGATCCTTGCTCTCCGGCAGTGCCTGAAAAACTGCTGTTCGCCGAGGGAAGCGTCGCGATAAAATTCCTGTTTACCGACGCGAATTTGGGCAAATTCGCGGGTCAAGTCGACTATCTGAATGGGGGGCCCGTCTACAAGGCCCATATCGATCCCGAAGGCATCGGCTTTCCCGCCGACACCAGCGGTCGCAAGACACGCGATGTTAACATGCTTCAACTCGACATCGCCATTCGCGACCACAATGCCAGCAAGACAGGCTGGGTGTTCGGCACCTTTGTCTGGATGGGTCCGCTCAAAGGCGATGGCCTGTTCGACAATCTTGTGCCGGCGGTGTTGTTGTGGGCCAACGACGAGGGTGTGGTTAGTGACGATATCAAAGAAAGTTGGATCAATCCGGCCATAAGCGCGAAGCTGTCTGGCTGGAAAGAGCGGCCGTTCCTCGGCTTCCAGGGACGCGCTAATGGCCCGGCCGACAATTTGAACTCGTCTTGCCTTTCTTGCCACGCAGCGGCACGGTTGCCGCTTGCGACAGTGGGCATCGCGAAGCCAGGCAAAAATCCAGTTGATCTCAGCGACGCTGCAGCGGTTGCTGCGCACATCGATCTTTGGTTTAGGAATATCAAGCCGGGTGAGGTATTCCAGCCGGCCAATCCGCCTGCTGTTGCAGCCCTGGATTATTCCTTGCAGGTGCGTGCCGCCATTGAGCGCATGTGTCAGGCATGTGCGGACGGCGCGATGGCTGGCACGACACCAGCGATATGCGCCAAGGCCGGCTATTTCGCCGGCCCCATGTGCATTCCGCAAAGCGCCGAAAAGGTGATGGTCTCCCAAGGAATGCGCAAAATTCAGTCCCTGCCACGCGAGTAGCGCGTTCATGGAGTGGCTAGAGCCTCAACCGCTCGGCGCGACGGCCTTGGTCTCCAGCGATTTGGGACTGGAACGTCTGAAGCGAGGCGGGCCAATTTTCCGCCGTCTGTACTATGAGAGTACGCCGAATTGGATGTATCTGATCTGTCTCGGCGACATTACCTCTACGTTCACACAGTTTTACCGCCGCGTTTCTGCAGTTTGCTGATTTCTATTCGCTCGTTTTTATTGTAGTGTGGCGGTTGACGGAACCGAGAGGCCACTCCACCGACCGTTGCAGCGCTGTAAGGGGGAGCGCCGCTATGACCGTCTTCAAAATTTTGACCCGGAATGGCACTGCTGATCCAGGACAAGAGCAGATGCTGTCTGATCTTGCCACCGAGCTCGAGAAACCCAACGCCAAACTACTGCTCCACCTCCACGGAGGTCTGGTCGATGAAGCCTCGGGGTTGGCTGCAGCCGAGCGTCTCTCCGGGAGTGGTCAAAATAGTTGGCAACTCGGGCCTGAATGGACGCAGGTCTATGTAATCTGGCGGACCGGAGCATTAGAAACCATCAAGACCAACTGGACCAATCTTGTCCACGACGATCGGCTCTATCAGACAATCCTGCGTAAGCTCATCGGCTTCGTTGCCAAGAAGCTTGGCGTGCCTGAACTTGGCGCACGTGGCCCGGGTTCCTTCTCGATCAACGAGGCAGAGATCCACCGGCGACTGACGGGAAAGGCTGGCGAGCGGCCTTTCAACGACGTCGACGTTCACATGGCACCTGGTCTGCCACCGGGCACGCGGGCAACGATCATGGCCGCGCAGACCAATGGCGAACTCGCGATCGAATTCCAGAGGGAGCTAGCAGAAGACGGTTCCTTTCAGAGCGTTGCCGCCGATATCGATGAGGCGGTCAATGTGCCCAGTGGGGCACGCGCACCCTCGGTAGGCGCTGACATTACCGAGGGCCAGAAGATGCTGGAGCGACTGGATGACGACATTCAAGGAGAGGTCACCCCTCCTCCTGCAGTAGGAGGCAAGCCTCGCGGCATCATCTCTGTCGGCACTTTCCTGATTTCTCACGCTGGTCAGGTCGCAATCCGGTGCTTCAAACGCTTTCGCAGCGGCCGGGACCACGGCCTCCATGCTACGATCGTCGAGGAGGTGTGCAGCGAGTTCTACGGCGACCTGGTCGGCGCCAAGGTGTGGGGTATGATGGCGCAGGACGCTGCCGACCATTTCGGGCCAGGTAAGCTTGGAAGCACACTCATCGACATCATTAAGGCGCATACGCCCCAGGATTTTGTCATTAGCGGCCACAGCGCTGGGTCTATCTGGGCGTCGCAGTTTCTGCTCGCTGCCACGGCGGCGGGCCTCGGGAAAAAAGTCAGGCTATTTCTGCTTGCGCCGGCTGTTCGCGAGACCCTCTTTGCCAAGGTGCTCGATACTGCCGGCAGCATGATCGAACGCTGTCGCATGATTACTATGACAGATGAGCTTGAGCGAGCCGATGCGGTGCTCGGCCACGATAGGGGCTACATCTATCCAAGCTCGCTCTTGTATCTGGTGTCGGGAATGTTTGAGGAGATGAACGCCAAGGCCTATCCTGACGCACCAATTCTTGGAATGCAGCGCTTTTCCAACCTGTCGGGTCTCGACGCCGCCGAACAGGCCGCGACTAAGTCAATCGCGACGTTCTTCCAGGGGGCGGGCCATGGCATCATCTCATCGCCAACACCCGGCGTGTCCGTGGCCGACAGCCATGGTGACTTCGACAACGAGCCTTTGACGCTCGCGACCGTCCGTGCGCTTTTTTAGGCCGCCGGGCGATGGGTAGCTGGGCAATCGTTGTCGGAATCAATGAATATCCCCCGCTGGCGAAGCAGGAGGCTTTGCACGGTGCAGTTGCCGACGCTTGCGACTTTGCCGATTGGGCACTGGACCCGGCCGGTGGCAACGTTGCTCAGGAGTGCCTCTTCTTCTGGACATATCCGTGGCCTGCAGCACCCCAAGGTCGGCTTCAGGCCTATATCGCGGGCGGGCCGCCTGAATGGTACAATGTTGATCTAGGCTCGGCTGCGCCCGATCAAACGCGCGCGCCAAACGCGTTCGAAATCACCACCACGATCGAGAGCGTTGGACGCACGCTTCGTGCACAGGCCATGGAAGATGGCAATGCCGAAACGCGTCGCGTCTTCGTGTTTCTGGCTGGCCATGGCATTCGGGCTAAGACTGTCGACCGCAGTGAGGAAACCTGCTTCCTCGCCGGTGACTTCAGGCCGATCAATAACGGCAATCTCGCCGCCGGTCTCGTTCCATGCGACAGCTTCCGGAGGGCGCTCCTTAACGACCGCTTCAACGAGGCAATACTGTTCACCGATTGCTGTCGCAAGCAGACGGCCCGTTCAACGTTGATGGCTCAGCCCGTATCCGACTATAGCGGCCAACCGACCGAGTCGCACAGCATTGCCTACGCCGCGCAGGACGACATGCTGGCGCATGAAACCGCTCAGCAGCCGGTTCGGGGTGCCTTTTCAAGCGTGCTCATGCGCGGTTTGCGCACGCACCGGACGGGTGCTTTGAGCGAGCTCTACGCCGCGCCGCTCAAACAATATGTCCTTGATAACATCAAGGATTTCACTGATTCGGGTCAGAAGCCCAATATGTGGTTTCAGCCCGATGGAGATGGCCCGCTTATCGTCCAGGGCCACGTTGCCGGAGCGGCGATGCCAACCGGCCGTGTCATCAATGTCTACGCTCTTCCCAACGGCACTCAGCTCATCCTCAAGGGTGGAGGCAACATGCCGCTGCTCGGAATTCCGCTGCTCGTGGTTGCCGGCCCCACAATAGAAACGCCGCCGCTCGCGCCGGGCCTCTATTCGATCGAGGTTGCCGACGGCAGTGGCCGCTATGCAATGTTCAAGCATCCAAGCGCGGAGCCTGTTTATGTCGGCTGAAAGCCTGCCGCCGCGGCCCCGAATTAATCTCTCATTGGTCGCGCGCCCGGGGATCGTGATTCGAGTGCTCGACGGGGCACTCGCAGAGATTGGCCGCGGCACCGAACGTTTCGAAGAAGAGTTGGCTCAGGGCCTCTATCTCGTTGAATGGAGTTCTGCCGGCCAGCAGTCGCAGACGATCGTGCGTCTCGACGGCAGCCAGGACAAGGTCGACGTCACATTCGATCCGAGGGATTTGAACCCCGCAGTAGCACTTGGCTCCAGGTCGAGCGATCGCAACGCGCTCGTAGATGCTGTGTACAGCGCGGTCAGGCCGTCCGCGCAAAGCTATAAAACCACGATCGTTCTTGTCGTAACAGGTGAAGCTGATGTGCTCAAAGGCGTCGGACATCTCGATTTGCGGCTCTACGATCGCGAGCAGGTCGCGATGCAGATCAATCCCAACGATGCGCCGAATCTGAAGCTCGGCGGCGGGGAGCGTGCGCACTGCTACAGCGTCCGACCGGGACGCTACCACATCGGCTTCCTGTCGATCCTTGGCGAACGGCTGGGACAGAGCGTCCCCGCGCTCGCGGGCAGACAGACGCTGGTTTTCCTCACCGTCTCGCGTACGAAACTGATCGTGGCCGATGGCGACGAATTCCACGAAGAGGACAGCATTGGGATCGATCCAGCGCGCACTGCGATCGTGACGGTACGCGGCGACGAGGATGACGTCCGTGTTCGCGAGCGCGTGCGGTTGGCCGGTTTGATGCTGTTCGATCTTGCGAATGGCACGAACTCGCTCTCCGCCGACGTGGTGGCTGTGCTTGATGACATCAAGACCGACCCGCTCCTCAAGCTCTATGGCGCCCTTGTCGCCCTGTCTGCGTTGGAGCGCGGCGGGTCGATTATAGCGAGCGAAGCTCCGCAGGGCGGCCGTTCACCTACCTTGGACCAATCCTGGATCGGACGCCTTCGCGATTGGATCGCCGACCCATCGCAGCGAGGATTGCCAACCGACGCAACTGCTGCCGGCTGGGAGCTGCAGCGCCTTAATCCGCACGCCTTCGACACGGACAAATCGGCGAAACGGCCCTCGCGCATTGAAGCGCCGCCGATGCTCGAATGCGCCTGGCGATGGGCGATCGAAGAAAGCGTTGAACGCCCTGACGCCGTGCGGGGGTCGGCGATTGTCGCCACCGCGCGATCGGCTGGTGGCAGTCTGCCATGGCTTTGCTGGCAACTGGCAGCGGCGAAGGCGAAGTTCAAGCCCGTCGGGCCTGCCGTGGAAGATTTGCCGTCGCTGATAGTTCAGGTCGCGGACAAGGTCGCGTCCCTTGTCCAACCCGAAGGCCTGCGTCGTACACTCGCCAAGGGGCTCGGTGCCCTAAGTCCCGAGATCCAAGCGACTGCGCTGCGCGCAATGCAACTCGTATTGCCAAACGCGACAACCGTGTCGGCCAGCACCATCACCGATCTGGCAGTTGCGCTGGGCTTGCCATCTCGCCTGCTTCGAAAGCGGCTCCTGAACACGAGCGCAGCGCTCGACGTCGCGGCCGCGTCGGCGCTGTCGTTGACTTCGGACTCGAACGTCCCAGACACTACGAGCGGCTCAAGCGAGCAAGCGCCTGGCCTCGCGCGTCGCATCCGGTACAAAAACGACCTGCAGAAGGGCAGGTTCGGAGGCAATGCGAGCCGTGGGGGATTTACGGCTTCCGCCGAGTTCGAGAAGACCATCTCGAAGAATTGGGTGCGAATCGTTTTGCGCGTGAAGGGACCTGGCCGCGATGGTGAGGAGGTCCAGTTCCATCTCCACGACAGTTTCAATCCACCACTCAAGACCACGAATTTTAAGGCTCGCGTGGCGAAGTTGGCAGTGACCGTCTGGGGCGGGTTCACGCTCGGTGTATGGATCCCGGCCCATGGTGTCGAACTTGAACTTGACCTCACGAAATTGGACGGCGCTCCCAGGATTGTGCGGGAACGCTAACAACGAGGCTGCCAGGTTCCTGCCGTTTGATGTCAAGCCTGTTGGGCTGTTTATCGCTGCCTGGGAGCAGACAGCTTGCTTCCGGCCAAATGCTGCCGAACGGCAATGCGCCGGATCCCGGTCGCAATGTTCAATTTGTGGCTGTTCTAGGTGCATAACTTTGAACATATGGACACCTTCTCGCACTTGCGAGAGGGCTACTTCCGTCGGCTCGAGCGCAGCGTTCAGCCGCGCACCAATCCAGTGCGACAGCACATCATGACGCCGCCCGGATGGTTCAGGCCGGAGGGGTTTCGTCTTAAGGGAGGTTCGCATCTGGATTGGGCCGCCGTCGTTGAAATGAGATTGACGGAACCTGTGGAGGTTATCTGCAGTCGATCAGAACGATGATGGCGAATTTTACCTTTACAATGTCGAAAAGGGATGTGAATCGTAGAAAGAAACGTACTATTTGTCTCGCTGGCGGTATGGGGAAATCAAATTCGGTTAATTCGTCCGATACTATTAGAGGAAAACTATATGACCACTGCTCCCGAACAAGACGGCCAACTGGTTACCGTGTCGATAGCGGCCGACATCGTCGCCGCCTATGTGTCGAACAATCCACTGCCGGTCAGCGAGTTGCCAAAGCTGATCGGGGATATCCATGCCGCTCTGAAAGGCATCGGAACGCCGGTGGCCGAACCGGTCGTCAAGCAGGAACCGGCTGTATCGATCAAGAAGTCGGTGACGCCAGACTTCATCATCTGTCTGGAAGACGGGAAGAAGTTTAAATCCCTGAAGCGGCATATCGGAGTCCATTTTAATCTGACCCCCGATGAATATCGGCAGAAATGGAACCTGCCGGCCGATTACCCGATGGTCGCACCGAACTACACGGCCACTCGCTCGGCGTTGGCCAAATCAATAGGGCTCGGGCGCAAGGCCGTGGTGCCCACACCTGCCGCGTCAGAAAAGCCAAAACGACTTGCTCGTGCGGCAGCGGCGACGGCAAGTGCGGTATCAGTCAAGTCACTGCCGAAGAAGGCGCGAAAGGCACCCGCGAAAACCTAGCTCGCTGCATCTGGCCAAGGCGCCGGGACGCCGGTGCCTTGGTCGACTATTCCGTTGAGGATATTGCAAGACTTGTTTGACCGGTCAGGCGTGTGGCGATAGCTGCATCTCGCGAGAAAAACGATGCCTCAAGGCGCCTGACTGCGCGTGTGATGTCTGACCGAAGTTGTGGTTCATGACGCGCTTTCCCTTCTTTGGCGTCTGCTTCTTGGCGGTCGCCTGGCTCTCCTTCACCTTGCCTGCGGTGGCCGAACCGCTGGTGGGTATTCCATCTGTCGTCGACGGCGACACGATCGAAATTCATGGGCAGCGCATTCGCTTCAATGGCATAGACGCGCCGGAGAGTGCCCAGATTTGCGTCGGTGCCTCTGGCAAGAAATACCGTTGCGGGCAGCAGGCATCGCTCGCCTTGGCGGATTTTCTTCAGGCGCATCGCCCAACGTCGTGCATAAGTCGACCGCGATCTCTACAGGCGCATGGTCGCTGTCTGCACTGCCGCAGGCATCGATATCGGCGAATGGATGGTCAAGCAGGGCTATGCGCTTGATTGGCCGAGATATAGCGCTGGCTTCTACGTTCGGGCCGAGCAGGGAGCCAGGACCGCAAAGCGCGGCATGTGGGCCGGCTCATTCGACAAGCCGTGGAATTGGCGCAGGGAACACTAACACCTTCGGCGTTTTCTCCTGCGGTCTCGATAGGAGCCTGTTCAGTTTCGCGGCAGCTTGTGAATCTCCAATCTTACCGGCCCGCCTCTGTCACAGTTGGTGCAGAAAAGCGCCCTCTCGACGGAGCTGAACAGCGCACCTTTGCCATATCGCCGGATCAGCCCGGCTGGCTTCACCTCGGCATGATGTGAGCATTTTGTGCACCAGGCCCGCAATTTGTGCCATTCGCGCAGATCTCCAAGTGAAACGTCCAGACCCGCATGAATGCTACCGTTGATGATCGTCTGCGGCGGGACCTTCACCTCACCTGGCGTGATGATCTTTTCCATGACGTGGCGACTGTTGTAGTGGATCAGCAGCATGCCGGGCCGGCGTCGAATGGCGGCCTGCCAGGCCGCCTGGCTGACCATCGCGTCGGGAGATCGGCAAATGGTTTCGAGATGCGTTTTCTCCTCTCGATCCCAAACCTCGATCCGGAAATTGTCCTCCGCCGTCTTCGCCATTTAGAGGCGCGCCTTGTGCCAGCCGCGAGAATAGCCATTCGAGACCGCGGCCCGCAACAAGGCCAGTTCCCGTTCAAGGTCGATGTTCCGGGCAAGGACATTCAGCAACGCAACCATGGCGTCGCCGCCGGCCGCGGTGATGGCCTCATGAGCAACCTTTTCCAATCCGGACATAGCTTCGCCGGACGGCCCGTTCTGGCGCTTTCCCATGGCCCTTTCCTGCTCATATGGCATTCAGGAATAAGGAACATATTCCTGTCTCGTCAAGGGCACTCTTGACAGTTTGTTCTCTTTTCGTTCACTGTGGCTAAAACAGCCCACAGGAGACAGACATGGACCTGCTATTGTCAGTTCCGGGCGCGTCGCCGGAGGAAATTTCACGCGGCATCGCTGCGGCGCAGCAGGCATTGGAACGCGCCGGCTTCACCGCGGAACAGGCAGCAGACGCGGCGTTCGCAGTCGAAGGCTGGGACATGAATGGTGCCCCGGAAGATGGATTGGACGATTGGGATTGCGGCGCCGCAGACGCTTGGGGACAAGCCAACCGCGCGGCGCTGGAAGCCTGTTGCGCCGGCTGGCCCGACGACCGCAAGCCGACCGCGGTCAGCCTGGAGCTGCTGATCAATCCCGAAACCCAGCTTGCCGATCGTCCCACGGCGTTGGCCATGCTGCGCGAACGTGTTGAGGACGACAAACAGGGTGGGTTCGACGGGTCGGATGGCATATTGGCATGGAGAGTTGCAGCCGATCTCGAGAACAAGCCCGAAATGCGCGATCTCGTTACCGGCATTACGGTGGCGTTCACAGCCCTGAAGCTTGCGCACTTTTATCCCGATGAGCCGATCGAACCGAAGCGCCATGCTGTGCACGACGCGATCAATGCGCTTGAGGCGGCGACGGAGAAGCCGACATCGCACTGACGCCCAGGAGAGATGATGTCCGACCATGTCCTACCTGGCCAGAAGAAGCCAAAGCTGATTGTCGTCGTCGCATTTGATCGTGGCGACGAGGGCGATCTGTTTACCGCCTACGGCCCGACAGATCAGCAAAGCGAGGACCGCGCAGTTCGTACAGCCAAGGCGCTGGCTTCCAGATATGTCGGCGTCATCGCATGGAGCCGCGATGCCGATCCAGCGCTTGGTGACTACGGCCCGCCTACAACGCTTTTCGTCAGCGGTGACGTACCCGACATGGAATAGTCGTCGGGCTCGATGCCGTGTTAGGAGCTTTCGGGGCGCACCGTCTCAACCGCGAGCGATCCCGCCGGCAGCGGCCGTAAAAGCTCAGCCTCGGACTTCGTCAGGTTGATCCAGGCGGCCCAATTCTCCGGCTGAAGCACCACGACCTGCCGATTGTGATACGGCGCGACATCCGGGCCGGGATCGGTCGTCAGCATGGTGAAGGTCGGCGGCTTGTTGCCGACGGCTTCGCGCCAAAGCCCTGCGATGGCCATGAACGAGGATCCGTTAAGCGTGAAGCGATGTTTCGCCTTGGGATACTTCGTGCCTGTGAACTCGAAGAACCCGGACGCCGGAACGAGACAGCGATTGCTGTTTGCGAATTGCCGGCCTTCGGAGCGGAAGTTGAAAACCGGTCCGCCCTTCGGTCCCGCCGGCGGAAATCCGAACGTCATCGATGCCAGTTCGATGGCGTCACCGGCGGCGCGCATTATTGGCGCCGGGTCGTTGATGCGGACATCATCCGCCTGAGGCAAATCGAGTTCGGTTTGGTGGGTGGGGACTTTTAGCGCCAGCGACGCCATCATCCGGCAATATTCAGCCCACACTACATGCTGTTCATAATCGTTGCACATGAGAGGCTCCGGACCTGGACAATCCGGGGCACGATGAAAAGCGGACCGCCGCTCAACTGAACGAATCCCGTTCAACCAGGATATCTGCCTCCATTGCCGCCTCAACAAAGGCCTTGCGAGCATGACGGGCTTCTTTCAGCCCTTCTAGAACGCCAAGGCAGGCTTTCCGGGCGGCGACATGTTTCTTGCCGGTCATCACCGGCCACCGGTTCAACAGGATATCCGCAGCCTGGGCTACGCGCTCAACGGTGTAGACTGTGTTCCTCGATCTGCCGAGCGCTACGCGCACCGGGGTTTCAAACCTTTGATCCTGCATGCATGCCTCCCCAGATCGAACGGGAGTCAATTTGCGATGGGGCGATGGGTTCCGTTTCGTCGACGACTTCCATTGCAACGGTATGCCGAGGGATAACCACTGCGTGTTGAAGGCAGCCAAAACTCGACTGGCAAAATCGCGCTCCCGGCGATCGGGCCTGGTGGTTTTGGGCGTCCACCTCGACCATCATGCAGTCTGCGGACCGCCGTGGCGGGGACAGTCGGTCCCGCGTCCCGGCCTTTGGCCGTCGCTATGCTGACATGGGGTAATTGCGGGCGATGCTAGATTCTTCGCCGTCAATGATTCTCATGGAGGCCACCATGGACCAATTTGTTGGGTTAGACGTCTCGCAGGAGATGACCCACCTTTGCGTTATCGGCAGCGACGGTAAGCTTGTCTGGCAAGGAAAGTGCCTATCGACGCCAGAAGACATAGCCGGAAACATCAGATCCAAAGCACCCGATGTTCTGCGCATTGGGCTCGAAAGCGGTCCCCTGTCCACCTGGCACTGGCACGCGTTGAAGGCGATGGGGCTACCGGTGCTATGTCTTGATTCCCGCCATGCGCAGGCGACCATGAGTGGCCAGGTAAACAAGACCGACAAGAATGATGCATATGGATTGGCCCAGATCGTCAAGACGGGCTGGTATCGGGAGGTCGGGGTAAAGAGTCTCGACAGCCACGCGGTTCGCTCGATGCTTGGAGCACGAGCTCAACTCGTCGGAATGCGGGTAGAGGTCACCAACCAGATCAGGGGCATTCTCAAAACTTTTGGCGTCGTTCTGTCAAGACGAACGGGCGAGCCGTTCGAACGGCTCGTGGATGAGGCGTGCGACAATAGCGACCCCATGCTCAATCAAACCGTGCGGTCGATGCTGTGCGTCCACTCCTGCCTGAAGGAGCAGATTCGGCAGCTTGACCGCCAACTGATGAGTCGTGCTCGAGGGAGTGCTGTGTGCCGGCAGCTTATGGCCATTCCTGGCGTGGGCGTCCTCACGGCCCTTGCGTTCGTGACAGCGGTCGATGATCCGTCCAAGTTTGCGAAATCCAGCAGCGTTGGCGCGTACTTCGGCCTGACACCGCGATGTTATCAGTCGGGTGAAATCGATCGCAACAGGGGCATCTCAAAATGCGGAGACGGTCTTGTCCGTACCTATTTATTTGAGGCCGCCGGCACGCTCCTGACGAGGGTCGAGAAGTGGTCGGCGCTCAAAGCCTGGGGCCTGCGGATCGCCAAGCGGAGCGGCTTGAAAAAGGCAAAGATCGCCGTCGCACGAAAGCTAGCAGTAGTCATGCACCGCATGTGGGTGGATGGCGTATCCTTCCGATGGTCGGCCGCTGAAGCGGAGGCAGTCGCATGAAGATGGAGGTGAACCCGAAGAAATCCGTCGCTCGACGGTAATCTTGTCCCTTGCCGGGACGAGCAGCGGCAAACCCGCCAGGAGCTATGCAGCCCTTCCATCGGAGCGGACTGCGTTGCTGACATTGGGAGCCGCGGCGTCCGATGCCATGCTGTGGCGAGCACTGTTCGACCACGAAGAGAACGCTGAAACCGGCAGGAGGCAGGTCATTCGTCCAAGGGCCAGTAGAAACTTTTATCTGGCGGTCGACGTGTTGCTAGAACGATCCGCCAATGAAGGGCGTGAACGGTTATTTAGGTCTGTGGACACGTCAGCACCGTAGGCTGACCGCCGAGGAGCTGCGTGAAGGTCACCCTGCACGTCCCGGATATGGAAAGGCTAGAAAGCGGTTGACCCTGGGCTCGCAATTAGAGAACGCTCCTACGGCTGTCCCGTTCACCGCCACGGCGGAGGCGAATTTCCTCCATCCCGCGCGCGATGCTTGCCCGACATTGCGGGCGCACGCGGGATTGCGGTTTATACGCCCTCTTCTCCTGCGAGCGCCCGGCTGCCGCCGAACGCAGGTTCATTCATCAGGGCTTGTCCCGAATGTTAGAAGTGGTGGTCACTTCAGGGTGGGACGCTGAAGTGGCGCGACGCACGGTGCATTGCCACTGGTAGAATGTGCAATGCATGAGCCTATCCTTCAGACGCCTCTGTGACCGTCCAGTCTGCCAGATAGTAGCTTGTGCTGCGCCCGCCGCTATCCTGTTTACTCAGAACGCCAGACGTCACAAGCTGATTGATATCACGCAAGGCCGTATCAGGAGAGCACTTCTCTATTTTTGCCCATTTAGACGACGTCAGCTTTCCCTCGAAGCCATCAAGCAGCCTGTTGAGCATATCGCGCTGGCGGTCGTTGATTGGCAGCGCTTCATGCCGCTTCCAGAAATCAGCCTTGCGGAAGACGCTCTGCAGCGTTTCTTCTGCTCCATCAATGGCGAGGTCGAGGCACTGCAAAAACCATTGCAGCCAGGGCGTAACATCGAGGTCCGGGGCTTTCTGGGTTTTCTCGAGGATCTCGTAGTACTGATTTCTCTCAAGACGGATTTGCGCCGACATGCTGTAAAAGCGCTGCGCGCTATCTTCGGAGCGCGCCAACGCCATATCAGCAATCGCACGCGCGATACGGCCATTGCCATCATCGAACGGGTGGATCGTCACAAACCAAAGATGGGCAAGGCCGGCTTTGAGGACGGGATCGATGTCGCCCTTGGCATTGAACCAGTCGAGAAATGCCTTCATCTCTCGCTCGAGCCTATCGGCTTGAGGCGCCTCATAGTGAACACGCTCGCGACCATAGCCGCCAGAGACCACTTGCACCGGCCCCGACTTTTTGTCTCGCCATGCACCGACAATGATCCTGCTCATGCCGCTGCGCCCGGTGGGAAAGAGCGCCGCGTGCCACCCGAACAGGCGCTCATCCGTCAGTGGGTCTTTGTATTTCTGGGTAGCATCGAGCATCATTTCAACAACGCCATCGACATTGCGGTCGGCAGGCAAAAGCGCGCCAGCCTCCATGCCAAGGCGCCGTGCGATTGACGAGCGGACTTGCTCCTTGTCAAGAATCTCGCCTTCGATCTCACTGGATTTCAGAACGTCTTCTGTGAGCGTCCTCAGGATCGCCTCTTGTCGCAGGGTGAAGCCAAGGGCTTGCATCTGACCAAACAGTCTGCCCTGCCGATGCCGGACGGCGGCAAGCTGACTGGTTAGCTTTTCAGAGTGCCATATGAATTTTGGCCATTCTTTCAGCTGGTGGACGTATTTTGCCATAATCTCCGCATCTCCTGCGGAGATTATGCGCCATATTCGCCGCACGCGCAAACGGTAATCTCCGCATCATGTGCGGAGATTACCGCAGGTATTCTCCGCATGGAAGCAGATCCGACAGCTGGGCGCATCCAAAGCCCGTCGCAGTTTTTCGTATTCTCGCTGCCTTTAGCGTACTGGATTCGCGGGCTTGAATCCGAAACAGCCCCCATCTGGGTTTTGTTGTTATAGTTGGCCTGTTCTGACATTCTGACGTCTCACCATGCGGGATTCGGCATATATCGGTCCGTCTTGAGGGGCAGCTGAAAGGCCTAGCTGCGCATATGAAGCCATTGATCGTGATCTGCTCGCAGGATGCGGAATTCTATATGCTCCTCAGCCACATCCTGGTGGTCGACGGTTTCACCGGCGCACTGGCCGGCTCCATCGATGACGTGCTGGCGCTTGCAGCTGAGACGCCGGTCCAGGCCGTTGTGCTGGACTGTCGACCGGACAATCAACTGGCGGCTGGAAGCGCAATACTGAAGCAGGATGCCCGCACAGCTGCCCTCCCCTGTGTCGCTCTGGTGTCGCCCGGCGCGGAAGCTCAACACATTCAGCTGTTGAGGTCTGGCGTTGATGAACGCTTTGTCCGGCCGTTTGCTCCCGCCAAGCTGCTCGAGTACCTGCGCGCCAGGCTGGCCCTCGGCCAAACATCAGGACAAGGGCCTCAGGGCAGCAAATCGCTGGCCTACAGCGATGTCGAAATGCAGATCGATAGCCATCGCGTTCGCTGCGCCGGCAAGGAGATCTCGCTCGGGCCAATCGAGTTCAAGTTGCTGCGCCACCTGCTGGAGTATCCGGAGAAGGTGCTCAGCCGCGATGAGCTGATTGCGGTGGCCTGGCCAAATAGCACCGGCGTAAGCGCGCGCATGGTCGATGTTCACATAAGCCAGTTGCGAAAATTACTCAGAAGGTCATCGCGCTGCGTTGCCATTCGCACGATCAGGCTGGTCGGCTACGCGCTCGAGGACAAGTCGGGCTAATCACTTCCACAGTCCAGACCAAGCAACGCCCGGCGTCTAACCCGCGGCCGCTTGGCCGGCCTTTGGTCCGATTTTTCAGGGTCTTGCATTTGTGACCGATGTGTAAGACGAAATAAATTTGCGTCATGTAGTCGTAATTATCACAATACAAAAGATTATTACTTTGTTTGTTGCTGTGCTCGGCGTAGCCTGCGAAAGTATTATCCTAGATACATAAGATGTTTCTAAAGTATTTAGGAGATGTTCATGTCTATGGTCGCAGGGTACGCTGAAGCCATCGGCCATCACGGGGAATTGGTCCAGGGCCTGTTTGAGGACGAGGGCGCACAGTTGCGGCGCGCGCTGGTCTCGCTGCCTTGCCGTCAGCTGAGATCCAAGGCCAGGTTTACCGCGAACGATAGCGATCACGTGACAGTCTGGCCCGTCTCGCGAGAGAAAGCTCGGCGCGCGGCGGAGTTGACTGTTAATGCATTCGGTCGGCCCGGAGCCGGTGGCGCTCTCGCCATCGATAGCAACATCCCCATTGGCCGGGGCATGGGCTCCTCCACCGCCGACGTTCTGGCAAGCATTCTGGCGGTCTTGAACTGGTTGGAGATCGATGCCGGCTCGGACGACGTCATGCAGCTCGCGGTCGGTGCGGAAACGGCTTGCGACTCCACTTTGTTCAGGCAGCAGGCGGTGCTGTTCGCCCACCGTGACGGCCTCGTCATGGAATCCTTCCGCAGGCCGCTGCCGCCGATCGATTTCATCAGCATTGACACAACCCCCGACGTCACAGTCGATACGCTGGAATTCGAGCCGGCGCGCTATGATCAGCTGGAGATCGAGACCTTTCGGCCGCTTCGCAGTCTGTTGCGAACAGCCATCAAGAATGCCGACGCCCGCATGCTGGGCAGGGTTGCGACGGCGAGCGCGCGGATCAACGAACGGTTTCTTCCAAAACCACGGCTGAGAGAGATCGAAACGATCGGCGACCGCTTTGGCGCCATTGGCACTCAGGTCGCTCACAGCGGCACGGTCGTCGGACTGATGTTCGATGCAAGAGACCAGAACGCGACCGCAAACATCGATCGCGCGGCTGGCGCTTTGAGACGCTCCGATTTCGAGCCGACGATCTTCCGCCATTGAAAATCTGGCACGCAGGAGAAGCCCATGTCGACCCGTGCGCTGATGCGAAAACTGGAAGATTTCGAAGGCCCGCGCCTTGTGCCGCTCAGCGAGAACTTCTTCGGCGCCAGCTTCTTCTTGATGAAGCTGTTGCCGGCCCGCTTCATGCTCGAGCGCGCCGCCCAACAGGGACTGCTGAAGCCAGGAGCGACAATTTGCGAATCCTCGTCAGGGACCTTTGGCCTTGCCCTGGCCATGCTGGCGGTTCAGCAGGCGTACCGGCTGATCCTCGTCAGCGACTGGGCGCTCGATCGCCATCTTCATCGACGTTTGATCGAGCTCGGCGCCGACGTTACCATCGTCGATAGTCCAGCTGCCTCAGGAGGCCTTCAGCAGGCTCGGCTCGACCGCCTGCAGATTCACCTGCGCGAGATTGCCGGCAGCTACTGGCCTTCGCAGTACTACAATCCCGATAATCCCCTCTCCTACGCCAAGGTCGCCGAACAATTGATAGACCGGCTCGGCAAGGTGGATTGCCTAATTGGTCCTGTCGGTTCGGGTGGCTCCGTGAGCGGGACATCTCGCTATTTGCGAACGTTGTTTCCCGACCTCTACGCGATCGGTGTCGACACACCAAACAGCGTCCTGTTCGGCCAGCCGAGCGGCAAGCTCAACCTGAGCGGCCTTGGTGGAAACATTCTCCCGGGAAATGTCGATCACAGCCAGTTCGATGAGGTTCACTGGCTAACCCCGGCCGAGGCATTCCATGCCACGCATGATCTTCATCGCCAGCACGGTCTTTTCATGGGTCCGACCAGTGGTGCTGCCTACCGGGTCGCGCAATGGTGGTCTGAGGCCAATCCCGGAAAGACAGTCGTCGCGCTGTTTCCCGACGAGGGGCACCGATATGTCGAAACGGTCTACGATCAGGAATGGCTCAAGGCAATTGCAGGCTGGGGCGAACCACCACCACCCGCAGGTCCCATGACGGTCAGCACACCGAAGGCGCCGATGTCGAGATGGTCGCGGTTCTTCTGGGAGCGCAGAACGCTCGATGATGTGCTGGCCCATGCCAGCAATGGGACTGGTGTTGGAGCCGGCAGCTAGAGGGGTCCGGACTGGAAAAGACGCGCGCGATCGCGGCGCTCCTGCAACGACGTTTGGTCTGACGTCGATAACGGGGCTTCGGCCCGACGACCCGCGATCAGTTCGAGGGCGGGTAATCGGTCAGGCTGTCGAGGAGAGTGGCCAATGCTTCAGCATCCAAGGACGCTCTGTCATTGCCGGCCCCCTTTGCCGATCTACGCGATGCTTTTCACCATGCAATGCGCGCGCAGCATGTACATCGTGCTGGTCTCCTGGTTTGCGCTACAGATCAGCGGTGACGTCGCTTCGGTCGGCAAGGTCCTGATCTGCTGGCAATTGCTGGCCTTGACCGTTGGGCCCTTCATCGGACCGCTGATAGATCGCTCCCGCCGGGGGCTGATGTTCGCAATGGGAGAGATGATCCATGCTGCCGGTGTCGGGCTCTTGGCGTTGATCGCCTGGTGCTATTCGCCAGAGCGCACGCCGATCTCGGTCCTTTACGCCACGGCCAGCTTAGTCTCCGTCGGCTCGCTGCTGTCTTATCCCAGCAGCCAGGCCTTGCTGCAGCTAGCCGGTGCGCGTTTGCTGGCACGAACCGTTTCGCGGGGCATTCTTTCCAGCCAGGTTGGAAACATTGTCGGTGCCGCGGTAGGCGGTCTTTGCCTTGCGGTTGCAAGCTTGGCCAGCGGTCTGACGGTGTGCGCGGCCTTTTCCTTCCTGGCTGCCGCCTTCGCTGGCCTTGTCAGACATGAAGACCGCGCCTCCCCGATCTATCGCAGTCATCACCTGCAGGACCTGATCGGCGGTCTTCTTGAGACTGTGCGAAATCCTCGCCTCAGGATCGCCGGTTGCGCCCTCTTGCTGGCCTACGCCTCGGCGCACGCATCCAATGCACTTCTGGCCGGTTTCGCGCACTACGATCTGAAGCTGTCATCCGAATCCTACGGCTGGCTCGCGGCGATGTATTCGGGTGGCGGCTTGATCGGCAGCGTCACCTTGGCGTGGCTTTCCGGTTTCGCAAAAGAAAGGATCATCATTGCCGCCGGAACTATCCTTCTCGCTGCGGCCACTGCTGGCTTTTCGAGCTCTCAAACCATGGCTGAGGCCGTGCTGTGGCAAGGCCTCATTGGCCTGTCCTTCATGATGGTCCGGGCCGGAAGCGATGTGACGATACTGAAGACCGTATCAAGCCGAATGGTCGGCCGGGTTCGCAGCAACATCGACGCTGCCATCGGACTGGTCGCTGTCTTCATCTACCTTATTCCGACGTTCGCCTCGGGTGTTCCTGTCCGAGACATCTTCCTCGGTCTTGCCAGCGCGTTTGCCTGCGGGAGCGTTGGCATCTTTTGGATGCAAAGGCGCTCGGCAGCGGCTGAGCACGCACGGTGTCGCGATGATCATGCCGATCCGGACCGCCCCTCCACTGGCCGGCTCGTTGAGGGAAGGCCGGATCGATGACGACGCGATCGGAAGCCGGCAGGGTTGGGGATGCTTCGGCATCTTCAAAGACGGCCCAACCAGATCAGGTCGAGTTGCGCCGAGTGACAGCCTCAGCACGCGCGGCCATCAAGATGCTGGTGCTCGATCCAGACCAGGAGCAGTTCGCCGGCTCGGTGGATGCGGTCTTCGATGGGCTGCAAAACAGTCTGCATCCCGACCTGGAACATGCTTTCGCGATTGTCGTTTCCAAAATGACGGTAGGCTTCTTCATCCTGCGCGAGAAGCAGGCCATGCCCGATTGGGCGCCTCGCGGTGTAGTCACGCTGCACAGCTTCCGGATTTCCCGCGCCTGCCAGGGCAAAGGCTATGGCAAGGCGGGCGCGGGTTTGGCCATTTCCTGGGTGCGGCAGAACCGTCCCGACGTCAGGCAGCTGATGCTTGCGGTCAACGCCCGCAATGTGCTCGCGAAATCGGTCTATCTGAGAGTTGGTTTCGTCGACACCGGGGAGGTCTTTCAGGGGCCCGTTGGTGACCAGCATATCCTGAATGTCGAGGTTCCGGGCTACGGCGGCTGACGAAGGGTACGGCACTCATGTTTCCAGCGCTCCCTCAAAGTGGCCCATGCTACGCAGCTTGGCCAGCAGGATTACGGCCGTACCATGATAATCAGCACGCGCTTGCTCACTCAGCGGCGCCGCTGACCACGCCGCTAGGTCTGCTACCAGAAGGTCGGTGTCCGCGTTTACCGACGCGCATCGAAGCTGTCCGTTCTTCTCCATCACGACGATAGCCGTGGTGGCTTTGCCGTATCCAATCGCCGCCATTCGCTGAATGTGCATATCGCCGTCGACGCGAATATCGAACAAAACCGATCCTGCGGTTTTCTCTGCGGCGTCAGCCACCCGATCGTAAAATGGCCGATGCATGCCGTCACCATTGCCCAACGTCTGCTCGAACAACGCCAGTTCAACATGCTCCGCAACCATAATGGTGAGAGTGGTCTCTCTGGCGGGATCGGCAATAGGCACGTGCTGATTATCCACACGCCATCCGCCCATGGCGGCCGTTTCACACAGGAATCCCCAGTAACCCCACCGTGCTTCGCCCAGCCATGCCCTCGCGATCGCGCTCGCACGAAAGCAAACAATCCATCGAGCTTGCGGACAGCCGCTAGGTCAGCACCAGTTTGAGCTTCATGAGGCTAATTTGTGCCAGTCGGCGCGCAGAGTTCTAATGCGTCTCTCGGCCCACTTCGACCAAGAAACCAAACTCATCAAGTCGAGCAGCAGATCGTCAACCACGTTGGCGACCCTTGTCGACCGGTCGCTAAATTGAGCGGGGGTGCACGCGCCTCCGAGGGGAATGTTCTGCTCGAAGAAGAAAACGTCGTACTTGCGTTTCAGCTGTTGTCTTCGACTGGCGCATTGGGGCCATTCTTCTTTATAGAGTCGATTGCATTCTGAGCGCTGGCTTTGCTTGAATAGCCCTCCGTCGAGAATATCACTTCGCTGTTGTATTTGAACCGAACGCGGTATTCACTAGCCTTGTCCTTGTAAATCTCGAACTTGTGCGCCATGGGTGCTCCCTCCAATGAATGGTCGATACTTTGCAGGAATCGGACTGGCCTTCAAGGTCAGGTTCGCCTTATGCACGGCTCGTTGTTGCGGGTTCCACCACGCCTGACTTTGGAGGTCGTCCGGGCTTGCAAATGGCGCGAGTTACCTGCCGTCGCCCGACGCTCATTGCAAGTTCTCGGCGACGGTGAACGCGGCCTTAGAATGTGCTAATGTGAGCGCAGCGCCGGGGCTCTGTGCGAGGGATGGTCATGCGCATTGCGATGGTGGGGTCCGGTGGCATCGGCGGCTTGATCGGCGCGCGCCTGGCAGAAGCTGGTGCGGATGTCAGCTTCATCGCACGCGGCGCCCATCTTCAGGCGATGCGCGAGAGAGGCCTTACCATCGCGAGCCCTCAGGGCGATGTTGTCCTTTCGAAAGTGATGGCGAGCGAAAGCGCAGCCGAGATCGGTCCCGTCGACGTCGTCATTTTCGCAGTCAAGACCTATGACAGCGAGAAGGCGGCTCAGTCTCTCGAGCCACTCATGAAGCGAAGCACGCGCGTTGTGACGCTGCAGAACGGTGTCGACAGTGTCGAGACGCTTGGCCGCTATGTTTCTCCGGATCAAGTCATCGGTGGGGCAACCTACCTCTCGGCCTTTGTTGCCAGGCCCGGCGAGATCGTTCATGCGGGCGGCATGCCGCAGGTTCTCGTCGGGGGGTATCACGATCCTCTCATTAGGGCATTCGAAGAGGTTGGCGCGAGAGCAAAAGGCATCGGCATTCGCTCGATCGAAGACATTGACAACGTTCTATGGGAAAAGTTCGTAACGCTCTCCGCCTTTTCGGGTGGAACGGCCCTCATGAGGTCGGGGATAGGCCCAATTCTCGCGGATTCCGAAGCGCGATTTTTTATTGAGCAGCTGCGTGACGAGGGAATGTCGGTGGCAGCTGCGGCCGGCCATCCGATGCCCGAGGACTTCATCGATCGTGCGCGCGAGCGGTGGACAGTGCTCCCTCCCGAGACGAAATCCTCCATGGCCAACGACCTAGATCGCGGAAAGCCGATTGAGGTCGCATGGCTCTCCGGTCGCATGCACGAACTAGGGACGAAACTCGGCGTCACAACGCCGGGACATTCGGCCGTGTACCGCGCACTACACCTGCACGCGCGCGGGTCCGGCATGTCGCGCGCGCCCCTATAAGGAGTCGGTCAGCCTCGCGCTCATCTCGGCCGTGGCAAACAGCCCCGCTGCATCCCAGAAGCACACATCGTCGATGCCCGTGCGCGAGGTCGAGGCCGCGTCAGTTAGAGACTTCAAATCCCACCTGGTTGAGTGTCTGCTCACGCGGTCCATACCTGCGGCACTCGACACCGTTCAAGCTGCAGCTCTGCCAGGACATTCGAAGCGGCGTCAGACCGGTTTTGGACTAACTTCGATCCCAGTTGCCTCTATCGCCGATCGAACGGTGTTCTCCAGTTCGAAGACGGCCTTCTCAAGGGACTTCATTGACGGTTGTTTTCTTCGCCGGCCACTCGGATCGCTCAAATTGTAATCGTATCGGATTCGGACGTAGTCGCCCCTCAAGGCGCTCGACCGCACCAAGAGTTCCGCATCCTTGGAAAGGTGCATGCCGATCGCTTTGCTGTCATTCAGCATGGCAGCGAAATCGTGATTGTAGCGGCGGAGCTCTTCCGGCTCCGTGCCATGCAGCCTGAGGAAACTGCGAAGATAATTTTCGAGCGCCTGGAAGTAGAGGAGCCGCCGCGGGTGATCAGAGAACCGCGAATGGCGGTCGTGAAGTGAGTTGAGCATATCGCCGGCAGCGCGATAGGATTCCGCCAAAAGATAAATCCCGTATGGAGTTAACCCTGCCCCGTGAACTATGGGCTTCGACATCTGGAATACCGATCGTTCAGCAAAGAGTTTCGCACGCCACACCGTCGCCATCGCGATCCAGCTTGCCGCCCCAGGAGCAGTTGCTGCGATACCATTGGGCTTCGTCGCACGAACCGATTTGCGAGCAGGTTCGCCGCGGCTGGCACGAAATAGCTTTGAGCCACCTGCCGGCGACTGATGATGCCGAGTGGCTGGCTTGCCACCGGCGGCGTATTTTCGGTGTGCTGAGCGCGCCAATTCCAGGGCGTCTGAAACGTTCCGGCCCACAAGCCGAGCTTCGCCGCCTTAGCCTTCGCTTGTTGACTTTCATAGGCGCCGTGGCTGTAGCGAGGCCAATCCAGCGCCTGGCCGTGCTCGACCATCCAGGCTGCAACGCTGGCGCCATCCGCGCGACGGCAATCGCCGACAAAGCGGTCGTAACGATCCCATGTGACGAACCTGCATTGCACCGGCCGCGAGGTGGCCAGGAAGGTGTCCAAAGCGTCGGCGGCGCGCCGCCCACACGGATACTCGAAACCCTTCGCGTCGTCGCAGTACTGCCGGCTTTCGGGCGCATCGATGCCGTTGAAGCGGATGCGCTGCCCGCGGATCTCGATCGTGTCGCCGTCGATGACTGAGGCAACGCCGGCGATCGGCGCCGGTGTCGGCCCGATCCAGTTGGACAGGTTGAAATCGGGGACGCGATCTCTGTGCTGCATGGCGAATTGCGTCACGAAGGCTAGCATCGCTGCCAGCATCACGAAGACCAGCCGCTTCGGAATGCCCGCCGGTCGGCGCATACGCCGCAGCTTGGCGCCAATCAGTTTGCGCCATTGATCAGACCGATTGTCGTAACGGGATCTGTCCAAGCTCCCGCCCCCTCAGAAGCCAAACAAGCGTGCGAGGAGGCCAAGGAGCAATATGCCAGCGACCACTTCGAACGCCCCGACAATC
The DNA here is from genome assembly GCF_056403715.1 of Mesorhizobium sp. P2_F5. Taxonomy (NCBI): domain Bacteria; kingdom Pseudomonadati; phylum Pseudomonadota; class Alphaproteobacteria; order Hyphomicrobiales; family Phyllobacteriaceae; genus Mesorhizobium; species Mesorhizobium sp. P2_F5. The sequence goes on along the minus strand of NZ_JBFUEY010000002.1, from coordinate 196,578 downwards.
AGCCGAACCAAAAGACTTCGAGGTCTGGGTGTCTCGACGGCATCCGCTTCCAACGCCGACCCAGAACCTTTGCCCCTGATCCTTTTCGTGTAACTGAGACCGGTGCCGGGAATCCCGCCGCTGATGTGGCTGCCGGCCGTCCCCGATGTTAGTCCAAAACCTTTGACACCGGCCCGAACGCTCACGCTTTTCCTGCCAACATTCAGCCTGAGGCCAGGGGCTATCTTGAAGCTGCGACGAAATCGGAAGCTCATCACGGTGCCCCGCCTGGACGGCTTTCAGCCGAACGCCCGCCGCACCGCGAACCGTCGGCCGCCATGCTGCCGTCCGTCGGGCAATTGCCACCCGATGGGGCCGCGGCGGCATTGGCCACTCCCCGATAGCGCTGGACAACACCAGCAACGCGCAGGCCATCGCTCTCTATGTGGGTGTTTTGGCTATTTGGGTTGAACGGATCGACCGTCTGCAAAAGCATGTTTGCATGGTACGCATCTCCGGCCGCGAGCGTCACCGTATCGTAGTGGTTCAAGTAGTCGGCTGCGCAGCCCGAGAAGAGCAATGCGGACAACACGCACGAAAATTCGCGCACGCGCATGAATGAATTCCCCCAAACCCCAGCAGGATCATGCGCTATTTGTCCTTTGCTGTCGAATCCAGAAAGGTTCCACGTTCCGTGAAGGTGCCATTGTCGTCATTGCCGTGTCGTCTACAGTTGATAGATCGGCGATGCTGGCTCTGGGGAGGGAATACATGCGTGTCGCGCTCGTCTTTGGTTCCGTTCTTTCATTGATCCTGTCATCGGCCCCTGCACTGGCCTGGTGGGACGGCGGCCACATGCAGATCGCTGCCGTGGCCTACTCCAAACTGACCCCTCAGGCGAAGGCCAAAGCCGATGCCCTGATTAAGCTGAATCCCGACTATCAGAGCTGGATTGCCGGCGTGCCGGATGACAAGAAGGCGCAATATGCCTTCGTTCACGCAGCTGTCTGGGCGGACGACATCAAAGACCCTGCCCACGGCTACACCAAGGACGACGACACGCCGACGGGGCAGAACATCGGCTATGCCGACAAGAACATGCATCGTTATTGGCATTTCAAGGACATCAGGTTTTCAACCGACGGGACGCCATTCTCGGACGCCGATCCGATCAACGCCGTCTCGCAAATGAAACTGTTCATAGCAGCGCTGCCGGCAACGTCTGCCGCAACCGATGACATCCGTTCCTACGACATGGTTTGGTTGCTGCATCTCGTCGGCGACATTCACCAGCCGTTGCACGCGACGGAGCGAATATCTGCAATTAACACCGATGGCGATCGCGGCGGCAACGAGGTCAACGTGACGCCGGCGACCAGTGAAATTGTCGATCTGCATGCCTATTGGGACCGGATGTTCGGAGGATACGTTTCGGTGCCCGGCGCCATCTTCGATGCCGCCGACAAGGCCGGCATCTCGAAGCTCCAGGTCGACAGCGCAAAGGCCAAGGTGCTGGATCCAGATGCCTGGACCCAAGAGAGCTTCGTGCTCGGCAAGAAGTTCGCCTATGCCGAACCTGTCTTGAGCGAAAACACCGTGGCCGTACTGACCCGCATATACGAAACCGATGCGCGAAACTTGGCCAGAAGCCAGGCAGCGCTTGCAGCTGCCAGACTGGCCAACGTTCTGAACGACGCCTTCAAGTAGGGCCGCGGACCGTCATGGTCAGTGAGGCTGCCTGAGCGCAGCAAGGTGCGCTGTCTTTGATGCCGCCCGTTCCTGTCTGGTGCAACTGAAGCCGTTTCTGGCTCACGCTGCCCGCTCCGCAGTTGCTCAACTTGCGATCGATCATAGTGAGGCGGCTCGGGGGCTGATCCTATCTCGTGCGGAAACCATTGCGGCTCTCACGGAACTGGGCTATAGCTGACGATAGGTATACCAGGTATACTTAAATCAGGAGCAGGCAGTGCCTTTTATCACCGAACAGCTGGCCGACTTTGTAGGTGCCCTACGCTACGAGGACCTTGCGGATGTCGTCACTGAAAAGACCGAGCGGGCCATTCTCGATACGCTCGCAGCACTCATCGGTGGCGTGCCAACCGACAATGCCAGGCTCTCGCGCATAGCCGCGCGCGCCTGTTTTGGACCCGGCTCGGCACACGCCTGGTTCACCGAAGCCCGGTTGCATCCCCTAGGCGCATTGTTCGCCAATTGCGCGGCTGCAAGTTCCCTCGATGTCGACGACGGCCATTGTCTCGCGGCAGGTCATCCAGGTGCTGCCATCATTCCCGCCGTCCTGATGGAAGCGGCAAATCTTGGCCGTGACGGCCATGATGTGCTGGCCGCTACCGCGATCGGCTATGACGTTGCGTTGCGCATCGCCGCGGCCCGGCGCTTCTCCGACACGATGAGCTTTGCCAGTGGCCAATGGACCGGCTTCGGCGTGGCGGCCGCTATCGGGTGGCTACGCGGGATGCGCGCCGATCAGCTCGCCCATGCAATCGCCATAGCGGGTGCCGATGCACCGCAAAACCTGCCGCAAGGCGATTGCCGGGCCAGTTCTGTCAAGGGTAGCAGCCCCTGGTCGACGGTGGCGGCGCGGTTCGCTGTCGAGCGGGCCGGCTGCGGCATGAGCGGTTCGATCGACATGCTGGACCGCGTTCATGCCTACGATGTCCAGGCGATCACCGCCGAACTCGGAAGCCGCTGGTTGATCAGCGAGACCTATCTCAAGCCCTATGCATCCTGCCGCTACACACATCCCGTCATCGATGCCGTGCTGGCTCTGGTTACCGACCTTGGCCAAGATGAACCGATTGGCCGAATTGTGGTCGACATTTTCCCTGAAGCGCGAAAACTGCCCAACGAGTGCACGCCGAAGTCGCTCGAAGGCGGGCAGTTTTCTGTACCATTTGCTGCCGCACTTGCAGCGCTGCGAGGAGCGGAGGCGTTCCGGCCATTGCGTCCTCACTCGCTTTCAGACCCGGAGGTCGTGGACCTCGCGGGGAGAGTGGAAATCCGCTACCCCGACGAATTTGCCGGCATATTCCCGCAACGCACGCCGGCCCGCGTGACCATGGCTGTTGGCGCGCGCGAGATCGCCGTGGATATACCCCGGCCGCTTGGCGACGCCGACAATCCAATGGGGCAATCCGCTGTCGAGGACAAACTCCACGACCTCGGGCGCGATACCCTCTCGCAAGCCGACATCGGGAACCTCATCCAGTCGGTGTCACTGCTAAGGCAGGGCGATATCGCGCCGCTGCTCGCCTGCCTGTCGGCACGGCCAGCTGCTGTCAGCCGAATTGGATCGGCAGGCTAGAGGCTGTCTGTCGCGCTGGCAGGCACGTGCGTGCCGAACGCCTTCAGCGCTTCGGCAACGATGGCTTCAGGCGTCTGCGCGATGTCGAGGATAATCGGTTGCTCGTCGGGCGTCGGTGGTTCGAGAGCCTGAAGCTGGCTTTCGAGAAGAGAAATGGAAGCGAAGTGATTCTTGCGGGCTTGCAGACGAGCGGCGATAAGGCCGATCGGACCGTGCAGGAAGAGTATGCGTACGGCGCCAAGTCGCTGCCGGAACAGGTCGCGATAGCGCCACTTCAGCACCGAACAGGCGATGATCACCGGTCGACGTTGCGCCAGCGCAGCATCGCAGACAGCGTTCAGCCACGGCCAGCGGTCATCGTCGGTCAATCCGACGCCGTTGCGCATGCGCTCGACATTGGCTGGGCTGTGGAAGGTGTCGGCCTCCACGAACGACGCACCGAGCGCGCGAGCCAGGCGCCGTGCGATCTCGGTCTTGCCGGTGCCGGCTATGCCCATCACGACAAGAAACTCAGGAACGTGGTTGGCCGACAGCGCTTGGGCTGGCGTCGGCTCTTGCTCCCGCTCGTTCATGGATAGAGGCCCATCAAGCGAATTGGCCCCAGCGTCAGGACGGGGAAAAGCACCAACAGGAATATCGCGACGGTAAGGACCGTCATCGGCGCCAGCGAACCCCTTATCACGTCCTCGACACGCATGTTGGCCACCTGGGCAGCCGCGAACAGGCACACGCCCACCGGCGGCGTGACGAGGCCAAGGGTGAGCGTCAGCACGGTGACGACCAGAAAGTGGATGGGATCGATGCCGAGCGAGGCCACCGGCGGCATCAGCACCGGAATGAGGATGAACATAGCCGGAATGGCTTCCATGAAGATCCCGATGATCAGCAGGAAGACGAAGATGACCAGCAGGCCGGAGACAGGACCGGCGCTGACCGCATCGAGCAGCACCGCGACCTTGTCGGGCAGACCTTCGAAAGCGAAGATCCACGCGGCCAGCTGCGAGGTCGCGGCGATGAAGAGAATGGTACCGGACATGCGCGCCGTCGAGATCAGGATTTCGGGGACGGCGGAGAGCGGGATCGAGCGGTAGACCAGCAACGCCAGCACCATGACATAGACGACGGCGATCGCCGCCGCCTCCGTCGGCGTGAACAGACCGCTGGCGATGCCGGCCACCAGGATGACCGGTGTGAACATGGGCAGGATGGCGCGCAGACCGGTCACGATCGCAGTCCGGAGCACGAAAGGCGAAGGCGGATTGTAGCCATAGTGCACGGAGTAGAAGTGGTTGAACACCATGAAGGCAAAGGCGATGAACAGGCCAGGCACGAAGCCGGCGACCAGCAGCGTGCCGATCGACACATTGGCGATCGATCCGGCAATGACCACGAGGATCGACGGCGGGATGATCGACGACAAGGTCGCGGTGCAGAGCGTCATGCCGACGGCATAGCCCTTCGGGAAGCCGTGGCGTTCCATGGCCTTGATCTCGATGGCGCCGACAGAGGCGATATCGGCCACGGATGAGCCGGACACGCCGGAAAAGATCACCGAGGAAATGACGTTCACATGTCCCAGGCCGCCGGGCAGCCAGCCGACGATCGCCTCGGCGAAATCGAAGATGCGCTCGGCCACCTTGCCGCGCTCCATGACCGCGCCGACGAGGATGAACAGCGGCACGGCAACAAGAAGGAACGAGTTCATCGACGAGAACATGGTTTGCGTCAAAAGGTCGAACGGCATCGGCGTGAACAAGAGCAGCGTCACCACGCCGGCAAGTCCCAACGCCACCGCAAGCGGCACGCCGACCATGCTCATGGCGAAGAAGAAAATGAGAAGGAAAAGGCTCATGCTCATGACTGCTTCCTCGCTGTCATGCTGACATCGGCATGGGCCAGCTCGCCCGGCGGTAGGCCGGGTTCTGGCAATGCGATCAAATCGCGGCGGCTGCGCAACGATTCGATGATGGCCAGGATGGCGATAGCGGAGGACACGGGCATGACCAGGCCGATGACCCACATCGGCAAAGGCAAGGTGGCCGCGACCTCGTTCATCATCATCTGCTGACGCACCAGGGTGATTCCGGTCCAGCCGGTGACCAGAAAGAACGCGACCGAGGAGCCGACATAGATGGGCACCGCGATGTGGCGGAAGAGGTTTCGCGCCATCGCCATGAAGACGACGACGCGCGCCGATTCCACCGTGCGGAACCCCGCCGCGAGGCCGAGGAACACCATCCAGATGAACAGGAAGCGCACGGCTTCTTCGGTCCAGGGCAGAGGCTTGCCGAGCAGGCGCCCGCTCACCTGGATGAGCACGATGACCAGTATGCCGCCACAGGCGGTGCCCGCCGCGACATCGGCGACGAGCTCCACGACACGGCTGAACGACGGACGCTTAAGGTTCATCACACTGGTCCTTGTGAGCGGATGCGAGACGTGCCCCGCGACGAAGATCGGAATGTGGGCCCGCCCGATAGGGGCAGGGCCCTCGGCAGCAGGTGTGCCCACGCCCCCATCAGTTCTTGCGCACAAAGGCGATGGTGCGATCGAAGAAGGCCTGATCCTTGACGAGACCTGCGAATGTCGGCGCAAGCTTCGTGGCCACGGCGACGAAAGCCTGGCGTTGTTCCGGAGTCAGCTCGTTGACCTCCATGCCGTTCTGCTTGAGCGTATCGATCGACTTTGCGATGTCGGCCGCGTCGTTGTCGGCTTTCCAGGCTTCGGTTTCGATCGCGGCCTCCTGAAACGCCTGCTTGTGCGCCTCCGTCAGGCCTTCGAACCGCGCCGGATTGATGCCCACCACCCACGCGTCGGCGATATGGTTGCTGATCGTGAGATATTTCTGAACCTCGTAGAGCTTGGCGCTGACGGGCACGTTGACCGGGTTTTCCTGGCCGTCGACCACCTTGAGCTGGAGGGCGTTGTACACCTCGGCAAAGGCCATCGGCGTCGGAGCCGCTCCCATCGCTCCGAAGAACTCGACCCAGAGCGGGTTGTTCGGCACGCGCAACTTCAGGCCGGCGAGATCCTCGGGCTTGGTGATGGGGTGCTTCGAATTGGTGATCTGGCGCAGCGGCCGCGACCAAAGATCGAGACCCTTGATGCCGATCTTGTCCAGTTCGGCGACGAGTTCCTTGCCTGGTTCGCCGTCGAGATAGGCACGCAGCTGCGACACGTCGTCGAACAGATAAGGCAGCGCGATGGCTGTAAACTTCGGATTGAAGGTCGCATAGAGCGAGGTTGCGTTGAGCAACATGTCGAGCGAGCCGCCGGCAAGCTGCTTGACGCCCGCCGAGGGGTCGCCGCCATAGAGCGTGCCGTTGGGGAATACGCGTATCTCGATCTCGCCAGCGGTCTTCTGCTTGACCAGCTCGGCAAAGTGCTTGGCCGCCAGGGTGATCTCGGACGTATCGGCATCGGGCGTCGACAGGGTCAGGGTTTCGGCCCTGCTCGCGCCAACGGTCAGCAACAGCGCTCCCACGAGAGAGCCGATCAGTTTCATCTTCATAGGTTCTTCCTCCATTCAAAATTGTTTTCGCCCGCCCTCCAGCAAGCGAATTCGATCTATGCGTCCCCTGTCAGCGGGTTCATGCGCCGCAGCTCGACGATTGCCGCGCTGTGGTCGAGATCGCCGCCGCCATTATCGACGAGGCCGCGAAAAATGCGGTCGACCACCGTTGCGACCGGCAGTCTCAATCCGAGCGACGCGGCAAGCGCCAGCGCCGTGCCGGTGTCCTTGATCTGGTATTTTGCCGGCCCGCCGGGGGTAAAATCGGCCTCGATCATGCGCTGCCCGTGCAGCCGAAACACCGTCGAGTCGGCAAAGCCGCCAAGCAGAGCCTCACGCACCCGCGCAGGATCCGCACCACCCCTTTCGGCAAGCAGCAGCGCTTCTGCGACCGTGCAGATGTTGGAGGCGACAATCAGCTGGTTCGCGAGCTTCGCCAGGCTGCCTGCGCCTGCCGGGCCGACATGGGTGACGCGGCCGAGTGCAGCAAGGACAGGCTCCAGCGCATTGATGGTGCTTGCCTCTCCACCAGCCATGATGACCAGCGTGCCCTCACGAGCGCCCTTCTCGCCGCCCGAGACCGGGGCGTCGACATAGCGGATGCCCTTTTGCCCTGCCAGACCTGACTGCTTGCGCGCGGTCTCGACCGGGATGGAGCTCATCACCACAAGTGTGGAGCCCGAAGACATGGCGTCGGTCACAGCGTTTGCGCCGAACAGAACCTCGTCGCAGACCGGTCCTGAGCTCAGCATGCAGATCGCGATGTCAGCATCCCGTGCCGCCTGTGCCGCGTCAGCGGCAACGCCAACGCCGAAAGGCGCCAGTGCATCAGCCTTGTCGGAGCCGCGATTCCATGCCGTCACGGCAAACCCGGCTTGCGCCAGCCGGCGGGCCATGTGGCCGCCCATGATGCCGGTTCCGATGAAACCGATGCGTGTTTTGTTGTTGCTGGTCATTCCGACGCCTCCCAACGCTCGGATGCTTTGCTCAGGAATTCTTGAGGGCCGCGAGGCGGACGATCGTTTCCTCTATGTCGAGCGTCTTCATTGCCCACTGAAAGCGCCCGAGGTGCGGCGCTTGCAGATGCGTCTCGAATGCGGCGCGATCCTCGTAGACGTCATAGAACACCACCGTGTCCTCGGGCGTTCTCCGGGCATATGACATCGACCTGATGGCACTTGGCCTCATCGGCAACCGAATGGCGGGCATCGTCCAGGGCAGCGTCGAGAAACGCTGCCTTGACTTCAGGTTCGACGCGAAACTCGGGGATCACCACGAAGCGTGGCGCACTTTGTTCAGCCATGACATTCCTCCCCTCCGCGTGCTATCAGGCGGCCACGCTCGGCGTCGGGCGGAAGCGCTCTTCCATCTCGCGGCGCACTTTCACGACATCGAGGTCGTTCACCAGCTCGACATCGTTGAAGCTGACAATCTGGTCCTTCTTGACGGCACGCTTCAGCCGCACATTGTGCGCCAGCCCGATGGGAAGTGCGGCGCGCTCAAGGCTGATCGAAGCCGGGATCGCATTGGCCCAGACCGCAAAGCCACCCTCGCCGTCCAGCACCTCGCCCGGCTGCATGTCCTTCTTGGCCGTCGCCACCGCGTCGCCGCGGAACTCCTTCGATGAACCGGTCGGCTCGTTGCGCAGGACGGCAGACAGCACGCTGATCGAGGTCTCCAGCCCGATGATGTGGAAGGGCCGCCACATCGAGGCGTACCAGCCCGACGGGTCGGTCAGCAGTCCGTACTGCTTAAAGCAGGCGCGCGAGTATTCGTTGTGCGCCTTGAACGTGACGAAGACGCCATAGCGGATGTTATTGAAGACCTCACGGCCATCCGGCTCCTGGCTGGCGGCAATCTCGACCAGACCGGAGCGCGCCAAGCGGCCACCATCGGCGATCGGACGAAACACCTTGGCCAGATCGTGCAGGCCCGAGGGTGGGAAGGCCAGGCCGTCGTCGGGGCAGTCCAGACCGGTGCCATTGGCGACAGCGGCCATCTCGATGGCTGCCTTGGTGCCATCGGTGAAGGAGTTGTACATCTTCGGATTGAAGTCACCCTTTGCCACTTCCTCCTCGGTCCAGCCGAAGAAGCCCCAGACTGTGTCAGGAGTGGAATACCTGTAGCGCGGCTCGAAGTTCATCCCCTTGCCCGCCGCCGTCACCTCGAAACCGGTCGCTCGCGCCCAGTCCACCAGCTCACAAATCAACGCCGGCTGGTCGCCATAGGCCATCGAATAGACGACGCCCTTCTGGCGCGCCTTCTCGGCGAGGATGGGACCGACCATGACGTCGGCCTCCACATTGACCATGACGACATGCTTGCCGGCTTCGATCGCCGCCAGTGCATGGCGCGTCCCGGCAATGGGATGACCTGTCGCCTCGATCACGCATTCGATCTCTTCGCAGGCAAGCAGGGCTGCAACGTCATCGGTGACGAAGGTCGTGCCGTTCTTCACAGCCTCGCCGGCATCCTGTGCCTGGTATCGCTCCGCCGGCCAGCCCACGCGCTGCAAAGAGTCCCGCGCCTTGGAAACATTCAGGTCCGCAACCGCGACCATGTGGTATCCGGCGATACGCTGTGCCTGCGACAGCACCATCGAGCCGAACTTGCCGGCGCCGATCAGGCCCACCCGCACCGGACGACCACGTTCCGCGCGCGCGGCAAGCAAAGTGTAGAGGTTCATGTCTGTTTCCTTCGCACGACCGAATTTTCGAGCACGGCGTCGGCTTCGGCGAGGCATGCAAAGGCTTCCGTGCTCCGGCTGACCGGGACACGCAACGAAGGCGTCCGACGCCTTCCCGCAGTGACATTGCTACCTCCCCGGCCGGCCAAGCCGCCGATGGTCCGGCCAGTGCCTGCCGGACGCGCTCATTCGTATGGCGAGAAAGCTGTTAGCGCAATTTAGAAGGCGAGCTCGATTGTTTAGCTGGGCTAAAGATTGAAATGCCGTCAGGTCGAGACGTGGATGGCGGCGGCCTGGTTCGCGACGTCGAGGCATTGCGCAAAGGCGTGGCCCGCGGCCAGTGCAGCGGCAAAGCTCCCTGCGAAGACATCGCCCGCGCCATGCGTGCTGATCAGCCGGACCGGAATGGCGGGAACCACGACAGGATCCTGGCCGCTCAGCATGCCGGCCACGCCGTCTCCGCCCGCCGTCACCACGACAGTGGCGCAGCGGCTGGAGAGTAGCCTGACGGCGCCAACGGCCGAAGCAATGTCCCCGACCGGGCAGCCTGAGAACTGTTCGGCCTCGATGGCATTCACCATCAGTATATCGACCAGCGCGATGAGTTCGTCCGCCAGCGGCCGGTACGGCGCGGCATTGAGGCACACGGGCACCCTGGCCACCTTCGCGGCTTTCGCCGCGGCGAGATTGACGGCGTCGGGCATCTCGTTCTGCAGGATGAGCACGCCAGCGTCTCGCCAAAGCGTTGGGTCGCTCAGGCCCTTCGGATCGGCTGCGGCATTCGCCCCGGTAACGATGACGGCGCCATAGTCCCCGCTACTATCGGTTATGGCGACGCTCATGCCTGAGCCGCAGCCGTCGATGCGGGCGACACGGGACGTGTCGACACCGGCGGCAGTGAGATTGGAGAGGAGAAACCGGCCGAAATCATCGTCGCCCACGGCGCCCACCATGCGCACGTCGGCGCCGGCCTTCGCCGCCGCGACCGCCTGATTGCCGCCCTTGCCGCCGAATTTCGGCCGCCAGCCAAAGCCGGTGACCGTCTCGCCCTTGCGGGGGCGGTCGGGCGCGTCGACCATGATGTCGTAGTGAAGGCTGCCGACCACCACGACGACTGGGCTGGACGAGGCGGTCATGCGCCGCGCCGCTTGCCGGCGACCGCACCCATGGTCGCGGCGAGGTTGCGTTCGGCCGCCTTGAGGTCGCGCCGCGCGACCGCTGCGAAGACGGCATCGAAGATGATCAGCTGGGCAATGCGTGCGGCGGCATTTTCTCCCAGCAACGGCGAACCCTGGGCGGTCGAGCACAGCACCACATCGGCGACCGAGGCAAGCGGCGAGGTCGCATAGTTGGTGAGAGCGATGGTGCGAGCGCCGCGCCGGCGCGCCAGCTCGATGGCCTCGATCACGGCCGTGCTGGCACCCGAATGCGAGAAGGCGATAGCGACATCACCCTCCCCCAGCAGCGAAGCCGACATCAGCATCATATGCGTATCGTCGAACACGCTGGTGCGCACGCCGATGCGCAAGAGCTTGTGCGCGACGTCGCGCGCGATCTGGGCCGAGCCGCCGAGACCGTAGAGATCGCGCTGGCGCGCGCCGAAGATCAGGTCGGCCGCCCGCTCCAGCGCCTCCGGATCGAGAATGGCAAGCGTCTCCTCCAAGGCATGCACCGAAGTGCGGAACACTTTGCGCGCGATCTCGGCATCGGTGTCGTCGGGCGAAAGCTCCTCATGCAGCTCGGCGGTCGGCAGGCGGTTGTAGCCGGCGAGGCCTGCCCGGAAATCCTTGAAACCGTCGAAGCCGAGTTTCTTGGCGACCTTGACGATCATCGCCTCCGACACGCCGGCGTCTTCGGCCACGGCCTTCAGCGATGTAGCCTCGCCGAAATCGCGCCGGCCGAGGATCATGTCGACCACCCGCCCCTCCAGCGGTGTGAGGTGCGGCATCATCATGCGAATGCGCGGCCCGATCGTCCTCGGATCGCCAAGCGGCAGGCTCATGCTTTCTTCCTCGGCATCATCGTCTCCTGCGGCACTCGCGAACGCCAGTCACGCGCCGATCAAGGCCCTGTTGACGATCCTCTGGCTGGCCACGGCATCCTGACGGGCCAGCGCGTCGGCAAGGCCGTTGTCGCCAGCCAGTTCCTCGGAAATCTCCAGCAGGCGCCGCACGGTGGCGATGTTGACCTCGCATTCGGCGACCGGATCGAGCCCGCTGGTATCGGGAAAGGTATCGAAATAGAGCGCGCCGTCGAAACCGTCACGGCGGATCTGGTGGAGCAATTCGAGGGTCGAGCGAATATGCACTGCGCCGACCATCAACCCGTCATCGCGCTTGGCATATCCGTCATTGAGATGAACGCCCAGCAACCGGCTGCGGCGATGGATCAGATGCGCGACAAGGGCCGGCTGCTCGCCTGCATAGAGCGCATGCGCGAAATCGATGGTGACGCCGAGATTGGGCGCCCCCGCTTCGGCAACGGCAAGCAGCGTCGTCGCCGCGTCCCGCAACAGCGACTGCGCGCGCGGCTCGTCGGGCTTGTATTCGATGCTGATGCGGCAGCCCGGATCATGCTCGGCCACTTCGCGTATGCCGGCGACCTCCCAATCCCAGACCTGCGCGTAATCCAGCTGGAAGTTGTAGTCGAAGCCATCCTGGCCGAGCCAGATCGTCATCAGATCGACTCCCATGGCGCGCGCCGCGTCGATGCCGCGCTTGGTCAGGTCGATGGCTTCGCGTCTCACGACCTCGTCCGGATTGGTGAAGGCTCCGCGCTTGAATGCCGGGTTGGTGTAGTAGCGCATGGCAAGGCCGTTGACGGACAGTCCGAGATCGCCGATCCGCCGGGCAATTGCCGCAGGCTCCCCCGAAACATGATCGGGGAAGTTCAGGTCGAGGTCGGTAAGGCCACGCACGGTTGCGGCGCGCTCGACCATCTGCATCATGCTCGGCTTGCCGGAAAGGTCCGGCCATTGCAGCTGCGGAGCGGACGCGAAAGAGTTCAATCGGGTGGCGAAACGGGACAGCATAAGAAACCTTCGGCTTTCAGATTTTTCACACAAATACAGAAAGTCGTAAAGTTATCAAGTGGACGGGCTGGACACCGCGCCCGACCCAATCACGCTCCGCGGATGACTATTTCGGTGCCGGCTGGTCCGGCATCCGGTCGCGCTCTGCGCGCAGCCAGTCCAGGAAAAGCCGCACCTTCTTTTGCCGCAGATGATCGCGCGGACAGACGATCCACTGCGTCACGATGCGGACCGAAGGAGGATCGGCGACGGGGCAGATGAGCCGGCCGTCGCGCAGTTCACGTTCCATCATCATGCTGCTTTCGAGCGCGATCCCCATCCCGTCGAGGGCTGCGTCAATGGCCATGTGGCTGCGGTCGAACAGGATGCGGCGCCATCGGTGCGCCGGCTGCGCGCCGGCGAGCTTGAACCAGGCCGGCCATTGGGCCTGCGACTTCACCGAATGGATCAGCCGAAACCGCGTCAGGTCCTCGGCGCGAAGACTGCCCGCCGCCGCCAGAGCCGGCGCGCAGGCTGGAATGAACGTCTCTTCGGCCATACCCTCAACGAAAAGGCCGGGCCAGCGCCCATCGCCATGGCGTATTTCCAGGTCGACGAGCTCGCGATTGAAATCGGTCGGCTCATTGGTTCCATCGAGGCGGATTTCCAATTCCGGGTTCTGGTCGAGAAAGGAGGCAAGGCGCGGCAGCAGCCATTTGTTGGACAGCGTCGGTGTCGCCCGCACGGTCAGCATCGTCACAGAGCGGTAGCCGCGGATCGTGCTGGTGGCCTCGGATATGCGCTCGATCTCGTCGGTGATGGTCGCGAAATAGCGTTCGCCCGCTTCCGTAAGCACCACGCGGCGGCCCATCTTGGTCAGCAGGCTCACCCCGAGCTGAAGCTCGAGCGCCTGGATCTGCTGGGTCACCGCCGACGGTGTCACGCCGAATTCCTCGGCGGCCCGCGAAATGCTGCCGGCGCGGGCAGCGGCATGGAAAACCCAAATCGCCTTGACCGGTATCTGCATGCCTTTTCCACCCCGTTTGGCCGGCCCATTCCATAGCATTTTTCTTTTAGCCTGGCTAATAGATCGGATAGGTCTTCTAATTTGTATCTAACAGATTGAATGATCTAGTTTTCAACTTGCTGCAACACGGTGAAGTCGTGAACAGCCAGAGCGCGTGAGGGCGTGAGGATCTGGCCCGCGCTTGGGTCTACAGGGAAGAGGAAGCTCCGGAGCTGATCCGGCACCCAATGGGAGGAATTTCGATGAAGTTACGGACAAGCGGCCTGTTCGCCGCGTCGACGGCACTGGCCCTTTTCAGCGTAGTCCCGGCTTTCGCGGAGGACAGTTGCCCGGCCTATCCGACAGCCAAGATGGACAAGATCGAATCGACGGCCGTCGAGGCGGAATTCGGCGCGGTGCCGGCGCCCAAGAAGGAGCTGCGTTTTGCCTATGTCACCAAGACGCTGATCAACGAGTTCTGGCAGGACGTCGCGGCCGGCGCGAAGGCCGAGGCGGCGAAGTACAAGATCAGCGTCGACGTGCAGGCCGCCAAGGACGAGAACTCGATGATCGAGCAGCTCAACCTGGCGCAGACGGTGCTGTCGCAGAAGCCGGACGCGCTGCTGCTGTCACCGCAATCCGATTCCAATCTGGCGCCGGTGATCGAAGCGGCCCGCGCCGCCAACATCCCCACCATCATCATTGACGACGCGCGCACCGATGGTGCCAGCACCTACATCGGCACCGACCAGGTCTCGATCGGCGCCAAGGCAGCCGCCTTCCTGCACCAGACCTATCCGGACGGCGGCAAGGTCGCCCAGATCGAGGGGGCTGCCGGTTCGCCCAATGCGCGCCTGCGCATCCAGGGCTTCAAGGAAGAGCTGAAGAAATACACCAATCTCGAGCTCGTCGCGAGCCAGCCCGGCAACTGGGACCGGCTGACGGCGTTGAACACCACCTCGAACATCCTGCGCCAGACGCCGGACCTCGCCGGCATCTACGCCAACAATGACGGCATGGCGCTCGGCGTCGTCGAAGCCGTCACCAGCGGCAGCAGCCTGGAAAAGGTCGCCGTCGTCGGTACCGACGGCATCCGGGAAGCGAAGAAATCGGTCGGCGCCGGCGAGATGCGCGCGACCGTAGCGGAGTTCCCCTTCGAGGAGGGTCAGCTCGGCGTCCAAATGGCGCTGCGGCTTCTCGGCTGTCAGGCCATTCCGCAGTGGATCTTGTCGCCCCAGGCCGTTATCACCAAGGACAACGTCAAGGATTTTCCCGATCCCAAGACAAACTGAGGCACCGCAGGTGCTTGGTCGAAACACCAATCCAGAGGACGGCGAAAGCCGTCCTCCCGCTCTTCGGATGACCGGCATCGCCAAGCGCTTCGCCGGCGTCCAGGCGCTGAAAGGCGTCGATCTCGATTTGCGCGGCGGCGAGGTTCACGCCCTTCTGGGCGAGAACGGAGCCGGCAAGTCCACACTGATGAAGGTGATGTTCGGCATCGTGCAACCGGATGAAGGGCGCATCGCGCTCGATCCGCTCGGCGCCGTGCGCATCGATGGGCCGCGCGACGCGCTGGCCATGGGCATCGGCCTCGTCAGCCAGGAACTCAGCCTCGTACCGCAACTCGACGTTGCCCAGAACATCTTCCTCGGCCGGACACGCGGATTAAAGCTCGTTCCGCGCGCCGGCTTCCGCCGCCAGGCGCGCGCCATCCTCGACGACCTGGCGCCGCATCTCGATACCGACACGCCGGTATCGGCACTCGGCATGGCCGACCGGCAACTGGTGGAGATCAGCCGCACGCTCGCCCGCGGCGGCCGCATCATCGCCTTCGACGAGCCGACATCCAGCCTGACTCCTGCCGAGCAGGAAAGCCTGTTCGCTGTCATCCGGAGCCTCAAGGCGGCCGGCAAGGCGATCGTCTACATCTCGCATCGGATGAACGAAATCCGCGCCATAGCCGATCGTGTGACCATCCTGCGCGATGGCGAGGTCGTCGCTTCCGGCCCGATCGGCGACTATTCCGAGGCCAAGCTCAATGAGCTGATCGCGGGCCGCGAACTGTCGCGCGAGATGAGTGCCGAAAAGCCGGCGCCGGTCGACAGCACGCCGCTGATCGAGCTGCGCGGCGTCTCCACCGCCCGCATCAGCGACGTCAACCTGTCGATCGGCGCCGGAGAGATCGTCGGGCTGTCGGGCTTGGTCGGCTCGGGACGCTCCGCCGTCCTGCGCGCCTGTTTCGGCATCGATCCGCTCTCGGCCGGCGAGATCAGCATCGCCGGCAAGCGCGTGACCCTCGGCAAGCCGGCAGACGCCATGCGGGCCGGCGTAGCCCTGATTCCCGAGGACCGCAGGGGCCATGCGATCGTGCCTATGATGGATGTCGAGCGCAATTTCGGCCTCGGCAATCATGACCGCTTTGCATCGCTTGGCGTGATCAAGGGCGCGGAAAGGCAACAGGCCGCCAGGCGCTATGTGGATGACCTGCACATCCGCCCCGCTTCGATCGGCACCGAGATGCGCAACCTTTCGGGCGGCAACCAGCAGAAGGTGGTGATCGCTCGCTGGCTGGCGACGGGCGCGCGCGTGTTCCTGTTCGACGAGCCGACCCGCGGCATCGATGTCGGCGCCAAGGCGGAGATCTATGCGCTGCTGCGTCGCCTCGCCGCCGATGGAGCAGCGCTGTTCGTGGTGTCGTCGGAATTGCCGGAACTCCTGCTGATCTGCCATCGCATCGGCATCGTCAGCGGCGGGCGCCTGCGCAGCATTGTCGACAACGACGCCAGCCTGACCGAGGAGCGGCTGATCGCGCTTGCCGCCCGAGAGGAGAATCCGTGACCGAACTCAGTTCCCTACCGCGAACGGAAGTGGCCGACAGAAAGAGTCCTACGGTGTCGCGACGCGGCGATACGCTGCGCAAAGCGAGCGTGGCGATCGGCTGCGTGGCGCTTTTCCTGGTCTTCTCGGTGCTCAACGGCACTTTCTACCAGCCGTCGAACCTCATCGACATCATGTTGCAGTCCTCGATCAACGCGGTGATCGCGGTCGGCATGACGCTGGTCATCATGACCAAGGGCATCGACCTGTCGGTCGGCTCGACCGTCGGCCTGTCCAGCATGGTCGCGGCCGACATGCTCTCGCATGGGCTGCTGGCCGGCATCGGCGCCGGGCTTCTTGTCGGGCTCGTCTGCGGCCTGCTGAACGGCGTGCTGATCGCCAGGCTGAAGTTGCCCGATTTCATCGTCACGCTCGGCACGCTCAGCATCTTCCGGGGCGCCGCGCTGATCTACACCGACGGCCAGCCGATCTACGGATTGCCCAAGGAGTTCCGCGCCATCTTCGCCGGCCGCGTCCTCGACATCCCGACGCCCGTGCTTCTGGCATTGGCGGTGGCAGCCCTTGCCTATCTGCTGGTCCGCTACACGGCGCTGGGCGAGCAGATCATCGCCATCGGCGGCAACGAGGAAGCTGCCAGGCTCTCGGGCATCAACATCGAAAGGGTGAAAATCACCGTCTATACGATCTCCGGGGTCCTTTCGAGCCTGGCCGGCTTCGTGCTGATCGCCCGCATCGGTGCTGCCGAACCGATCGGCGGCAGCGGTTTCGAGCTGCAGGCGATCGGCTCGGCCGTGATCGGCGGGGCGAGCCTGTTTGGCGGCGTCGGCAATCCGCTTGGCTCGCTCGTTGGAGCGCTGACCCTGGGGGGCCTGCAGAACGGGTTGACGCTGATGAACGTTCCGTCCTTCTGGCAGTATGTTGCTTCGGGCGTCGTCGTCATCCTCGCCGTGTTCGCCGACCAGTGGACACGCAAGCGCTGATGATGCCGGCCGACGAAGGCTGGGCGATCGTCGATGCGCATCAGCATTTCCAGAGCCTTTCGGACGCCGCCTATCCGTGGCTCGATCCCGACAGGCCGGAGCCGCTGGAGGGCGATCTCTCGCCCATCCGCCGCGACTATCTGCCGGCCGACTACCGCCGCGACATGGATCGGCTCGGCATCGTCAAGACGGTGCATGTGCAGAACGGCCGCAACCCGCACGTTCCGCTCGACGAAACGCGCTGGCTGAGCGCGCTGGCGAGGCGGGAGGGCATGCCGGATGCGATTGTCGCCTATGCCGATCTGGCCGCGCCGGATGCCGAGCGGCTTCTCGAGGCCCTTGCCGGTTTCCCACGCCTACGCGGAATTCGGCAAATCTTGAACTGGCACGACGAGCCGCGCCTGCGCAGCGCGCCCGGCCCAGATCTCATGGAGAGCCCGCAATGGCGGCGTGGCTTTGCCCGCCTCGCACCGCTCGGGCTGAGCTTCGACCTCCAGCTCTACTGGCCGCAGATGGATAGCGCACTGGCGCTCGCGAGGGCCTTCCCGGACACCCTGATCGTGCTCGAGCATTTCGGCATGGTCGCTGATCGGAGCGTGGAAGGGCTTTCCCGCTGGCGCTCTGCGATCAGACGGCTGGCGCAAGCGCCAAACATCAACGTCAAGCTATGCGGCTTCGGTCTCGGTGACCCCGCCTGGACGGTCGAAAGCACGCTGCCGCTGCTCGACCACGCGCTGGAAGCATTCGGCGCCGGGCGCACGATGGTGGGAACCAACATTCCGGTGGACCTGCTCTTTGCCTCCCCGAGAAAGATCATCGCTGCGATCCATGCCGCCGTTGGGCAGCTGTCTGAGCAGGAGCGCATTGCCGTGCTTCGCGCAAACGCGGAACGGTTCTACAAAATCTAGAAACTTCATTGGAGGTGAAGCTCCTTTGTATTCGGGAAAGACGTTGGTCAATTCGGTTAAGCTGGGCTCTTGTCCGACGTCAGCTTTTATGGTCTCCAACAATGTCCGGTCTGGGCCGTAGGCGGATTGGCGGCTTTTGGCATCCGAGGAACGATGGGGGACGCTCAGGCCGATGGGACCAAGGTCTGAAGCTGGGTCCGCAACAGCCTCTCAGCTCCCAAACTGAATATCAGGAAAGCACAACGATCAGGAGCGGGCGGCTCCACGAGTGCGCGCCTTCGGACGCTCGGGTTTCAGCGCAAGGCCGACGATCATTTCCACCAAATGATCTCGGAGCGAGCGCTGACCGTCCACGGTGTAAAGTGTGCTGCCAAAAATGCGTGAGAAGGTGGCTTGGTTGGAGACGTTGAAGAAGCTCGACGCGCTGATGTGCCAGTGCAGTTCGAGCGGGGACACGTCTTCACGGAAAAGACCATCCGCGCGCCCGCGCCGGCAGATCGCCTCAAGCTTTTGAATAGCCCCTGCATTCAACAGCCTGATCAGTTCAGACTGTTCGAGATACACGCCATGATGGATGTTTTCGATCATCACGATCCTGATGAAATCCGGATGGCGGCTGTGGTGATCGAAGGTGAACTCAGTGAGCCGCTTCAGTGCCTCGACCGGCGACAGATGATCAAGCTCCAGCTCCTGCTCGCCCGTTCGCACCTGCCGGTAGGCTTCCTCGAGGACGCGCCCGTAGAGCCGTTCCTTGTCGCCGAAATAGTAGTAGATCATTCGCTTTGACGTATGCGTCTTTGCCGCGATCTCGTCGATGCGCGCGCCCGACAGGCCGTTTGCGGCAAACTCGGTCATCGCCACCGCGAGTATGTTCTTTTGAACGCCGGCGGGATCCTGCTTCCACCCGCTGCGGCCGCCCGCCGCCGCCTTCTCGTTCAGCATCATCTCGTCACTCATGTCCGCTCCTCGCAATCGTGGCACCGGCATCTGAATCTAGCAAATTAACCGAATAGTACAAAGTAGTTGACGAAATTAACTGACTGGTACAAAGTTGCGCCCAGTTCGATTTGGGAGGATCGTTTGGCCTTGCTTGCCGCCACCGCTGCGGAAAAATGGGAGACGCCTCCCAGTTCGCGCCGCATATTGGTCGGCTTGCTCGGGCGTGGAATTCAACTTTCCCGGACGCCGGCGATGCACGAGGCGGAAGGCCGCGCCCAGGGGCTCTCCTGTGTTTATACGCTGCTCGATACCGAAACCATGGGCGAGACTGCCCCTCCTTTGGGTGATCTCATCGCCTTTGCCGGGCACTTCGGCTTCACCGGCTTCAACGTCACATTCCCCTACAAACAGGAAATCATCCCGCTGCTCGACGAGCTTTCCGAGGCGGCCGAGATCCTTGGCTCGGTCAATACCGTGGTGTTCCGGGGCGGCCGGCGCATCGGTCACAACACCGACAAGTGGGGGTTCAAGGAGAGTTTTCGCCACGGGCTGGCCGGACAGAAGCGTCGGGAGGTGCTGCTGCTGGGAGCCGGGGGTGCCGGCGCTGCCGTGGCCCAAGCCTTGTTGGAAAGCGGCGTCGAGACGCTGCTGGTGACCGATTTGCAGGCTGATCGGGCCGAAGCGCTGGCGTCGCGGCTCGGGTCGGCCGGCGGCACGCAAAAGGTGGAGGTCATCTCGGACCTCGCTGCGGCCTCGGCTCGCGCAGACGGCATCGTCAACGCGACGCCGGTCGGGATGGCAAAGTTGCCCGGCATGCCGATCGCCGCCGATCTGTTGCGGCCGGAGTGCTGGGTCGCCGACATCGTCTACCTGCCGCTCGAAACGGAACTGCTCAGGGAGGCACGGCAACGGGGTTGCCGCACGCTCAGCGGCGAGGGAATGGCCGTGTTCCAGGCCGTGCGGGCTTTTGAACTTTTCACCGGGCTTGCGCCCGATGTTGAACGGATGAAGGCGGCGTTTGCCGCCTTTGGGAGAGTCCGTGATCCAGCCGACATAGGACTTGGACACTAGCCAATAGGGAGGAAAGACCATGACTTTCAATGCCACACGCCGGGAACTCCTGGTTGGGGCGGGCGCGCTCGCCACGACGGCAGCCTTTCCGGCGCTCGCCCAGGACAAGCCGAAGCTGCGCTTCTCGGCCGTGTTCTCCGAACAAGACATCCGCGCCGACATGATGAAAATGTTCGCCGACGCGATCAAGGACGACTTCGTCTTTGAGGGCTACTACGGCGGCAACCTGTTCAAGCAGGGTACCGAGCTCGTCGCCTTGCAGCGCGGCAATCTCGAGATGGGCAACATCGCACCGCAGGATATCTCCAAGCAGATCCCGGCGTGGTCGATCGTCACCGCCGCCTATTTGTTCCGCGACGCCGCGCATCTGAAAACCTTCTTCGCCGGCGATCTCGGCGCGGAGATGAAGAAGATGACCGAGGACCAGCTTGGCGTGCGCGTGCTCGGGCCGACCTATTTCGGCGCCCGGCAGATCGGCCTCAAGCCGGACAAGAAGATCACCACTCCCGCCGACATGGCGGGCATCAAGCTGCGCATGCCGGGCGGTGACGCCTGGCAGTTCCTCGGCTCCGCACTCGGCGCCAATCCCGTCGCCATGGCCTATGCCGAAGTCTATACCGGGCTGCAGACTGGCGCGATCGACGGCCAGGACAATCCGCTGCCGAATGTCGAGAACATGAAGTTCTATGAGGTCATGTCGCAGATCGTGCTGACCTCGCACCTGGTCGGTTTCGATCTGCTGACCGTGTCGAAGAAGGTGTGGGATGACATGGGCGCCGACAAACAGGCGAAGTTCCAGGCCGCCGCTGACGCCGCCATCGAATTCAGCACGCAAAAGCACCTAGCGCGCGAGAAGGAGCTGGTCGAGCTGTTCAAGGGCAAGGGCCTCAAGCTCTACGAGCCCGATATCGCCGCGTTCCGCAAATACGCTCAGGAGAAATACCTGTCGTCGGACCTCGCCAAGGACTGGCCGGCCGGCATGGTCGACAAGATCAACGCGCTCTAAGCCGGAGGTGCGGCGGGGATTGCTTGCGCCGCGCCTCTCATTCCAGAAATGGCTTTCACAGGCGGAGAAGCCCGCGTGAACCCTTCGCTCCGAAACCTTGGCCGCTGGCTATACCGGCGCGCCGAGAACGTCCTCGCCGTCATGCTGGCGGCAATGTTCGCGGCCTTCCTGCTGCAGATCGTCTTTCGCTATCTGCTCAACATGCCGATCGGCTGGACCAACGAAATCAGCGTGATCCTGTGGATCTGGCTGGTGCTGTGGGGTGGGGCCTTCGTTGTGCGCGAGGAGGAGGAGATCCGCTTCGACCTCTTCTACGCCTCGGCACCACCGCGTGTTCGCCGCATCATGTTCCTCATCGCGGCCGCATCGCTGATCGCGCTCTACGCGATTTCGTTTCCTGCCGTGCTCGACTACGTGACATTCATGAAGGTCGAAAAGACCGCCTATCTGAAGATCCGCTTCGACTGGCTGTTCTCGATCTACATCCTCTTCGTCGTGGCTATCATTCTGCGCTACCTCTGGCTGTCCTGGCAGGCCGTGTTCGGCAAGGCGCCAAAGGAGTTCGATCCTACCAAGGCGGGATCGGGGGTATGAATCTCACCAGCCCATTCTCGATCTCGGTCGTCGCGATCACCGTGCTTGCCTTCCTCGGGCTGCCGATCGGGCACTCCATGATCGCCGGCTCGATCCTCTATCTGCTGCTGGCAGGGCTCGATATGGGGACGGCGGCCGAGCAGCTCCTGAACGGGATGTACAACAACTACATCATCCTCGCCGTGCCGCTGTTCATCCTGGCCGCGGAACTGATGAACATCGGCTCGATGACCGAGCGCCTGCTGCGCTTCTGCGATGCCGTGGTCGGCCGGTTCCGGGGCGGCCTTGCCTACGTCAACATCGTCCAGAGCATCATCTTTGCGGGCATGTCGGGATCGGCCATCGCCGATGCCGCCGGCACCGGCAAGATGATGCAGATGATGATGACCAAGGACGGCAAGTACACGCCGAGCTACGCTGCGGCGCTGACGGCCGTGACTGCCGTCATCGGCCCGATCATCCCGCCGTCGATCCCCATGGTCATCTATGCGCTCGTGTCCGATGCCTCGATTGGCTACCTGTTCCTCGGCGGCGTCATTCCCGGCCTGCTGATGGCAGCGGCGCAGATGGGGATCGTGGCCTATCAGGCGCGGCGCAACAACTTTCCAGTCGAGGCGCCAACGCCGCTGCGCGAACTGCCGGGCATTACCTGGCGTGCCTTCCCCTCGCTCATGATGCCGGTCGTGTTGCTCGGCGGCATCTACACCGGCGTCACCACGCCGACCGAAGCGGCGGCCGTGGCTGCGGCGTACGCCCTGATTATCTCCGTCGTTCTCTACCGCAGTGTCAGCTTCGCCGATTTCTACCGTTCCGTGCTGGCCAGCGCGCGCACCTCGGCCTCGATCGGCATGCTGATCGCCGGCGCCCTGGTCTTCAATTATGTGGTCACCGTCGAGAACATCCCTGAATCTATCAAGGCCATTCTCACAAGCTGGGATCTGTCGCCCACCGGCTTCCTGATCCTCGTCAATATCCTCCTCCTGCTGCTTGGCTGCGTGCTCGAAGGCACCACGATTCTTCTCGTGATCGTGCCCGTCCTCATCCCGACGGCGCGCGCGCTCGGCATCGACATGGTGCATTTCGGGGTGACGGTGGTGGTCAACATCATGCTCGGCCTGGTGACGCCGCCATACGGTCTGCTGCTGTTCATCATGACGAGGATCGCCGAGGTGCCGCTGAAGGACATCGTCCGCGACGTGCTGCCGTTCCTATGGGCGATGATCGCTGCGCTGGCTCTCATCACTTTTTTCCCGGAGTTCGTGCTCTGGCTGCCCCGGCTGCTGGGTTACCAGGGCTGATCGAAGACAAAGGAGCCGTCATGGCGAAGCCTATCTACGTGATCAACGGCCCGAACCTGAACCGGCTCGGCAAGCGCGAACCGGAAATCTACGGCACGACGACGCTGGCCGAGATCGAGGCCATCTGCCGCGATGCGGCCGGCGACACGCCCGTCCGTTTCCACCAGTCGAACAGCGAAGGCCAGATCATCGACTGGATCCACGAAGCGATCGACGAGGGAGCCGGGATCGTCATCAATCCGGCCGGTCTGTCCTTCACGTCGATCGCAATCCTAGACGCGCTGAAGATGTTTTCCGGGCCGATCGTCGAGCTCCACATCTCGAATATTCACAGGCGCGAGGAGATCTACCACCGATCGCTTGTGTCGAAGATCGCGACCGCAGTCATCGCCGGCCTCGGGCCTCGGGGATATGCCACCGCCGTGAAATCGTTGAGGGAGTTGGCCGACGAATAGCGATGGTCGGCGATCTCGCCAGGCAGCGCGCCTCTAGTTTTTACGGGAGTTAACAAGGAAGGGAAGGAAAGCCACATGTGTCCTCCAGGATGCCTTCATTCGATCTGCGAAAACGCCACCCGCAGAGGACTGCTGAAAGCCGGATTTACGCTCGGCCTTGGCGCGGCAGCGGCAGCCACGCTTCCAACTGTGCAGCGAGCCCAGGCGGCGGCGACGAGTTTTACCGACACGGTCGACCTCTCTCACGCGCTCTATGAAGGGTTTCCAACTTTCAGCGGCGAGAAATGGTTCACGGTCGAGCATCTCGTCACCTTCGCCAAGGACAAGGTGAACCTCAATCGTTGGACGATCGTGGAGCACAGCGGCACCCACATGGACGCGCCTATCCACTTCTCCGCCGACGGTTTGACGGCCGACATGATCCCGATCTCGGATCTGATCGTCCCTGTCGCCGTCATCAGCATCGCGGCGCGCGCCGCCGAGAACGCGGACACATCGCTGACGCCGGATGACATCAAGGCGTGGGAGTCAAAGAACGGACCCCTCCCGGAAGGCTGTTGCGTGGTGATGAACTCCGGATGGCACAAACTGGTCGGCGACCCGAAGTTCACCGGCAATGACAATGAGAAGAGAAATCACACCCCCGGTTTTCATATCGAGACCGCGCAGTTCCTGATTGGCGAGCGAAAGGTGAAGGGGATTGGTGTCGACACGCTTTCACTGGACACAGGGCTCAATTCGGGCGGGGCGTTTCCCGTCCACTACGAATGGTTGGGCAGCGGTCGTTGGGGCGTGGAGTGCCTGGCGAACCTCGACGCGATCCCTGAATCCGGAGCACATCTCTTCCTCGGGATTCCCAAGGTGAAAGGCGCGACCGGCGGGCCCACCCGCGTCATCGCGCTTCTTTGATGCAACCAGGAACGCCCGTTCACAGATGCTGTCTGCTCCTTGGACTTGGCCAAGTCCAAGGAACATGGCTTGGACCTCAGCGATGAAAACCTCGATCGCCACCGTCTCGATCAGCGGTGACCTCCGCGAGAAGCTCGCGGCCATCGCCGCGGCCGGCTTCGACGGGGTGGAAATATTCGAGAATGACTTTCTTGCTTACGACGGCAGCCCTGCCGAAGTCGGGCGGATGATCAGGGATCACGGCCTGGAGATCACACTGTTCCAGCCCTTCCGCGATTTCGAGGGAATGCCCGAACAGCAACGTTCGCGCGCCTTCGATCGGGCGGAGCGCAAGTTCGACCTGATGCAAGAACTCGGCACGGACCTGATGCTGGTGTGTTCCAACATCTCGCCCGCCGCACTCGGCGGTATCGACCGTGCCGCCGACGATTTCCACGCGCTCGGCGAGTTGGCGGCGAAACGAGGCCTGCGCGTTGGCTACGAGGCGCTCGCCTGGGGGCGGCATATCAGTGACCATCGCGACGCATGGGAGATTGTCAGGCGGGCGAACCATCCCAACATCGGACTGATCCTTGACTCCTTCCACACCCTGGCCCGGCGGGTGGATGTCGAGACGATCCGCGCCATCCCCGGCGATCGCATCTTCATCGTCCAGCTTGCCGACGCTCCGCTGATCGACATGGACCTGCTGTACTGGAGCCGCCATTTCCGGAACATGCCGGGCGAAGGTGACCTGCCGGTGGTCGACTTCATGCGAGCGGTCGCGGCAACAGGCTACGGCGGGCCATTGTCGCTCGAAATATTCAACGACCAGTTCCGCGGTGGATCGCCCAGGTCTATCGCGGTCGATGGGCACAGGTCCCTGGTCTACCTCATGGATCAGGTTGCACGCGCCGAGCCGGACATCGCGATCGACGTGCCGGCTTTGCCGGAACGTGTCGCGGTCAGCGGCATCGAGTTCGTCGAGTTCGCCGTAAACGAGACCGAGGCTGAAGAGTTGGTGCTGCTGCTACGTGCCATGGGGTTCTCGCTGGTCGGTCGCCACAAGCACAAAGATGTGGTGCTGCTTCGCCAGGGCGCCATCAACATTGTCGTCAACACCGAAAAGGAAGGGCTGGCGCACTCCTCATACCTCGTTCACGGCGCTTCTGCCTATGCGTTCGGATTGAAGGTCGACGATGCCGCCGCAACCGTGGCCCGCGCTCGCGCATTGGGCGCCGAGCCCTTTGAACAGCGCCATGGCCCCGATGAGCTGGCGATACCGGCAATACGCGGGGTCGGAGGCGGCGTGATCTACTTCATCGACGGCAGGAGCGAGTTGGCAAAAGTCTGGGAGATCGAATTCGAACCGGTCGACGACGTCGGCGACGATGCCGGGCTGATGGCAATCGACCACCTCGCTCAATCGATGAACTATGAGGAGATGCTGACCTGGCTGCTTTTTTACACATCGATCTTCAGGACGACAAAATTGCCCATGGTGGATGTGATCGATCCGGCCGGCGTCGTGCGCAGCCAGGTCGTGGAGAGCGATGATGGCGGGCTTCGGCTTACTTTGAACGGTGCGGAGAACCGCAGGACGCTGGCTGGCCATTTTATCGCCGAGAGCTTCGGCTCGGGCGTGCAGCATCTGGCCTTCGCCAGCCGCGATATCTTCCAGACCGCCGACCGCCTGACCGAGATCGGCTTCAAGGGGTTGGAGATTTCAACGAACTACTACGACGATCTCGAAGCACGCCTCGGGCTCGAACCGGAATTCACCAACCGGTTGCGGGCCCGCAACATCCTCTTCGATCGCGATGAGGGCGGTGACTATTTCCAGCTCTACAGCCAGACCTACGGCGAGGGTTTCTTCTTCGAGATCGTCGAGCGTCGCGGCTATCGAGGCTACGGGGCAGCCAATGCCTCGTTCCGCATTGCTGCCCAGAAGCGAACACTGAGGCCCAAAGGCATGCCGAGGATCTGACCGTCACGAAGTGGCCGACAGCGGACGGTCCGCATTTCGCTAGAAAGTTGCCGTCAAGCTTATCTGCTGTTGGTGCGGTCTTCAGTCGACGAATGCGCAAAGGCTTGACTCAGAAAAGGCAAAACCCAGCAGCCGGTGCAAGGCTTGGGGACAATACCGTTGGTGAGTTGACGGCCCATGGCATCTCGGCGACCGATAAGCGTTTCCCTATCCGTTTCTTCTACGTCCAAAAGACCACTTGGTATTCTTGATGTGGCAGCACGGCATCATCTCGCCTTCGGCCGATACCTAACCAGCGTTGGACAACCACGGGCACGTGTTCGGCCGGGTTGGGAGTTCGGCGAAAAGCCGCGCATAGAAGCCGACATTGCTGCCGCTTCTGTTGATCGTCGTATCCGACAGGAAGCGCACCAGATACTGCCCCAAAGTGCGTTTCTCGTTCTGCGAAAGGATTTCGCCGGTCAGTTGCTCGGAATAGTAATCCGAATAGCTCGGCATTTCCTGGAGGCCTTGAAACGAAATGCCGCCATCAAGGCCCAACTCCCGATATAGAGCGACAATAGAATCCAATTGATCGAGCGTGCTCTTCAATAGCAACTCCCGACCCCATCTCGGCCCTTCGCCCTCGGTACGCACTATTCTGAAACCGTACCTTCGACAGACCGCATCGATAACCGCCTTGAATCTCATCGACCTTATGACATGCCTGGTCCGATTAGCGAATCCAGCGATGGCCTAGACGTTAAGCGCCTGCAACTGCTTGGCATCCTGCACCGGGGAGGCACCGAAAAGGCGTTTATACTCACGGCTGAATTGGGAGGCACTTTCATAGCCTATTGAAAAGGCCACGCCGGCTGCGTCCAGCGGTGCCTGCGACAGTTGCCGACGCGCTTCATGCAGCCGGATTTGCTTTTGGTACTGAATGGGGGACAGGGCAGTCACATTCTTGAAGTGCTTGTGGAACACTGACGGGCTCATTCCCGCAATTGCGGCCAGTTGCTCGACCCTGATGGGGTCGGTGTAATGCCGCCGCAGCCACGCCATCGACTTCCTGATACTGGACAGCCGGTTGTCACGACCCGCGATTTGGCGCAGCAGAACGCCACTGGGGCCTTGCAGCAGCCGGAACAGGATTTCGCGCTCGATCATGGGGGCGAGCACCGCTGCCTCGTCAGGTCGGTCAAGGACACTCACCAGGCGCAGCCAGGCATCGAGCAGCTTGCTGTCCGCCGTACTGGTGAAGAACCCAGACGAGACCGCGGGCTCAGTTCGTTTCGGCAAGTCCAGCAGCACGCCGGCGATCAGCTGCGGGTCGAGTAGTAGGTTGAGGGCCAGATACGGCTGGTCCTTTGTGGCTTCCGAAATCTGGCCAAGGGCTGCTACCTCGGCTGCGGCGATGAAGTAGTCGCCCTCGCCATAGGCAAGGACCTTTTCACCGATGACGGCGCGTTTTGCACCCTGCAACACAAGACAAACGGCAGGTTCGTAGATCACGGGCTGCAACGCAGTGGGGTGTTCCAGCCGCATTATTTCCAGCCGCGCGATCGATGTCACCGTCTTCGGCTGCAGGGCATATGGCTGGGTAAGGTGCTTCAGTTCTGTGGTGGTGCTCATCCGGGGACATTAATCAGACCAAGCGGTCCCACGCAACGCATCAGGAGGAATAGGCAATCATCTAGGAGTTTTCGGCACGTAATGACGACACGAGGACCCTAGGTATGAGGCAAGCAAGAAGGAAGGAATAGTCATGCAAAAGCGCAAACTCGGTACGAACGGTCCTGAGGTTTCGGCAATTGGCTACGGCGCCATGGGCGTGTCCGTTGCCTATGGCGATAGTGATGAGGCCCAGAGCATCGAGACAATCCGCTACGCCTTCGACCAGGGCGTCACTTTTTTCGATACGGCCGCCGTGTACGGTTGGGGCGAGAACGAAAAGATCATCGGCCGCGCCGTCAAAGGCTTTCGTGACGAGATCGTGATCGCCTCCAAATTTGGCTACACGCAGGACTGGAGTGTCGATAGCCGTCCGGCGTTCATCCGCGAACTCACCGACAAGAGCCTGCGCAATCTGGGTGTCGACCGCATTGACATCATGTACCAGCACCGGGTCGATCCCAACGTGCCGATCGAAGATGTGGCCGGCGTGGTGAAGGACCTGATCAACGCCGGCAAGGTGAAGTATTTCGGCATGAGCGAAGCCGGCCCCGAAACCATCCGTCGCGCGCACGCTGTGCAGCCGGTGACCGTGCTGCAGACCGAATATTCGGTGTTCGAGCGGGAAGTGGAATCTGTGTTCCCGACCTTGCGAGAACTGGGCATCGGTTTTGTGCCCTATTCTCCCCTTGGTCGCGGCTTCCTCACGGGCGAAGTCAAGCCGGCTGCAGACTATGCCGAAAACGACATGCGTCGCAGCGATCCTCGTTGGCAGCCGGGCAATTTCGCGACGAACAAGAAGGCGGTCGAACAATTGACCGTGCTGGCCAAGTCCAAGGGCGCCACGGTGTCCCAACTTGCTCTGGCCTGGTTGCTGGCGCAGGGAGATGACATCGTTCCAATCCCGGGCACGCGCCGCAAGGAGCGCCTTGCTGAGAATATCGGGTCGGCTGCCCTCCATCTGGCCGCCGAAGACCTGGCCCGCATCGCGGAGATTCTGCCGGAAGGCGCAGCCGGCGCCCGCTACGCCATGCCCAGCATGATTCCCGAGTGGAAATGATGCCTCATCCCTTTGGCGGCATGGCCGCCAAAGGGATACCAAGCCTGCTTCCGTGATTTGCTGAGCAACCAGCGTCCGCCAGTCCGCCTAAGCCATCAATAGCCGCTGGTCCGCAAACCACCATTGCAGACCTCTGCGGCTCCTCAGTGGAACGACGGCTTTTTCGAAGTCGCGAAGGCCACCTGTACGACCGAGATGCTGTGCATTGCTGCCATTCGCAATGCGGACAATGAAGGTCACCCTTGGATCAGATCGCGTCATACAACTTTGAAACTGAATGGCCCGCAATGGATTCCCAAAGCAGATACTGTCGAAGTGCGCCGTGGCCTAGTCGATGACGATCTTCTTGAGCGCAGAGCCAAAGCCACGTTTCAAAGGCGGGCTAGGTGATTGCGGCAATAGGGTACGAGAAGGTCTGGAATTCGGAAAAGCCGCTGGACGTGCCCACAAGCACGATAGAGGCGTCCGAGGCGATTTCACCCTGGGAGACAAGTTTCCGCAGGCCGGTCAAAGCCGACGCGCTCGATAGTTCGAGATAAAACCCGCAACGCGCCAACCGCTTCTGATCGTCGCGCGCTGCCGCCTCGTCAATGGCCACCGCCGATCCCTTGCAAGAGGCAATCGCATCCAGTGCCTGGTAGGTTACGGTAGAACCACCAATTGAAGTCAAAGCCGAGCTGCCTGCAAAATTGCCGCGATAATCCTCGCCGGCAAGCACTCTTGATATTCGACCGAATGGCTCAACGGCATGAATGCGGGGCCGTTCTTCGATAAGTCCGGCCGTCTGCAGGTCGCAATATCCTTTTGCGATGCCCCACAGCAGATCGGCTCTCGATGTCGGGACGAAGATATCGGTGCATTCGGTGGCGCCCAGCTCGAGCAATATCTCGAATGCAAGCGACCTGTAGCCATCCACCCCGAAAGGATTGCTGCCGACTGGCGGGATGGCAAAATTGGTGGCCGGATACCAGTCTCCGGCCCTGACGCGCTCGGCGAGCACCTGCCAGCGGCGTTCGGGGGTTTCTGTTGCGAGCAGTGTCGCCCCGTGCATCTCGATCGCACGACGCCAGTTTGGGTTCATGTCAGGCGTGGTCACGATCACGCAGCTCAGCCCGACATGAGCCGCATAGGCTGCCAGCGATACACCGGCATTGCCACTTGAGGCCGCGGCTACCGTCGATGCGCCGATCTCCAACGCCCGTTGGACAACGAATCTGCTCATGCGGTCTTTGTGCGATCCAGTCGGGTTGGCGCCCTCATTCTTGAGGAAAAGCGCGCGAACGCCGATCTCTTTCGCGAGCCCCTCCAGTGGCACAAGAGGTGTGTTGCCTTCGCCAAGCGTTGGATGGTCAGGATAGACCTGCCAGTCGGCCAGGCGCGTCAAGGATTTGGGGAAATTCTGATATTCGATGGCGAGGCTGGCCGGCATATCTTGGCTCAGGCAGGCGGGGCAACCTTCGAAGTGGTCCGCGATCGCGAAGATAGCTCGACAACGAATGCAGCGCAGGCCAATCACACGCGGATTGAGCCTCGGCAACGGACTACGCATGCAGGGCGTGATCCGCGCTGACGTCGATATCGGCCATGAGCTTGAAGAGGCAGTCACCGCGGTTCGTGAGCGATGGAACCCTGCGGCACGCCACCAGACCGGACGATTCAAACAACAGCGTTTCAGGTTCGCGCGTCGGCAAATCCGGAAAGTGGATGCGGCCCGCGAGCTGGCCGGTCACAACCTCATCGCCTATATTCGCGGCCGGCTCGAAAACGCCTCGATCGCGCGCATAGACAAATGCGCTATGACCCCTGACCGTCATGAGGCGCGTGGGTGAAGCGGGTTCGACAGCGACATCGCGTAGGATCCCCTGATCTTTCAACAGGCGCTTTAGTCCTGCCTCGGCAAGCGACAGCCCCCATCTGGACAATGTTGCGCCACCGCCAAGTTCGGTGGTCAGCGCCAGCGCCCCGCGTTCCTGTGCGGCTGCTGCCAGTGTCGTAAGGCCGCCGCCGCCGGTTCCGTCGCTTACGAAGCTGATTGGCGCGCCAAACAGGTCCATTAGCCTCAGCAGTGCTGTATGCTCGTCGGGGGACCGCCCCGGACGCACCAGCGCGCTTGCCACGTAATGGAGCGAACGGCCGCCGGAGTGGAGATCGACGACGACATCTGCCATCGGGATCAACACGCTGCAGACATAGTGGGCGATCATCTCTGTCGGGGATCCGCTCGCGCTGCCCGGAAACAGCCGATTGAGATTGCCTTCGTCGAGCGGGGACACGCGACGTCCTGCGGCCACGGCTGGTGCGTTGAGTGCCGGCAGGATGAGGAGCCGACCCGAAACCTCGTGCACCGCGATCTCTCGGGCCATATTGGAAAGGGCGATCTGGCCCTCATACTCGTCGCCATGGTTGCCGGCGACCAGCAACGCCGTCGGCCCGGAGCCATTCTTGATGCACACCAGCGGGATGGGTATCCAGCCATAGGCCGACAGGTCGGACGAATAAGGCAGTCTCAGACAGTCCGACTGCTTTCCGTCGGCCTCATAGTCGATCGGCGTCCAGATCCGTGTTTCACCAGTCATAATCCATCCTCTTTATTCAACGAAGCACCTTGTCCAGGAAGAGCCGCGTCCGCTCCTGGCTTGGTGCGGCGAAGAAGTTGGCGGGTGAAGCCATCTCGACGATGCTTCCCTGATCCATGAACACCACCTGGTCGGCGACCTTGCGGGCGAACCCCATTTCATGCGTGACGCAAAGCATCGTCATGCCGTCCCCAGCGAGGTCGACCATGACATCGAGCACTTCCTTGACCATCTCCGGATCAAGCGAAGATGTCGGCTCATCAAAGAGCATGATCTTCGGGCTCATGCAGAGTGCGCGCGCTATTGCAACGCGCTGCTGCTGACCACCGGAGAGTTGGCCAGGATATTTGTGCGCCTGCTCCGGAATCCGTACCCGCTCGAGATAATGAAGCGCGACGCCGGCAGCCTCAGCCTTGGATTTGCCAAAGGCACGTCTCAAGGCCAGGGTGCAGTTGGACATGACCGTTAGATGCGGAAACAGATTGAATTGTTGGAAAACCATTCCGACTTCGCGTCGAATTTTCTGCAGCTGTTTCTGGTCGCGGGTGAGATCGACGCTGCCGATGCGAATAGCGCCACTGCGGAAGCTCTCCAGCCCGTTCATGCACCTGATCAAGGTCGATTTCCCTGATCCTGACGGACCGCAAATCACAATCCGGGTGCCCTGCGGCACGGCAAGATCGATGTTCTTCAGCGCATGGAAGCTGCCAAACCACTTGTTCAGAGCGGAGATTTCCACTGCCGGTTGATCAGGCCGGCTCGAGTTGTTGCGTTGCTCGATTTCCGCCAGCCCGGGAGTCGGATGCCGCATTGCATAAACAAGGTCGTTCATCGGCTTCCTGACCCCAGCAACTTGCGTTCGAGAAGCTTGACCATCTGCGCGATCGTCAGAGCCAGAACGAGAAATACAATGCCGACGACAGTTAGCGGCTCTGCATAGCGATAGGTGTCGGAGGCAATGTCGAGCGCCCTGCCCAGCATCTCCGGCACGGCGATGACGGCCAGATAGGGCGTGGCTTTCAGGATCGAGACAAAGTAGTTCCCGACAGGGGCCGCGACATTGCGGAGCATCTGGGGGGCCAGGATGAAGAACACGGTATCGATCCGGTTCAATCCCAACGCCTTCGCGGCCTCGGCTTGGCCATTTGGAATGGCGTCGATGCCAGCCTTGAACACCTCGGCCAGGTATCCGCTGAAATAGATGCTCAGGCCCAGTATGCCGACCACCAGCGCCGGCAGCGTGAAACCCCAATGAGGAAGGACGAAATAGAGGAAATAGAGCCATGCCAGCACCGGTGTCGACCGGATGAAGTCGATCACGAAACGCATCAGATAGCCCGGTGCCGACCCCGCGCGCCGAGCGATCTCAAAGCTGAACCCAAGCACTGAGGCGCCGGCGCAACTCAGCAGCGCAACGCCGATCGTGGTTCCAATGACGGCCAGGATCGTCGGAACGGTAGAGGCGGCAAAGGCAAGATCAAAATTCATTTGTCAGGCTCCTCCCCGCGCCAATGCGCTGCTCGACCCATCGGCCTAACACCGTGACGGGATAACAGACGACGAAATAGGCAAGCAGAAGCGACGTATAGACGCCGACAGGGTTGTATTCGAGTTCGGCGATTTCCTTTGCCCGGAACGTCATGTCCGTGAGAGTTACGAGAGAGACCAACGCAGTGCCTTTGATCAACTGGATGAACTGGTTGATGAAGGTCGGCGCCATCCTGGTGAGGGCTTGCGGCAGCTCGATCAGGGTGAGGATATGCCGGCGCGGCAGCCCGAGCGCAGACGCGGCTTCGATCTGCCCCCGATCGAGCGACTGGAGACCGGCCCGGACGGCCTGGCTTCCATATCCGCCTGCATTCAAGCCCAGCACCATCGCGCTCACGGTGACGGCTGACAGATGGATGCCGAGGACTGGAAGGACATAGTAGAAGACAAAGAGCAGGATAATCACCGCGGAGCTGCGCCAGAACTCTATGATCGCGGTGACCGCCATGCGTGCCGCACCCTCGGTCAGATACTGCGCCACGCCAAAGATCAAGGCGAAGGGCACGGCATACAGTACACCCAACGCGGTGACGGTCGCCGTGACGCGGAAACCCTGGAGAATGCCGACGAATATCTCAACGATGGTCACGCTTGAACGTCCCTGATCCTGAACGCCTAAATGCAACTGAAGCGTTCGTTCGTCATACGTTGGGCTCTGCTGACCACAACGCGTTCGGGCCTTGGCCTTCGGAATGCAGGGTGTCCAGCCTCACGCAACGACCTTTGCCCGCTGCCCTGCAGCCGGTCAGTCCTGCCCTTTGCAGACCTGGTCACCGGTCAAATCCGGTGCCTTCTCCTGATCGCTGAAGCCGTTCCTGGCCATGATGCGCGCGACCGTGCCGTCGAGCTTGAGCGCCTTGAGCCGGGAATTGTACAGGTCGCGAAGGTCGCCATCCTCCTTGCGAAACGCAATCGCCGAATAGCCGAACCGTTCCTTTCCGTTTTCCTGCAAGCCCTCGAAGGGCAATGTGCGCTCGATCCCATGGACATTCTCGTCAGAGAGAATGCGGGCCACTGTCGGCGCTGAAAATGCCGCAACGTCGATCCGGCCTGTGAGCAGCGCGGAAACATTTGACTGAATGTCGGGGAAAAGCAGCATGCGCTCCTCGACCACCCCTGCGGCCGCCGCATTCTTCGCCGTTGTGCTGCCGCGTCCCACGCCGAATTTGATCTCCGGGTTTGCCGCGATTTGAGCGTAGCTGTGAACATTCTTCGGATTGCCTTGGATGACGAGGGCTGCGTCCGCAAGCTTGAGGTCGGGGTCACTGAAGGCGACGAGTTCGCACCGCTCCGGTGTGATGTAGAGTCCGGCGGCAATCGCATCGAAACGCTGCGCGGTGAGTGCCGGTATCAACGCACCGAATTCGGTGACGACGATCTCCACCTTGTTGACCCCAAGGCTCTCAAATGCAGCCCTGACAAGTTCTGGATGGAAGCCGGCAGGTTCGCCATTCTTGTCGCGAAACCCCCAAGGAGCGCCATTGGAGATGCCGATGACAATCTTGCCTTCATGCAAGACGCGTTCGCGTGTCGTGTCAGCCCTCAAAACGCCCGTGGCGGCAAGCAGGACGATTGCTATCACAGTCATTGTCTCCAAGAGCCGGGACGCGCTTGCCATGCTATTCTCCTCGGGAGTTGACGAGCTAGTAAGGTAGACCAGGTATAACAGGTTCATCAAAGTTTTGTAAAGTCCGCGTTTGTTTTTTGTGAATGCGTTCGCCTCGAGCGTGGCCTCACCCCGCTTGGGATAGACATAGCATCGTCGATGCTGTAGGTATTCCTGGTATACCTTATGGCGGAGCTCACATGAACGGACAGATCGGGACCGCTCTGCACAAAAACGTGCGGCTGGAAATCATGCGTCGCGTGCGCGCCGGAGAGTATGCCTTGGGGCAGGCGCTGCCCTCCGCCGCGGCTTTGGCAGAGGAATTCGGGGTCAGTGCAATCACTGTCAAGCGGGCTTTGCGCGACCTCCAGCCTGCCGGGATCTTGCGTTCGGTGCCAGGACTCGGGACCTTTGTCAGGGACCAACGAAGGTTTATTCGGGATCTCGATTTCTCCCTTACCTCGCATGAGGACGCTCTTCGGCTGGGCCTGAAGCCCTCGATTCACCTCGTCTCGCTGACGCAGGAAAAGATAAGCGATCCGGCCTTTGATGCGCTTGAGGCGCCAGATGGGCTGATGTTGTGTGTTCGTAAGGTGATTTTCACAGACGGCACTCCGATCATGTACGACACCTCCTACCTGCCCCGCTCGTTGAGCGACGAGGTGGTTGATGAGTTTGGGGAAAAATTCATCAGTGATGCGCTGCGCGATCACGGGACCCAATTCACCAAGACCAAGTTGCTGATCGATGCTGCGCCGGCCTCCGAGCAGGCACAACAGACGTTCGCCATCCGCAACGGATATCCAATGCTGCGTCGCCTCTATCGATTGAATACGACCGACAGGTCTTTCTCAGTGTTCGGCGTGACGGAATCCCCTTTCGACCGCCTGGCTTGCGTGGTGGAACTTGACGCGGGTCACAAAGGCACCAGGCACAAAAAATAGTGTGCGACGGCGGCCAAGCGATCAAACTCCAGGAGCAGACGAGCATGCTTCCAGCACCACCCTCACCCGACGTGCCTCTTGGCGAGCTAACCATGCGGCTCGCCGCGGTCCGCCGCGAGATGGCCCAGGATGACATTGCCTTCCTGGTCCTTACCGACCAGAAAAACATCGAGTATTTCACCGACTTTCGGACATTGTCCTGGGGTTACCATTCGCGTCCCTTGTTCCTGGTGATTGACCAACGGGACATCCTCATCGTCGCCAACAAGATCGAAACCAGAAACCTTGAATCGAGGCCGAGGGCATTCTCGATCGTCTACTATGCGGGCTATCTTGCGGAAGGCGCGCGCGCCATCGTCCAGGAAGTTTCCGTTCGCGATCCCGTTGCCACGGCAAAGGTCGCGATCGACTATGGTCAGGATATGTCTGGCCGCGGCTCGCTGGAAATCGTCGGAGGCTTGAGCGCGCGCGGCGGCCGCCTGGAAAGCGCCACGGACGTGCTGTGGCGAACCCGCGTGATCAAATCGCCATTCGAGGCTGAGCTCAAGCGCATCTCCTTCGAGATCGTCAATGCTGCGTTTGACGATGCCGTTTCTCAGGCACGGCTGGGCATTACCGAGATCGAGCTTTGTCGGCAGATCCAGGCCCGCATCATCATGAATGGGGCCGAGAGGGCTGATCCAATCGCGATGACATTCTGCAGGGGCGAGTTCAACTATGGCCGCCCGCCTGGCATGCAGCCATTGCAAGTTGGCCAGTATGCCTGGACGGATTTTCGTTCCACCTATGGTGGCTATCCTGCGGATAGAAACCGCATTGCACGTGGTGGGCCGCCAGAAAGCTGGGAGGTCGACGCGTACGAACGAACTCGTGCTCTAACGGCGGCCCTCGCCAACGGCGTCAGGGCAGGGATGACTTGTGGCGACGTCTTTGCAGCCTTTGAGCGGCTTTGGCGCGACGCAGGCCTGCCACCCGCCTACGGTCTTGTCTCTCGAATTGGTCACGGCGGGGGCCTCGACGTCACCGAGCCCCCATCCATCTCCAAGGACAATCCCGAAGTCATACGACCGGGCATGATTCTACACCTGGAGCCCAAGCTGGAAATCGATGGCGCCGTCTTCCAGTTCGAGGAAGTGATCTATGTTCGCGAGACAGGCATCGAGTTTCTGAGTGAACTTTCTCCGGAACGAATGCCAGTCATCAATTGAGGGCTGGCAGTCGTGCTCGCCCGTGCGGTTGGTGAATGCAGTGGCGCGAAGCCGATCGGCTGAAAGCGGGGCTTTCGGAAATCCGGAGTTGCCTGATGAATGGGGTGTGCCAAGAGATGTGGTTTTCCGTCGCGCCGCCTGAGAGATTTGAACTGCACCGATGAAGCCACTGGTCGTCATATGCTCGCATGACGCGGAATTCTATCTGGTACTCAGCCACATCCTTGCCGTGGATGGCTTCACCAGTGCCCTGGCCAGCAACGTTGACGAAATGCTTGAGCTCTCAGCCGAGACGCCGGTTCAGGCTTGGGTCCTGGACTGCCGGCCGGACAACCAGATGGCGGCCAGCTGCAACCGGCTCAGGCAGGATCCCCGAGCCAGCAACGTCCCCGTCGTCGCGTTGATCGCTCCCGGTGCGGAAAGCCAGCATATCGAGTTGCTCAAGTCCGGGATCGACGAAAGCTTCGTCAGGCCATCGGCGCCGGCCAAGCTGCTTGCCTACCTGCATTCGCGACTTGGCACCGGACGACAACCCGGGCAGCGACCTGATGGTGCCAGGACATTGAACTATGGCGACATCGAAATGCGGATCGACACGCATCACGTACGCTGCAACGGCAATGAAATCGCTCTGGGGCCGATCGAGTTCAGACTGCTGCGCCATTTGCTGGAAAATCCGGAGAAGGTACACAGCCGCGACGAACTGATCGCCGTGGCCTGGCCAAGCAACGTCTATGTCGGCCCGCGCACGGTGGATGTCCATGTCAGCCGGTTGCGACAGTCGCTCAAGCAGTCGTCACACAGGGACGTCATTCGAACTGTCAGGCTCGGCGGTTACGCCTTGGAGAGCCACACGTCCCCTCCGGCTCGCGCCAAGAAAGACGTCGACTAGCTCGGGACAGCATTACGGGTGCAGCCAATCCTGTGATTGATCGATTGGGGTCACTGCGGTTGACGCCTGCCCGGTGCGGACATGAGCCGGCGCTCACTTTGGAAAAAAGTGTTCCAATTTGGCGAGATCACAGGGCTCCTTGAGGACCTCGTCGCGCGCGCAAGCAGAGCTGCGTTGGTGGAATTCCGCATCCCAGCGCTCGAAGGTCGGTATATCCTGCGACTGACAGGCGACCTTTGTGCGCCTCGCGCAGCCATTGAACGTCCATGACAGTGGCGTTGGTGGCGGCAAAGGACGCCGTGGTGCCTTCCATCCGGCCGACGGACCACAGCCATCGAACCCGGATCGGGACGGTCAGGAAACGTCGCGCGCCCGACATGCCGCACCACCCCGTCGTCCTCGAGAGAGACGGCGCGGCGCAGCGTGTTGAGCGACCCCAGGTTAGGCCACCTTGACACCCAGTTGAGCAGCTACGTCGTTCAATGACTTTCCCAAGGCATCGATAATCAAATCGACTTCCTCGGGCTTGATGATCATCGGCGGTGAGAACAGGACAGCATCATCGGTCGGGCGCGTAATGACCCCATGCGCCTCCATTCGCTGGGCCACCAGCGAACCAAGTTGGCCGACCATATCGAGCCCCGTTTTCTTCTCCTTGTCCATGACAAGTTCGACACCTGCGAGCAGACCAACGCCGCGCACTTCGCCGACGAGCGGATGATCGAGATATTTGCGGAATCCCGCAAGAAGGCGCTCACCCATTTTCGCGGCATTGTTGGGGAGGCTCTCTTCTTCGATGATGCGGATGGTCTCGAGAGCGACCGCAGCGGCGACCGGATGCCCGCAAGTCGTAAAGCCGTGCCACATGCCGCCGTATTTCACGCTGGCTTCATAGATTGGTCCCAATACCTTTTCGTTCATTACAAACGCGGCGAAGGGGATATACGAAGAGGTGAGCTGTTTTGAGTAAACCAATACGTCGGGTTGAAGATTGCAGGTCTGGGAACCGAACATGCTGCCAGTTCGCCCAAAACCGCAAATGACCTCATCGGCAACGAAGAGAATGTCATATTTTCGAAGGACAGCCTGGATTTTTTCCCAATAGGTCGCTGGCGGCACGATGACCCCGCCGCCACCCATAATTGGCTCGCCGATAAAGCAGCAGATTGTCTGGGGGCCTTCGGTCAGGATCTTGTCTTCAAGTTCATTGGCAAGGCGCGTTGCGAATTCCTCCTCGGTCTCGCCCGCAAGGCCTTCTCTATAGAAATGTGGGCAGGTCAGGCGAACGACCGGCATGATCAAGTCATGACCCCAATGGTTCGCGTCCAGACCAGTCAGATTGTTGGATGCGATTGTCGCACCATGATAGGCTCGTTTACGCGCGATGATCTTCTTTCGTTGCGGCTCTCCCATGGCATTTGAACGTTGCCATAGCAGCTTGACAACGGTGTCGATCGCCTCAGATCCCGAGGCGGTGAAGAATGCCTTGCTCATCGTCACGGGCGACATCTCGACCAGCTTCTCGGCAAGATCGATAATCGGTGGTGTCGAGCGATGCACGAATGTATGATAGAATGGCAAAACATCGTATTGCTTCTTGGCGGCCTCCCCGAGGCGTTTTTCACTAAAGCCGAGGCCGGCAGACCACATGCCTGACATCCCTTCTAGGTAACGGTTGCCGGCATTGTCATAGACAAAGACGCCCTCGCCTCTCTCAATAATGAACGGCCCGACTTCACGATGTTTCACATGGTTTGTGTGTGGATGGAGCATGTATTTTATGTCTCGTGCTTCCATCGAATTGACCGGAATATTGCCGTCCATCCCATTCTCCTTCTGTTAAAATTCGTTCGGCTGAAAGTGTGTCGAGTTTCTTGATCTTCTGAATACCGAAAGAACCCCGCTGACGACGCGACATCCTTCCCTCTGCGGCTAACGAACAGACGTAAGGTTGGTCGGACGCCAGAGAGACCTGATGCACGCTGTCGCAAGCTCGTCGTGGGCGAAATCCAGCGTTTTCTGCTAGGCAACTATCGACAGCAAAGAAGAAACAGAGTGCTTTGCGTCGCCGTAGAACATGCGGGTGTTCTCCTTGTAGAAGAGCGGGTTCTCGATGCCGGAATAGCCGGTGCCCTGACCACGCTTGGAGACGAATACCTGCTTGGCCTTCCACACCTCGAGAACCGGCATGCCAGCGATCGGCGAGTTCGGGTCTTCCTGTGCCGCGGGGTTGACGATGTCGTTCGACCCTATGACGATGACGACATCTGTGTCTGGAAAGTCCTCGTTGATCTCGTCCATCTCAAGCACGATGTCATAAGGTACCCTGGCTTCGGCGAGCAGGACGTTCATGTGTCCTGGAAGACGACCAGCCACCGGGTGGATGGCGAAGCGCACCTTCTTGCCTGCAGTGCGCAGCTTGCGGGTCAGTTCTGAAACCGCCTGCTGGGCCTGTGCGACCGCCATTCCGTAGCCAGGGACGATGATGATGCTGTCGGCTTCGTTGAGCGCGGCCGCCACACTTTCGGCGTCGATCGACACCTGCTCGCCCGCGATTGCCATCACGGGTCCCGTCGACGTGCCGAAGCCACCGACGATAACCGAGATGAAGGAGCGGTTCATCGCCTTGCACATGATGTAGGAGAGGATCGCACCCGAGGAGCCGACCAGCGCGCCGGTGACGATCAACAGGTCGTTGCCAAGCGTGAAGCCGATCGCCGCCGCCGCCCAGCCCGAATAGCTGTTCAACATCGACACGACCACCGGCATATCGGCACCGCCAATGCCCATGATGAGGTGATAGCCGACGAAGAAGGCCAGAAGCGTCATCAGGTTCAGCGTCCAGATGCCCGCGCCGCTGAAGAACATCACCAGCAGCACCAGCGAGCCAAGGGCAGCCGCCGCATTGAGCAGATGCCCACCTGGCAGCTTCCTCGCCTTGCCGTCGATCTTGCCCGCCAGCTTGCCGAAGGCGATCACCGAGCCGGTAAAGGTGACGGCACCAATGAACACGCCCAGGAAGACCTCGACCTTCAGGATGGCGACCAGTGTCCCGGTGGGATCGGTCAGCTTGTGCGACAGAACGGCAGCGAAGCCGGTTAGTGCCTGGCGGGCGGCCTCCTCGGTTGCGACCACCCGGCCAAGCTCGATCTCGGCATTGTAGCCGATGAACACGGCCGCCAGACCGACGAAGGAGTGCAGTGCCGCAACGAGCTGCGGCATCTCGGTCATCTGCACGCGGCTCGCGACATAGTAGCCGACAACGGAGCCGCCGGCGATCATGAGGAGAACGATGGACCAGTTGCCGACATCCGGCCCGGACACGGTCGCGGCAACGGCAAGACCCATGCCGGTGATGCCGTACCAGACGGCGCGCTTGGCGCGCTCCTGGCCAGACAGGCCGCCCAGCGAGAGGATGAAAAGAACGGCTGCAGCGATGTAAGCGGCAGATACGATACCGGGCGTCATGTTTTGAACCCTTCCCGATCAGGATTTCTGGAACATGGCAAGCATGCGCCGGGTGACGAGGAAGCCGCCAACGATGTTGATCGTGGCAATTAAGACCGAGAGAGCCGCCAGGATGACCACCAGCCGGCTTCCCGAACCGGCCTGCAGCAGGGCGCCGAGGATAACGATGCCGGAAATCGCGTTGGTAACGGCCATGAGTGGCGTGTGGAGCGAATGACTAACGTTCCAAATAACCGAGAAGCCGATGAAGCAGGCGAGCACGAAGACGATGAAATGGGCCATGAACTCTGATGGCGCATAGGCCCCGACCAGTACCATCAGCGCTGCGCCGATCACCAGCAGGCCGACCTGGCTGCGCGTCTGCCCCCTGAAGGCGGCTTTTTCCTTGGCGCGCTTCTGATCCAAGGTCAGCTCTGTGGCCCTCTCCTTCGGCTTGGCGGCAGCGATTGCCTGGAGCTTCGGCGGCGGCGGTGGGAAGGTTACGGCACCCTCCAAGGTCACCGTGGCACCTCGGATGACGTCGTCTTCCATATCATGGATGACCTTGCCGTCTTTGGCCGGCGTCAGGTCCGCAATCATGTGACGAATATTGGTCGAATAAAGTGTCGAGGCCTGGGCAGCCATGCGGCTTGGGAAGTCGGTGTAGCCGATGATCGTCACACCGTTCTGCGACACGACTTTCTGATCTGGCATTGTCAGGTCGCAGTTGCCTCCGCGCTCCGCGGCAAGGTCGACCACAACGGATCCGGGCTTCATCGTGGCCACCATGTCAGCAAGCCAAAGCTTCGGCGCGTCGCGGCCCGGGATCAGCGCCGTGGTGATGACGATGTCGATCTCGGGTGCTAACTCGCGGAACTTGGCAAGTTGCTTCTCGCGGAATTCAGGCGAGGATGGAGCGGCATAGCCGCCAGTCGCGGCGCCGTCCTGGACCTGATCGGCGAAATCTAGAAAGACGAATTCCGCCCCCATTGATTCAATCTGCTCGGCCACCTCCGGGCGAACGTCGAAGGCATAGGTGACAGCGCCGAGCGCTGTCGCCGTCCCGATCGCGGCAAGACCGGCCACGCCTGCGCCGATAACCAGGACCTTGGCCGGTGGCACCTTGCCGGCAGCCGTCACCTGGCCAGTGAAGAAGCGGCCGAAATTGCTGCCAGCCTCAATGACGGCTCGATAGCCGGCGATGTTGGCCATGGACGAAAGTGCATCCATCTTCTGTGCACGTGAAATACGCGGCACCATGTCCATCGCAATGACATTCGCACCTGTAACCTTGCAGAGCTCCAGCAGGTCCTTGTTCTGCGCCGGAAAAAAGAACGAAATCAGGGTTTTTCCCCGCGCCAGCCGTTCCGCTTCGGCAATCTCCGGGGGGCGAACCTTTGCGATCACGTCAGCTGTGGCGAAAAGGGCATCAGCGCTGTCGACAACTGTCACGCCAGCGGCCTTGTAGGAATCGTCAGAGAAGCCGGCCGCTCTACCCGCACCGGTCTCGATCAGACATTCATAGCCAAGTTTCTGTAGGTGGCGCGCACTGTCGGGCGTCATCGCCACGCGCGCCTCGGCACCGGTTATTTCCCGCGGTACACCTATTTTCACGTGAGCCAATCCCCCAGATGGCCCTTCACACCTCGGCGGCGGTGAAGGACAGACTTTGTCCGATTTCAGTGGCTACGGCCAACTAACGATTGTCGCCTCGGTCGCGTTTCGCAACGCGGTCTCAGTCACGCCGTCAGCCAGTTCGACAACGCTCAGACCTCCAGCCACGACATCCAGTACGGCGAGATTTGAAATTATGCGATTTACGACCGCCCTGCCGGTCAGTGGCAGAGTACACTGCTTCAGAATCTTCGATTCCCCGGTTTTACTGGTGTGATCCATTACGACCACGACACGACCGACGCCGGCAACCAGGTCCATGGCGCCGCCCATTCCCTTCACGAGCTTTCCCGGAACCATCCAGTTGGCAAGGTCACCTCTTTCGCTAACTTCCATGCCTCCCAAGATAGCCATCGCGATTTTCCCGCCACGAATCATGCCGAAACTGGTGGCCGAATCGAAGTAAGCAGTATGGGGAAGTTCGGTGACCGTCTGTTTGCCCGCGTTTATGAGATCGGGATCTTCTTCGCCTTCGTAAGGAAACGGGCCCATGCCCAACATTCCATTTTCAGACTGCAGCGTCACGGTGATTCCAGCCGGAATGTAGTTCGAAACCAGTGTGGGAATTCCGATGCCGAGATTGACATACCAGCCGTCGCGTAATTCGCGCGCGGCGACAGCCGCCATTTGGTTGCGATCCCAAGGCATCAGACGAACTCCTTGCTGCGTATCGTCCGCTGCTCGATTCGTTTTTCGTGATGCCCGCTAACCAACCGGTGAACATAGACGCCTGGCAGATGGACGTGATCTGCGTCGAGGTCCCCCATGGGAACGATCTCCTCAACCTCAGCAACGCAGATTTTTCCACAGGTCGCGGCAGGGACATTGAAGTTTCGGGCAGTCTTGCGGAAAATGAGGTTGCCGGATGGATCCGCTTTCCAAGCCTTGATGATCGACACGTCGGCAATGATGGCAGTTTCTAGAATGTACACTCGATCGTTGAAGTGTTTGTGCTCCTTGTTGTCGGCGATCATCGTTCCGACGCCGGTCGGCGTGTAGAAAGCGGGAATGCCCGCTCCGCCCGCCCGCATCCTCTCCGCCAGAGTGCCCTGCGGATTGAATTCGACTTCGAGTTCACCTGCCAGGAACTGTCTCATAAACTCTGCATTTTCTCCAACGTACGATGAGATCATCTTCCTGATCTGACGCGAACTTAAGAGAAGGCCAAGGCCAAAGTCATCGATGCCCGCGTTGTTGGAGGCAACGGTCAGCTCCTTCACGCCGCTTTCGCGAATGGCGGCGATGAGCAGTTCGGGAATGCCGCAAACGCCGAAGCCTCCCGCTGCGACAGTCATGCCGTCGAAGAGCAGCCCTTCAAGCGCTCTTCCAGCACTCGGGTAGATCTTGGTCATGTTGTTCACCCGAGATCACGAAGGTTCGTGCGGCGAATACGGCGATCGCCACCTGGCAGAAGGACAACTTG
Organism: Mesorhizobium sp. P2_F5; assembly: GCF_056403715.1. Classification (NCBI taxonomy): domain Bacteria; kingdom Pseudomonadati; phylum Pseudomonadota; class Alphaproteobacteria; order Hyphomicrobiales; family Phyllobacteriaceae; genus Mesorhizobium; species Mesorhizobium sp. P2_F5. Next base: position 152,069 of record NZ_JBFUEY010000002.1, on the reverse strand, counting down.
CTCGGATCTTTCATTCGACCCATCGGCGCACACGGCTGTGGCACACCGGGATCAGAGCGCGGAAAGTGTTTGCTTGAGCCAATCAGCGGAAGCCTGGCCAATTTTCTCCAGGTGATCCGCCTTCGTGTAGAGGCTCATATGGTCTACGCCACCCACCGAAACAAACGCCTTGTTCGGATTGGGGATGGCGTTGAACATTTCAATTTCCAGGTCGGCCGATGTGATGTTGTCACCCTTGGCGATGGCAACGAGAACAGGCGTTTCGTAGAGCCGTTCGGCATATGGCTTAACTTGATAGCGAAGCAGCCATTCAACGGATTCAATCGTCGTCCAGTGCTCATGCAACGGAGCCGATTTCTCTTTGATTCCCATGAAGCCAGAATAGATATGAGGGAACGGCCAAGCAGTAAGCTCCTTGCTTGGATCTTCCTTTGGCGATTGAGGGATGATGCCGCTCGGCTTGCCCTCGTAACGGTTCTTTCGGTCTGCTGCAACGAGTTGCAGAAGCTCCTCGAACCGCATCTCGCCATGGCATCGCCGCAGGCTAAGATATCCGTCAATCACAGGGACGGCTGAAATAACAAATGCGAGACGCGGCTCGATCGCGCCGGTGATGATCGCATGACCACCGGCGTAGGAAATGCCCATCAGGCCAATGCGCTTGTGATCGATGCCATCGAGTGTTTCGGCGAACGAAACGGCATTTCGGATGTCTTCGATCTGTTCCCACGGGTTGAGATCCTGCCGAACCGTGCCTTCGCTTTCGCCGAAGTTCCTGTAGTCGAAAGCCAGAGTAGCACATCCGATGTCGTGGAACTTCTTGGCATAAATGGGAAGTACGATTTCCTTCGTGTAACACCATCCACCCGCCATGACGACCAGCGGAACATTGCCCTTACCCTCTGGACGGGTCAGGACGCCCCTGAGGGTGTGGCCATTGCTCTTGAATTCGACTTTCTGTTCCACGCTGGTTCTCCAAAGGCGATAATCTGCAATGACAGCCCTCACATGGGTTTGCCACCGGCGGCGTCGACTGATGGAAGCCTAGACGATAGCTGGTGAGGCCGCGCGTTCGGGTATGCCAAATATTACGCCACAAAAGTCATCTTGGGTCTGTGTGCTCGCCGGCCATTCGAAGGCTTGGTCTCGCGACCGGCCAGGCGGAGCGAGGTCGAGAACGACGCTAGATTTAGTCGTTATCAGACACACTTAAGGTCTTACGGCCCTCAATGGGAACGTTACACCAGCTTCTGGTGATGAAACGCCGCCCTTGGTTCCGGATATTCGGAATGGCGCAGACTGGTCAAGCTTGTCTTTTTGACCGCCTGGCGGTTCCAGTGTCGAAGTCTGCGGCAAGAATGCCTCGGGAAAGAGCGACCGCCCTATCAAGTGATGTTTCCTGAAGACCAGCCTCAGAAGGCCAATCACACCACACCCCTACGCAGTCCATCAGGCTCATGACTGCCCGCGCCTTTTGATATGAATTGGCGTAGCCAAGTTCCTCTGCGACCGCTGCATAGAGCCTGATGAACAGGTTCAGCCGCTCGTCCATATCGGTCCTGAGGGTTGACGGCAGAAATCTTCCCACGCGATCGGATGCGACTATCATGTCCCACAGGCGGTTGTTCGGATTATCAAGCTGTTGCAGGCAATGATTTCGGACCAACGTGTCCCACATTTCATTGTGATCTTGAACAGTTGCTACAGCTCTCAATAGCGACTCACCATAGTCGCGCGACTGCCACCGGAGGGAATATTCGGTGATCTCTTCACGCCCACCTGGAAAATGAGAGTAGATGCTCGGCGCCTTGATACGCAATTCGGCACCGATAGAGCGCATGGTAACTGCCCCATACCCTCGCGCGGCAGCAAGTCTCATGAAGACATTGAGGATCGCCAAACGTTTGCTGCCGACGTCTGAGAAATCAAACGCCGTCATGCTGACGCGCAACTCGTCAAGGATTGCCACAACTTTTTCGGACAGCGCCACAGTTCGCCCCTTCGACAGGGATGAACGGTTACACTCCGCCGCCTGAGCCCACAACCTTTCTGTTTCCTTGCTAACAGGGTGCTGCATACATTTCCTCGACTTTGTGGGCCGGCGAATGGGCGACGTATCCACTTGGGGTGACGCCTGTCACCCGTCTGAACATCGCGGAAAACGCGGCTGGGGTTTCGTACCCCAAATCGCCCGCGACAATCGTGACCGGCTCGCCCTGATCCAGGCGCGATGAAGCGGCTGCCACTCTGACCTGTTGCCTCCATGCCAAGAACGACATTCCAAATTCCGACTGAAAGCGACGTGCGAGTGTCCTCTTGGATGCTCCGACAAAGTGAGCCCATTCGTCGAGACCTCGAGGGCAACCCGGATCTTCCAGGATCGCCGTACAAACCTTGGTCAATCGACGATCCTGACAGTGAGGCACAGGTAATTCCAGGCAGAGAGAATGCTCTGCTTCGCGTACGAGCACCCCCAACTCATCCAAGATGAGCGACAGGATTCCGTTCTTGAGATCGTATGGATCGTGGTTCGTGGGGGCGTCAAGGCTGCGCAATACGAGTTCCCGCAACAGAGTACTGACCGAGACAAGCGTAGGCTGAGCTGGGAAGGTATGAGGGACCGCATCGGGCGAAAAGTACACCGTTCTCAACTCCACCGCCCCGCGCGCTCGCATCTGGTGGACAACACTGGGAGGCATCCAAACAGCCCGTTGCGGCGGGACTAACCAAAGTCTACTTCCTACAACCACCTCCATCACCCCTGAGATGGCGTAGATCAGCTGCCCACGCCGATGGCAGTGCGGCTCCACGAACTGACCGTTATGGCAAGCCATCTCGCGAACGGCGATGTACTTCACGGCATCCTTCGTATTTGGCATCATGGTTCCTCCCTATGGCGCCGAAATCTTGACTTGATGGCCTTCGCCGCAAAGTTGTGGCGAAGGCTGTCGAGGCTCCCCTTAGCCTCGTTTGTCCGCGGAATTACCACCGGGGTGGCCGATGTCGTTTCAAGGCAAAAACCTCGCTGAAACTCGCCGTCCTGGTTAGCGGAGCGTCACAGGCAATTCGACGTAAGCCCGCGATCTGTCGGTTACGTCATATTTCGGCGTGCCAGCCAATTCGATTCGCTGGATTCGGGCGCTTATCACTTGGAAGATCGTATCGGCTCCTGCACGGCTGATGATCTGGCCGGCACAGGCATGCGGACCAATTCCGAAACTGAGATTTTGGGCAGCATCGAGCGGTCGATACGGGTCGAGTTTATCCGGATCCGGGAAAACCTCGGGGTCGCGATTTGCGCCATCAAGAAGAAACCTGATGCGCTCCCCGGCTTTGATATGCATGCCGCGAATCTCAACATCCTCGGTGGGATAGCGAACGAAGGAAAGCTCCGGGGGATAAAGCCGAAGAAGCTCGCTCTGAATACCGGCGCGCAAATCCGGTCTTTCCCGATACATTGAATAGACATCGGGGTTGCGCGCAAAATACTCGATACCAGCGCTCACAAAAAATGACGGATTGTGCCCACCAGACCCCCAGAAGAGGGAAATCGTTTGAATGATTTCATCCTCAGTCATTTCACCGGCACTGACCGCTTCGATCAGGGCGTCGGCAAGTCCATCGCCGGGGTTTGCTCGCTTGTAGGCGAGCAGTTCCTCCACGCGTTCGCGCAAATAGCGAAAGCCCTCGGCGGCGCGTTCGTCGTCTTCTGCGGAAGCAACTGAACTCAAGGCCGCCATCGCTTTCAGCATGGCGGCATGGACAGGAGCGACATTGTCGGTGGGCAATTGAAGCGCACTGCACATGGCGGCATGGGTCGGGAAGACGCCAAGTTCCAGATTGGCCTCGACGACGGTTCCCGGCTCAGCGCGGTCGAGTGCATCGTTGGCAGCTTTTGCCGCAGCTTCGACCCAGGTTTGCACGAGCTTTGGCGTGAACCATTTGTTGGTCCGCCTGCGAAGGCCCGTATGGACCGGCGGATCGGCGCCGAGCACGGTCTTGGAAAGAGCCGCCCAAGGCCCCTTCGGCACCCATTCAGGATCGACGATGGCCATGATCGGCAGCTTGCCGTATTTCGTGATATCATCATAACGCGAGACGACGTAGGTGCCATCGGACATCTTGTAGATGGGCCGCTCTTTGCGTAACCGCTCGTACCAGGGGTATGGATCCTTCCGGTAATTTTCATCTGCCCAGGGCAGATATTCATCCTGGATCGCAGTTGCTGCTCCCATCGACCTATCCCTTAACGTTGATGCCATGCTCTCTGTCCTCAAAGTGATGCCATGACGTCGAGCGAATGAATCTTCCAAGTCTGCTAGGTCGTGGCGACTGCAATCATTTCCGCGACACTTCGAATTTTTTGGCGGCAGCGCTCCTGCGCCGCATTCGCCCGTTCCCAGTCATCGATCTTCCGCCACCCGTGAAACGGCACAGCTTTGTTGGCGACCAGTTCGGACAGATTGTGAATGCCCTTGCCGGCTCCTGAGCAAAGCATTCCGGCCTCAAAACGGCGGGCAATTTCGTCCGTTACTTGCTTGGCATCCCGCCTGTTTGCCGCGATGGCACCTTTGCCGCCGCTATTTAGCCAGCCGACCTTGAAAATATTGTCGCCGCTCCAGTCCTCGCGATGCGAAGCGATGTTCTCGAATCCGATCGCCGTAACGACTGAGTTAACTTCGAGCTCCGCATAGCCTGGTGTGTTTGCCTGACGGACCGTTAACCTGTTTACACCGTCAACCTTGCGAATTGCCTCTGGCTGAGCACAGAAATGAAAAGACACGGTGACGGAGGAAGTTTGGCCCCGAGCCTGACCCGACGGACCATCTGATGCACCTTGCATCTTGTTCACGAGTAAAGCGCTGACGAGATCCTGCGCGTCAAGGTCGACGCCGGTCGCCACAATTTTCACATGCGGCAGCGCAGCGATTTCTTTGAGCATTGAAAGGTCGAATTTCGCCTGCGGTGCGGGCGAGCGCCCAAGCACGTCTATCCGCTCAATTGCCTCTGTATGCAGATATTGAAGCCTGTCGTCGGCTATGTCAGATCCGGCGAGGTGTTCGTTGCGTTTGCACAACAGGCGAACGACATCCATGGCAACGTTGCCATTGCCGACGACCGCCACCCTTTTCCCCAAAAGCCCCGTTGCAGCGTCCGATTGTCTCGGAATATCGATGCAGGGGTGGCCATTTAACGCTTTGATCAGAGAACCGGCGCCAATGATCGGACAGTCCCCCGCATCATTCAAAATATCCAGTCGGCGATCATCCTCCAACCCCGTCGCCAGGACGACGATGTCGAAACTGTTCTGCAGCTTTTGAAAGGGAATATCGCGACCGATCGTGACATTGCCAACGAACTGCACGCCCTCGCGCTCGAAAAGGCGATCGAACTGTTGGATGACAGATTTATTCCCTTGATGATCGGGAGCAACGCCATATCGGATCAGTCCGTAGGGAACCGGCAGCGCTTCGAAGATGACTATCTCCGAATCCGGCCATTTCCTTCTGAAAAACTGGGCAGCGTAGCAACCCGATGGGCCGCTGCCGATAACCGCTATGCTTGGAGTCATACTTCGCGTTCCCCTTTGGATTTTTTACGAAGTAGGATGTTTCGTGCATACTAACGTTCGTTAGCCTCTTGTCAAAGCGTTTTTTATATTGCCGACGAAAAGGTGAACCCCGCTGATTGGGAATTGCCACGGGATCTGATTGCACGTTGTCGTTTAGAGCAATGCACTCAAATACCGGCTTCGCTCTAGTCTCTCCTCGAAGACGAGCGCATCTCGGATAGCCACATGCCGGCACCAATTGCCAATCCCTGGATGACAAGTTGCCAAGACGTGGGTAGGCCGACCATTTTCAGGGATTGGTCAAGTTGAACCAGAAAGACGGCAGCAATGGTGACGGAAATCATATTCCCGATCCCACCGCTCATAGCGACGCCTCCGAGGACCGCCGCAGCGACGGGCGCCATGAAGTATGGATTTCCTACATCCAACGTTGGATTGCGTATGAAGGCGGCCAGCAGAATTGCTGCGACGCCGTACATAAAGGCTGCGCTGACATACGCCCCGATTTGATAAAACTTGACGTTAATTCCAGCTACGTGCGCGGCCTCGGGATTGCATCCGACAGCCTCAAACCTGCGACCCATCACGGTCTTGGTTAAGAGCAGCACCGAAATGCAAGTCACAGTCATCGCGATCACGACGGCTGTCGGAATGCCAATGATGCGTCCGTTTCCGAAATCAGCCAGGCTAGCCGGCACTGGCGATTCAGCTCCGAAGTTCTGGCGATACCATATGGTTGCTCCGGCAACGACAGCGCCGACTGCAAGGGTAACGATGAGCCCATTGAGCTTTAGGTAGGCGATAAGGAACCCATTGACGGCGCCGACAAGCATTGCAGCGAGAAGTGCGGCAGCCATCGCAGCCCCCAGATGGGCGTCATTTCCTCCCGACACGCCAATGAGTATCGAACAACACAATGAAATAATCGCGGGAACGGAGAGGTCGATACCACGCGCCATAATGACGATGGACTGTCCGATCGCGGTGATTGCCAAAAAGGCCGCGAAGGGCGACATCGCCAGCAGCGTCGAGCGCTCGAGGCTCCTGGGCAGGAAAACACCATCCACGATCAGCAAGATTCCAAGCGCGATCCAGATTGCAAGAAATCGCCCCTCGACTTTAGGGACCAGAGTTCCTCTCGACGGGAATTTTGCCGGTGCATCGCCGCGGCCGGATAGCTCCGGGTCACGCTCCAATGCGGCATTATGGTACCGTTCCGCATTTTCGGTCACGATATCACGCCCCCGCCGTCCGCCGAGATTTGGTAAAGGTCTGGAACATTCGGTCGAATCCGGAAGCCCCGGTGTAAAGCAGGATTGCAACGAGCGTCATCAATCCTGACGCGATCACCCCGAAAGCCGAATTCAACCCCAGCACAGAGATGACGTTGGTCATCAAAGTAAAGAAAAACGCTCCGAGAAACGCACCAGAAAACGATCCTCGGCCTCCGCTGAGCGCGGCTCCGCCCAAGACTGCTGCAGCGATGCTGGACAGAGCATAGTTTTGCCCAACAGTTGGATGACCCACTCCCACTTGGGCGCCTAGGAATAGCCCTGCAACGGCAGCCGTGACGGCAGCAAGCACATACGCGCGAATGTGGATCCAGGTCACTGGCGCTCCGTTCCTTAGAGCTGCCTCCTCGCGAAAACCCGCGGCCTTCACAAACAGACCGGATTTCGTACGGTGAAGCCAGTAGTCCCCGATGAACGCCACGACAACAAGCACCATTGTCGATACCGGCATGAACCCTATGCAGGTCCGGAGAAGCGACGCGAATTCACCGTTCAGGAGGCCACCTGGCGTTGGCCGGCCCACCAGAGCCAGTCCTTGCACGATGCTCAGCGTCGCTATTGTGGCGATGACGGGATTGATGCGCCCATAGCGCACCGACGCTCCATTTGTCAGCCCTGCAAGACCCCCTACCGCAAGGCAGACAAGAACACCGATTGCCATAGCCGAAGGACTTGCTTGTGCACCGATCAAGAACGACATCGCGACGACGGTGAGACTCATCACCGATCCGACAGAGACATCGATACCTCGCACAAGAAGTGTTTGAAGTTGTGCCATTGCCACGAAGCCAACCGGGGTCAGTGCGAGGAGGAGATGACGAAAATTGATAGACTTCAGGAAAACGTCGCTGCTGATGGACGCATAAGCGCCGACCAGACAAATCAAACCCATGAGGAAGATCATCGGAACCCACAAACTCGCACTCCCCTTCGACAGCTGCGCAAGGATGGCGGGCAGCTCGTTGCCTGATGGGTCGTTTTTTGTCGTCTTTGCATCCCGGGCGGTCATGAAGCTGGAAACGATGTTCTCTTCGGTCACGGACGCGCCGGCTAACTCTTTTACAATCCGGCCACGAGAGAAGACGAGGACACGATCACAAATGCCGGCCAGTTCCTGAGCGTCAGAAGAATTGACGATGCATGTTCCTCTGTCGCGAATGTTTTCCCGGATCGCTTTGTAAATCTCAAAGCGTGCGCCGGCGTCGACGCCCTGTGTCGGTTCATCGATGAGAAATACTCTGGCGCCGGATCGAAAGCTGCGCGCCAGAACGGCCTTCTGCTGGTTGCCACCTGAGAGTTTTATGATGGGCATGTCGAGGTCTGCTGCGACGACATCAAAATCCTGCTTCATCGCGGTAGCGGTTGCTTTCTCGTGCTTGCGCGAAAGTATGCCAAGCCGCCTGAAAGCACTGAGAAGCGACACGACCATGTTCTTCCCGACACCAAGCTCCGGAAAAATAGCCTCGCCCTTGCGATCCGAACTTAAAAACAGGACGCCATTTTCGAGCGCCAGGCGCGGCGATTTGAGGGAAACTGGAGTGCCGGAACATTCAACGACCCCATCGGCCTTCTCCAGGCCGACAAGAGCGCGCAAAACCTCACGTTGGCCGTTGCCCTCCGCACCCGCAAATCCGACGATCTCGCCAACGTGGGCGGTGAACGAAACATCTTGAAAATCGTCGCTTGACAGCTTGTCGACGACAAAGATGGGCGCACCTAACAAGTCAGTGGATTTCGAGCCATACTCGACATCGATCTCACGCCCGACCATCAATGTTACGAGGTCACGTTCTGAAAGATCACTTGTGACATTAAATGTACCCCGATGGACGCCGTCGCGGAGAACCGTGATGCGGTTGGCCAATTCCAGAATTTCAGGCAATCGGTGACTGACGTAGATAATTCCCGTCCCCTTGGCCACCAAATCACGGATGATGCCCGACAGCTTTCGAACGCCGTCGGCGTCCAGAGTTGCCGTCGGCTCATCGAGGAGAAGTACTTTCGGCTCCGACTGCAACGCTTTGACAATCTCGACGAATTGTCGCAGCGCAGGAGACAGATCGCCGACAATCGTTTCCGGCGCAATGGCCAACCCGTACCTGGACAATCTATCGGCCGCCCAGGAATTCATATCGCTGAACGGCACAGCACCCTTTCTGATTGCCATGAAAAGGTTTTGGGCAACGGATAGCTCAAGCACCAGAGAGTTATCCTGGTAGACGGTGGCGAGCCCAAGGCTGGAGGGTATTCTCGGGTCCGCGCCGGACAGTCTTTCGCCGGCTATCTCGACGGTACCGCTGTCGGGCTTGACGACACCACTCGCAACCTTCATGAGCGTGCTCTTGCCCGAGCCGTTTTCGCCCAGTATGGCGTGAACTTCCCCTGGCAAACACTGGATACTCACCTGATCCAGAGCACGTACGCCGGGATATGTCTTTGAAACTCCATCGAGTTTCAAAACAGGTAAGCTCATCGCGGCCTCCGTGGTAAATATCACAAGTCAACCGGCCAGCGCCAAGCGCCGGCCGGCTTGGAGGTGTCTCAGTTCGGGAACATCGCTTTGAGCGTTTCAGCGTTCACGATGGTAGAAACCGGCGTCTCCATGGGAAGGCTTTTGTCACAAAGCCCGACTTTCACCGATTTCATCGAAAACGGCACTTTCACCCAAGTTGAAACCGTATCACCTGCCTGTGCCATCATCGCGGCCGTTACGGCAAAGCGCGCCGTGATCGTGGAACCAGAAGCAGAATAGTAAATCCGAAACTCGGGATTGTTAGCTGCTTCCCAATCGCAGAACAGGCCCTGTTCATCTGTACGAAGTGCAACGACGGTATCCACCGCTTTCCCGGCCGCCTGATAAGCTCTCATTGCTGCGCGGAAGCCATCCGCATACTCATAGATCCAGCCGTCGAAGTCGCCGTATTGGGCAAGGGCAGCCGACACCGCGGTAAACGTACCCTCTTGCGTCCAGTTGGTGTCCATCTTGGCCAAGATCTTGATCGACGACGCGTCAGCTTGCTTTTGTGCGCAATCTTGCCAGGTCGCACTGAGCGTGTTGCCGGGGGTTCCTCCGAGCGCAACAATGGCCTTGGCATTGGGTTTGTCGGCAGCGACGGTCTTCACCATCTCCTGACCGAGAACGCAAAGGTCTTCGTGGACGGTGCTTACATAGTCTTCGCCGGCCGTACCGACTTCCTGTCCATTGTTGAGAACGACCTTGATGCCAGCCTCCTTTGCCTCACGGACTGTCGGCAAGAGGGCCGGACCGGCATCTGCGTAAAGAACTATGATGTCCACACCCTGAGCGATAAAGGCGTTAAGATCGGCAATTGCTTTCGAGACATCTCCTCGCGCTGATGAGTATTGGATCTTTCCAATCTCGGGATATGCAAGCGCTTGCTGGATGAATTCCATCTTCGTGACGCGACGCCAGACGTTTTCTCCGAATCCATCCGCATAGGCGATCGTCAGCTTTCCGCCGCTTCCGGTTTCACAGACATCGTTTTTCCAGCAATCCAATGCTTTAGCCTGAAGCTCAGGGGTCAGAGGTTTGGCTGCGATTTCAAGCGATTTGGCAATCGCCGGATCCACATCCGTCGTGCCCAACCGGCTCTTCATCAATTCCTCGCCTGTCTCGGCGAAGCTTTGGCTGACACCAAGCACGAAGCTGACGGCGGCTACAGCAGCAACGGTAGATCGAAAATTCATCATACAGTCCTCCCAAATGGCTTGGCTCACCACCCCATGGGCAAGCCAAGCGGTGAAAATTTCCGTTAGATTAAGACCATGCCGCCATCGACCATCATCGTTTGGCCGGTGATGTAGTCAGAGCCGTCTGAGGCAAGGAAAGTGGTCAGGCCAACGATGTCCTTGGGAACTGAGACGCGGCCCAGAAGAACGTTCGCCGAAAATTCGGTGATGAGCTGCTCGGGCTTCGACGTGATGCCGTGCTGGATGGCCTCGTCATCGAGCTGCTTCCAAAGTTCCGTGGCCACGACGCCTGGGGCGAAGCAATTCACGGTAATGCCATGGCTTGCGAAAGAGCGTGCCGCAGCCTGGGTGAGTGCGACTACCGCGAACTTGGATGCGCAGTAGTGTGCATAGTCGGGCCAGCCCTGTTTACCGGCGATCGAAGCAGTATTGATGACCTTGCCACCATGCCCCTGCGACATCATTTGGCGTACTGCCTCCTGGGTGCCGATGAGGACTCCAAGCGTGTTGACTTTGTAGATCCGAGTGAAATCCTCTTCGGTGACCTCCATGAACGGGCAGGTTTGACTGATGCCGGCGTTGTTGAAAAGAACATCGAGGCGGCCATATTTTTCGACGACCTTGCTGATCATTTCCTTGACCTGCTTGCGGTCGCTGACGTCCACGCCAACTGCAAATGCGTCGCCGCCAGCCTGTTTGATCTGCTCGGCGACAGTGACCGCGTTTTCAGCGTTCAGGTCGGCAACCACCACCCGCGCGCCGTTTCGAGCTAGATCTCCGGCGATACCGGCGCCTAACCCGCGCCCCGCGCCGGTAACGATTATAACTTTGTCCTTTACTGAACCAGACATGAAAGATCTCCTCCGTTTTCTCTTGATATCAACTATAAATCGCGGCAAGAAGCCACGTTATTGCTACGATACGTAAAGCTTCCTCGCGAGCTCTCTCACTTCAGCCTTTTGGACTTTGCCATTTTGATTTCTTGGCACCGCCTCATCACCGATCAGCCAGAAATCCGGGACTTTGTAATCGGCGATTTTGCTCAGGAGGTAGGCGCGCAATGAGGTGTCGGTCAGACTGCTCGCCCTGCGCTTGACGAAAGCAAATGTCTTCTCGCCCAAAACAGAATCCGGCACGCTTACGACGGCGCATTCGTCAACATCAGGATGCTCCATCAGGGAGTTCTCGACCTCCGCGCTGAACACCTTAAAGCCGCCCCTGTTGATCATGTCCTTGAGGCGGTCATGGACATAGATCAGTCCGCAGGTGTCCCGCTTCCCGATATCGCCGCTCTTCCAGAATCCGTTTTCGAAGGATTGCTGGGTGGCCGTTTGGTTGTTCCAATAACCGGGGCTTACGTTTGGTCCTCGAATCCACAACTCCCCGGATTGGCCGTCAGGCACGGGTTGGCCGTCTGTATCGACGATTATGATTTCGTCACATTCTAGCGGCAGACCCACGCTGGCCAGCGCGGATGACGTCAACTCCGGCGGCATGATGGTGCAAACCGCGCAGGTCTCTGTAGCGCCGTAGGCGTTTATCATCCGCAGCCCGGGGACGATCTGACGGAAGCGGTTGATAACGGCTGGGGGCATGATTGCGCCGCCATAGACGCCATATTTCCAAGACGACAGGTCGTATTCGTGGATGTTCGGCGCCATTGCGAACAACTGGTACATCGAGGGTACCAGAACTGCATAAGTGATCTGTTCGCGCACCATCAGATCGAGGACTGGAGCCACCTTGAACTCGCGCGCCATGACGAGTGTGCCGCCGGATGCCAGCGTCACCGAAGCCAGCGGACCGAACCCTGCAATGTGCGTGGCCGGAACAGCCATCAGGCTCTTTTGGGGTCTGTCGATCGCCAGTGCGTAGAGGTAGTGCAGGCAGGTATGAACGAAGTTGGTGTGCGTCAGGCACGCGCCTTTTGGCTTGCCTGTCGTGCCCGAGGTGAAGATTATCATCATCAGCCGCTCTGCCTCCAACGAAGGGAGGACTACTGGCGATGCCTTGGCGAGGTGTTCGAAATGGTTCGCCGAAGCTGGTTCCGCGTCGACGAGAAAGATCCGACGTACACTTCCAGTAGCAGGGAATTTCTCGATCCATTGCTGAGCTGTAACGGCAAATATCGGCGTAGCGTCACCGACGACATACGATACGTCGGAAGGTCCAAGGCGGGTACCGAGCGGAATGGCTATCGCACCCGCTCTCACACAGGCAAGTACAGCAACGAAATACTCCAGACGATTGTCCAACATGACAGCGACGCGGTCGCCCATGTTGAGTCCGCAGTGAATCAAGCCATACGCCGTCTTCTCGACGAGCTCGTCCAACTCCCGGTAGCTGACCCTGCGGTCACCGCAAACGATGGCTTCCCGCTCCGGGAACTTTGATACCGTAGCGCGGAACATCGCGTCGTAAGTTTCCGGCCGGGAAGCATAGCGGACGTGGAGCCGGCCCGGCTCCTGGATCGTCTTGTTGACACTTTCATCGACTTTCCAGCGCCCCCCATCAAAGGCCCCAATAGGAACATTCCACCGATCCCGGCTGGCGATGGGGTCGAATGTCCCCAAGGCGGGGACGCCGTCGATTCCTTGCTTTTCCTGCGGCATAGCTTTTGCCTCACTCGGCAGCGGCTACAGAGCCCGCGCGGCCAAGGCCGCTAGAGGAAATGCCACAAAGTTCACGGAATTCTTGCGCCGACATAAGTTCGCGCCCAAGGCACTCGACCATGGTTCGCGCGATGCGGAACGCGTCGACATTGCGCTCGATGAAGTCGTCGCGGTGTGGCCATTTCCAAACCGTATCTTCCATGCCGACACGGATATGCAAGCCCATCAGAATTGCGAGGTTTGCCAGATGAAGGCTCGCACGACCGCCCGCACAAACGATGATGTTGGCGCCGGGATCGACCTGACGGATGAGGCCGACCTGACGGACAAGTCCGTCGATCATGCTTTGGGGGGAATACATAGGCGTGCAGCCCGGAAGACCGGCAAGCAACAGCCAGGTCAACGGCCCCTTTACAAGCCCGCTGTCGATCAGGAGCCTACGGGCGTTGTCGACATCGCCGTCGGTGTAGACGGCCAACTGGGGAACGAGCCCCGCGTCGACGATCATACGCGTCTTCTCGATGATCGCATGCGGTGGTTTGACGAACAGATTGTCGCCCAAGATCAGTGCAGTGGTATTGACCGGAACGGCGCTTACCAGCATCCGATCGATCACCTGCTGCATTGCCTTGCACTCCGTGTCGTTTACGGCAACAAGGCACGCGTCAAGCGCAATGTCTGGATGATCGGATTTCAGCCGTCCAATCACATCACCGAATCTGTCGGCATCAAGGACATTGTGACCACCATCGTCACGAACATGGATATGGATGATCTGCGCACCTTCTTCGATGCACTCCTTTGCTGATCGAATGATTTCCTCCGGCGTCTGGGCCTGGTTGGGATTTTCGGCTTTGGTGAAAAAGGCGCCGTTGATCGCTACAGAAACAGCCGCCTTCGGAGGAGCCTGCCATCGGGGCATTTGCGGAGCGCCGGAGATCAGACTGTTTTCCGCCGACATGATCGTAGGTGCCGCATACGGGCGCCAGTAAGTCCGAACGCCCTCTTTGCTCACCCGCTGCTCTACGCGAGTCCAATTGATAGTATTGCCGCTCACTCTCAATCCTCCGACAATTGATCTTTCTAAGGTGCCGCAGGCCGAACATATTGTTGGCAATCGGACATGCGGCGGATTGAGATCAACTTATCCGCTCGCGGGGGCGCCGGCGTCGCATGAGCAGACAAGTGCTACGCCAAACCTGCCAAAATGACGTCGTGTTACTTCGTTTTGGCCAAAACAGATCGGCAACGGGCTGAGTTCGACCAAGATGCTCGCTCTGCGCCAAGCGACATGACCACCAACCATGGCCGGTTTTGCAGAACTTGACGCACACAACCGCGCGGGAGGGCATAGAGTGGCAGCGAGTTGGCTTGGCAACTTCGCGAAGTTCGCACCGAGCCGGCCCCACAGTTGACCGATCCCAGCGACACCGACCTGCTGGCGCAGCATTACAATTTGCCAAGCATAGATCGCACCCGACCGTGGGCGCCCGACCCTGTCGCGCGCCCACATAGGGATCATCCAGTCATTGAGCGAGCAGTTGGCGCAGCGCGCCCATGAGAGAGGCTTACACCGCTTGCAGAGGGTGGCTCGTGCAAATTCACTGAGCTGTATAACCGCCGTCGATTATGTGCTCAGCACCAGTGATATAGGCAGCTTCATCCGAGACAAGGAACAACGCCAGTGAAGCGATTTCCTCCGGCCGGGCGAAGCGTTTGAGCGGGACGAGATCGGCGTTGTAGCCGCGGCCTTCGATCATCGGTGTTTCCGTATCGCCGGGATGAACGCTATTGACGCGGATGTTTGCGGCAGCGAGGTCGAGTGCCGCTGCCTTTGTCATCCCTCTAACCGCCCATTTTGTGGCGGTGTAAGCAAAGAAGCCCTGGTAGCCGACTATCCCCGCTGTTGAAGAAACCGTAACGATCGAGCCACCACCAGCGCGTCGCATCGACGGTATGACCGCCTTCATCCCAAGAAACGGGCCCAGTTGCATTACGTCGACCAGATGGCGGAAGGTTTCGATGCTGGTCTGCTCGATACCCTCCTCTACCAGAAGACCCGCGTTGTTGACCAAAGCGTTGACGGGACCACCAAAGTGTTTCTCCGCACGCTGGATAACATTTCCCCACTCATCTTCATTGCGAACGTCAAGTTGAACAAAGATGGCGGCTTCGCCGACCTCCTTAGCCACGGCCTCGCCTTGTGTCGCATTCCGATTGGCGATGACGACTCTGGCTCCTTCCGCAATGAACCGCTTGACTTGAGCGAGACCCATGCCGCTGGTACCACCGACGACGATGACGCCTTTTCCTTCTATCCTTCCAGCCATCTTAGTTCCCTTTATTTTTCTTCGCCGTCCATGTGGCGATGTAGTCCATCAGGCCTGGGTTGAGGCAGTCATAGGGCTCGATGCCGATTGACTTCAGCTGCGCGCGGATGCCGTCCATGCGCTTCGGATCGACACCGGATTCGATGATCGACGAGACGAAGGCGGTGAAGCCGGGCGGCGACCAGCCGTCCTCGACGAAGCGCTCGGGATGGATGAAGGAGAGGCCCTTGAACGGGTGGTCGCGCTCGACCGGTCCGTGCATGTGGACGCCACAGCCGGTGCAGGCATGGCGCTGGATCAGTGCCGAGGGGTCGACCACCTTGAGCTTGTCGGCGTTCTCGGTGACGGTGACGTCACCGGTGCCGGCAACGGCAACCACCGAGAATACCGCGCCGTCCGGCTTCCAGCATTTGGTGCAGCCGCAGGCATGGTTGTGGGCGATCTGACCCTTGACCTTCACCTTGACCGGCTTGCTGGTGCACGCACAGACCAGTGTGCCGCCGGCAAAGCTTGCGCTCTCCCTGGGCAGTCCATTGTCGATTTTCGGATGCAGTTCCACCGGCATTTCTTCCTCCTTGGTTGAACTTGTGCAATTTCAATCGCTGGCCCTTCGGCCGTGCCATCTTCAGTAAACCACCACAGCCCTGATCGACTTGCCTTCAAGCATCAGGTTGAAACCCTTGTTGATGTCCTCGAGCTTCAGAGTGTGGGTGATCATCGGGTCAATCTGGATCTTGCCGTCCATGTACCAATCGACGATTTTTGGCACATCGGTGCGGCCGCGCGCGCCGCCGAATGCGGTGCCCATCCAGGTGCGTCCGGTGACCAGCTGGAACGGCCGCGTCGAGATCTCCTGGCCAGCACCCGCAACGCCGATGACGACCGACTTGCCCCAGCCGCGATGCGAGGCTTCCAGCGCCTGACGCATGACCTTGGTGCTGCCGGTGCAGTCGAATGTGTAGTCGGCGCCGCCGATCTGGTCGGCGCCGCGCTTGGTCATGTTGACGAGGTGGGGCACGACATCGCCGTCGATCTCCTTCGGATTGACGAAATGCGTCATGCCGAATTTCTCGCCCCAGGCCTTCTTGTCGTTGTTCAAATCGACGCCGATGATCATGTCGGCGCCGGCAAGTTTCAGGCCCTGGATAACATTCAGCCCGATGCCGCCGAGGCCGAAGACGACCGCAGTCGCCCCTTGCTCGACCTTGGCCGTGTTGATGACAGCACCGATACCGGTGGTGACGCCACAGCCGATGTAGCAGATCTTGTCGAAGGGGGCGTCGGGATTGACCTTGGCCAGCGCGATCTCGGGCAGAACGGTGAAATTCGAGAAGGTCGAGCAGCCCATATAGTGAAAAATCTTGTCCTTGCCGATCGAGAAGCGCGACGAGCCATCCGGCATCAGGCCTTGTCCCTGCGTGGCGCGGATCGCCGTGCACAGATTGGTTTTTCGCGACAGGCAGGACGGGCACTGGCGGCATTCGGGCGTGTAGAGCGGGATGACATGATCGCCCTTCTTGACCGAAGTGACGCCCTTGCCGACATCGACGACCACGCCGGCGCCCTCATGGCCGAGGATGGCCGGAAACAGGCCTTCGGGATCGGCGCCCGACAAAGTGAATTCGTCGGTATGGCAGATGCCGGTCGCCTTGATCTCGACCAGCACCTCGCCTTCGCGCGGACCCTCGAGCTGCACGGTCATGATTTCCAGCGGCTTTCCGGCCCGCGTGGCTACGGCGGCGCGAACGTCCATGTTTTCCTCATTTTATCTGTTTGGGTCGATGTCATGTCGGCTCAACGGCAGGAGCCCAGTCCCGACGCCGCTAGAATGCCTCGCGCGCTGCGGTCAGCCATCCTCCGTCAATGACATACGCGCTGCCATGTACGAAGTCGGCATCGTCTCCAGCCAGGAACGCGGTTAGACGTGCAATTTCCTCTGGCCGACACCAACGCTGCGCCGGTGTCCTGAGAACTCCACTGTCCATGTCGGGAAGCGCATCCGTTCCGCCATGTTGCGCCATCGGCGTCGCCGTGGCGCCTGGGCAGATGGCATTAACGCGGATACCTTTTGCCCCGTACTCGAAGCATAGTTGCCGAGTGAGACCGAGAAGCCCGTGTTTAGATGCTGTGTAAGCCGTTCCGCCCCCGGCTGCGCTAAAGGACGAAAGCGACGCTATATTTATGATTGCGCCTTTACCTCGCACCAGCATGTGCGGAATTGCGTATTTGCACATGAGAAACGGACCGGTCAGGTTGATGGCGATCACTTCCGCCCAGGCTGCCAGGCCAATCGTGTGCGCCGGCTCGTAGCTGTCGAGAACACCGGCACAATTGACCAGAACATCTATGCCGCCCCATTGTGCTACGATCGCGTCGATCGCTTTGATAACGTCGGTTTCGACCGATACATCGGCACAAAATGCGTGTGCCTTGACCACATTGCCAAGCAGGCTAACCGTTTCGGTCACCTTGGCTTTCGTGCGGCCGAGAGCGGCAACGCGGGCGCCGCGGTTGACAAATTCGCCAACCATCGCGCGCCCCATCCCTGAACCGGCGCCGGTAACCACAACCACTTTGTCCTCGTAGTCCATCAGCTCGAGCTCCAGATCAGCTTTTCGGGTTGACCAAAACGCGACCTATTCACACATCACCATGTCACCAACTGCGACTTCCCCGGGTTGGATAACCTCGGCATAGGATGCAAATCCTGGCGTCTCGTAGTGCGGCATTAGACCATCCGGCAGGCGCACTTTTTCACGATATTGCACGAGCATCGGGATGGTGCGGACATTGTTGATGCCCGTGTCCGGATCGAGTTGCGTTACAACGCAACGCGGGACTGAGCTGCGCACTCTTAGAAGGCAGGAGCCAATTTGTAGTCTCCTGCCATTCCAGCGATCCTCTGCGTATGGTTCGTCACATTCGATGATGAGATTGGCGCGAAACCTCCGATAGTCTACCTCCGTTCCCATCCGCAGACTGAGATTCCGAAGCGAGGCTGTCGTGAACAGCGTGATCGGAAGGACGTCGACTCCGTCGCCTGTATTGACCACACGAACAATGCGCACCGGAGCTCCACCAAACGCGCTTAAACGCCTGGCCCATTCGCCTTCAACCTTCCGAACTTGGATGCTGCGCATGTTCATATAGTTGAGACCGAACGAAACCAGATTCGTTACGCACTCCTCCTCGACATACCGACCGTCCGGATAGGTCAGCTTGAGCAGGTTAGAGAAGGCATCATAGTCAAACCGCAGCGGCAAGAAGTGCCGATGCCGACCCGCGGGCAGCGGGGCGCCATTTTTGTCCAGCAAGATGAAGTTGCGATCACCCGCAATTCCTCGCTCCGTAATCGTGGCCTTCTCCAGATCCAGCATTTTGGTGGCCTTAACGTGGGCCATTCCGATGCGTTTGACCTTCATCGGTACAGACATGGGTAGCGCATATTTGATGAGTTGGTTTTGGGCGCCGCTCCCTCGCGAAAGACGCCACAGCCTTTAGGCCAAGCGGCTTTTTACTTGCTCGGTATCTCGGCGACCGCCGATATTTCGATGAAGGCCCCGGGGATTGCCAAGCTCGTAACGCCCATGGAAGTCCAAATTGGATACGGCGCGGGAAAGATATCTTTCTTAAGCGGCAAGAACCATTCGTTGACGGTGGTGCAGTCACCCACATGGTAGGTCGTCATTGAGATGACGTCGGCAAAGGTGCAGCCAGCTTCGTTCAAGACGAGTTCCAAGTTCTGGAAGGCCAGCGACGCCTGCTTTTCCGCAGTTTCTGCAAGTCCGTTTTCGTCGGCGCCGATCTGTCCAGCAATGTGGAGTATGCCATTCGAGATTCGTCCCGGCGCAAAGCCATAAGTTGGCCCGAAACTTTCCATGCGGGTCGGTACGACGGCTTTAGGCTGCTTCGCGGTCATTGAGCATTATCCCTTTGATTTGTTCTGCTGCGGCTTCACCGGATTGAACCGCGCCTTCCATGTAACCGGTCCAAGAGGGAGCGGCTTCCGTTCCAGCGAAATGAATTCGTCCTATTGGCTCACGCAACGCATGGCCGCACGTGCTCATCAGGCCCGGCGGCATGTGGCAAACAGGCCCCCCCATCGTGAATTCAACGTCGTTCCAATTGGTCTCGATATAGCCCCGCGGTCTCAGCGCCTCTTCGCCGAGACAACGAGCTACTGAAGCCAGCATCGCAGTCCGTCGTGGTTCGAGGCCCAAACTGAACCAGCGGTCATAATTCGAGCCACCGATGAACAGGACAAGCGTCGCAGCCGTATCTCCTGGGCGTGTTACGTCTAAGGCGAAAAAGCCCGGAGAAAGTGAGAAGATTTCGCCTGAGAGTCCGCTTTCAAGCCAAAATTGCTTCTCATAGCGGAGCTGCAGTTTCATGTAGCGCCCAAAATTCGTGCGCCGATTGATCTGGCGGCGTGCTGACGGCAATTGCGGATCGAAGGAAATTTGAGCGGCAGCCGAGGGAGGAAGCGCCATGATAATTCGTCTGGCTGTGTACGTTCTCTTCAAAGTACGCACTTCAACGGTCTCTTCACCATGCGCTATGGCGATAACGTGCTCGTTGAGATGGATGCTGCCGGTCGGCAGCTTTTCGGCAATCCGAAGAGAAATCTGCTGAGCGCCGCCAATCCAAAGCATCACGTTTGCAGTCACCTGCAACGCATAGATGTCCTCGCATTGCGCGACGTAGAATGCAAAGAACAGCAACGAAATTTCTGACGGGTCTGCGCCGGTGATGATCGTGATGTCGGTACCGACTATCTTTCGAACCAACGGATCCGCGACGTTTTCTTCCAGCCATGTGGCCATGGTCTTGGAGTCGAGTTCGGCAGCTTCAGGGACGTCCCACGGATTGTCCTTGCCAACTTTCTTTGCGAGTTCGTCGATCGCGGCGAATGTCCTCGAAAGCGCCTCTTTGAGGTCGCTGCCGTCGCTTGTCACCTTCTCCGGATAGCTGCCGTCTTCGGCGATCACAATTTCTTCGCCGAGATCCCAAACCATCTTGCCGGCGGGGCGGGCCTTCACCATTTCGAGGCCCATTTCCTTCCCCAGACGCTGTGAGCGTTCGTGCGTCGTGCCAATGAACATGCCACCGAAGTCGCACGCTCCATTTTCGTATCGGCTGTCGGACCAGGTTCGCCCGCCGACGCGGGTTTTGCCGTCGAATAGAAGGACTTTCAGACCGCTGCCATCGAGCTGCCTGGCGGCGGTCATTCCAGATAATCCGGCTCCGACAATAATCACGTCAGCGTCTAGATCGCTATTCCTGCTCATCTACCTTACTCACGTTCGTTAGGTTTTCGAAGCGGAGCTTGTCGTGCTATCGCAGGCTAGTGCCATCGGTCCGGGCCCTGGGCAGCTTGCCTGTGACCTGCCCTGCTAGGCGCCCGTCTGCATTCAAGCTTCTTGGTGGCTTAGCGCTGGAAGCAGTCGATCCACCCAATCGACCGCGGCTTGGGCCAAAGGCGTGCCTTTGGCCGCGTCATGACGTCCTGTAACACCGACCTGATGCGCTCCCAGATCGCGTAACAAGGCAGAAACGACGTCAATCCCGTTTCCATATGTCTCATACGTGCTGTCTCCCAGACCAAACGCTCCAAACCTCAGCGTGGCCAGGTTTGGGCGAGTGCCATTGAGGGAATCGTAAAAGGGTTGAGTCGTCTCCGGAAGCTCACCTTCACCGTAGGTGGAAGTGATAATGATTGCCGAGCCGGATTGTGACAATTGACCAACGTCACAATCTTCCATGGGGATAATCCGTACGTCTTCACCCTTGTCTCGAATGAACTTCGCGATATCCTCTGCCGCCATTTCAGAATTACCGCTCTCTGTGCCAAAGAGGACTGTGATCATTTGTACAAGTTCCCTACTATTATTCGATAATTCGAACTACAGGACGGACCGTAATCGATTTCCAGACGTACGAAGATTATGACCAGTTTGGCAATTGGCGTCAGCATCGCATAACGGCCATTCGCCTCGGTCACAATGCACTTGGTTCCCCTTGTCAGACTATGAACTAACGTAAGTTAGCATTATTTGGGTGCGCTAACAAACACTTGTTCAGTTCTCCTGGATGTCCGTTCGGCTTGAACCGGGCGACAGGACATCCTCTGGCGGGCTGACTCGCGGTTCTCATAAGCTCCTCAGCGCCCTCCTCAGGGCGTTGAGCGCGCCCATCCCTCCAACAGCCATCTCTCATAGGGCAAACTTTCCACACTTGCGCTGCGGAAAGTGCCAAGTTGTACGGCAAAAATGACAACGGTCTGAACGAGCATGTGGCCCACCGCCACCAGCGGCGGGTGAGCCGGAAAGCGACAGGTCTTGAGCCGCCCGCAAACATCCGTGAAGACGATACGGGCGCATCGCCAGTCGAAGCCCACGACGTGGGCCTCAGAATGGCGCGTCCAGTTCAATGTCCAGCCTCGTCAGCAACCACTCTCCGGCACCAGTTTTCGTGACGTCCACATCAAAAGTGCCGGATGTTACTATGGTCAACTTGCCGTCATTTGCAGAGACCAGGACCATGTAACACTGGACTCTCGCCTCCATTGCCTTTTGATCAACAAACAAGAAGTTACTCAAACAATGACGACGGCGGTCAGTTTGCCCATTCCGAATTTCCTGAAAGGTCGAAACAATTTGATCTCGTCCATTCATCGGACCCCATGCGATATCAGTTCCGGCCACCTTTCCCCGACTTGTCGCTTCTTGCGCGAAAGCCCCAGCAACGAGGTTGAAATTGTTCTCATCAAAACCCCATGCGTATTTGGTGATTGCTTCGATGATAAGGTGGCGATTAATTGCTGCTTGCGACATTACCCGAACTCCTCCTGGGCACTCTGTTTGGTTTAGGTGAACCGGCTTGCCCGGTGAAACAAATCGGCCCGCACATTCTCTTCGATCCGATCGCTGCCGTCGTTGCTTGGCGCGTTATTGGACGAGGCGGTCTTGGGCGACGTGTGGCGCTGTCCTCACCGTTGGAAGAGTAGAGAGTTGTCGTTGCCCCTGCTTATGATTGAATGCCAACTTTTACGCTGATTGGGCCATTTCCGCGGCTCGTTCGTAGGGGCGGCGACGGGGCGTTCGCAGAAAACGTATTTGCCAGGTGGCAAGCACCTCAACGGCTTGTTGTGCCGGGCAGCAACTGCCAATCGCATAACCGAAATCGCCAGCCGACGAAGGTGTCTGGCGAAGGTGTCTGAGACAGCGGCTCGGCAGTCCCACCCCTTCTTGGCGGTCCACTTGAACATTTCCGCGCGGGCCAGGGCTGTCCTAGATTGGCGGCTTCAGAGCAAGGGAAATACGTATGCCATGAGGGTAAGCGCGCCGACGGTTTGCGCCGGTGTCTAGCGCGGAAGTTTGTCTTCTTCGACGTATTTCTTGGCAAGATTTGGCGCGCGGCTGGCGCTATTTGGTCCTATGTTCTCGCATCATCCAGCGTGCCTTGGATGCGTCGTGGAGGATTGATCGCGCAGCGGGGAGTTGCGAGACGACGTCCGACCACCATCGCTTCGGCCGTGCAGCAGCGTGGGAGGTCGATGAAAATCGTGCCGATGAAAGATGCTGACGTCGCAGGGCTCCGGGCTCCCAACCTAATTGTGGCGATTACCTCAACGCATGGCGATAGAGATCTGCGCGAACTGGCTGATCCGGGTTTGAGCCGATGACCGTGCTGGGTGCCAAACAAATTGGCGTAAAAGGCCGCCACGACGCGGCGAAATGCGAAGCCTTGGCTGATGCCGCGGTGCGCTGGAGTGGCGCGCTGATGTCAGCCCTCGCCAACTGACGCCAAGATCGAGGACGACTGATGAATATGCAAACCTCCACCGTGCCGCAAACCTTGTTGCCTTGGACCGATCTGCAATTTCGAGCCAATCCTTACCCGTGGTACGATGTCTTGCGCCAACAGGCGCCCGTCTATCTCGATCCCAACGGATCGAACACCTACAATGTCTCTCGATACGCCGATGTGGCAAAATTCGGAAAGCACTCTTCTCTGACATCGCACGCGCCGGCTTGGATCCAGAAAGGGGCATGGGGCAGGTTCAAGGATTCGATAATCGTCACAGACCCTCCTGAACATACTGCGCTGCGTCGGCTGTCGAACAAGTGGTTCACACCCAAAATGGCGGCGCAATGGATCGAAGCCAGCATAGCCGAAGTCAACCGGGTGATAAATGATCTCGGTCCCAATGGCATGGTGGAAGGCTTTCGCGACCTTGCCCTGATGCCCGCGCACCATGCCATGTGCAAAGCGCTGGGTGTGCCTAACGACGGTTACGATGCGGGCTCGGCTTATATGCGCGACGCCATGATCGGACTCGGCGCGGCCGTGACCGAAGCAGAGGAAGAGCGTTGTGTGGCGGCCTTTGCTTTCCTGCAGGATCGGGTCGATCACCATATTGCCAATGGGCGAAAGAATCCGCAGCCTGGCGCACTTTCCAATTGGATTGAACTGGTCGTCGCTGGTGAGATGACCGAAGTCCAGTTGAACGAAGCGCTGATCCTCTTCTGGGCGACAGGTACGCCAAATGCGGCCTATCTTATCGCGGGCGGCCTGGAACTATTTGCGCGTCGGCCCGAGTTCTTCGCCATGTGGCGCGATGCTCCAGAAAAGCACCATGCCATTCTGAATGAGCTTGCGCGTCTTCACACCGCAGAAATGTCCTTTGAACGGTTCACCACCGAGCCGCTCGAAATCGCTGGCGTCACTATCCCTGCGGATGGCCATATCCGTTTCCTGATTGCGAGTGCGAACCGCGATCCAGAAGCATTTGATAATCCTCATGAGTTCCGGGTGGACCGCCCAGCCGACACTGTGCCGCACATCAGCTTTGGGGCAGGTCCGCATTCCTGCCCTGGAAGTGTCATTGCGCAGGCGGAAGCGACAGCGGTGTTCAACACGTTGGCTGCGCGCGTGCAGCGGATTGAACTCGGCGGAGCGCCAATCTACGGACATGATGACCGTTCAGCGCGCTACCTCCGATTGCCACTGCGCCTCGTCAGTTGAGATGGCATAAATAACTGAAACAAGCCCCAACGGGAATAAGCGATGGCTACTTCAAATCAGAATATCAGCAAAGAAATCATCGCAGCTATTGATGCACAGCATGAGTTGATGCGCCTGGCGTACGAAAACGCCGACGCAGCCCTACTCGGAGACGAATTTTTTACCGAGGATGCTTGGGTTGTTGGCGGTGCCGACATGACATGGCGTGACCGGAGCGGGATGGTCTCACTCTACCGCGACATCGTCGGTAAGTATCGCTGGAAGAACGATCGCGAGAGCCTTATCCAGTTATCGGACAATGTCGTGTCAGAATTTTTGGTTGGCACAATCGTCCCTGTCGACGCGACTGAAGAAATTCTCGCTTACAAGATTCAACTAATTTGGACAAAGACCGACGGAAAGTGGAAGTGTTTGTCACAGTTCTTCGGATCGGGAAGTGACTTTTCCCTCAAACAATAACGCAGAAGAAGCTGGCGAATGCAATCTTTGGAGGACTCATAGTGGCTTTATGCTGGGTCGATTATTTTGTGAAGCCCGAAAGGATGCACAAGTAATCGCTCTGGTCGATGACGCGTCCGGCCGCCAAAGAAGTGGCATCTGCGCTCTAATTTAGCTAACGAATGTTAGTTATAGAGGCCTGCCGAATGGAAAAATTCGGCCAAGAAAAAAATGCTGAACGAGCAGTAACGTCCGCCGTGCCGGTCGGGTTCGCAGAACGTGGAGAAGCATCGCGCTTTGTTGAAAACGGCCAACCAAAATCGTTTTGAAGAAACAACAGGGGAACGCAATGACAGACACAACATTCAGTTCCGGGGTGACCGGATCTCGACCCAACAGCGATATACGTTTGACAGGGAAGATGACCACCACAGCGCTGATGCTGACGGTTCTTGCCTTTTCGGCGCCGATGGCGGTTGTCGATGGGTTCATCCCATTCACAATCTATTTCGGAGGACCTGGGGCGACGCTTGCTTTTGTGTTTGCGTCGATCGTTCTGGGCCTCTTTGCAATCGGCTACGTGACCATGGCGCGCCATGTTCCTAAACCAGGCGATTTCTATGCATTCATCAGTTCCGGACTGGGCCGCATCACGGGTCTCGGTGCAGCATTCCTTGCTGTCTTCTCCTATCTCTGCGTGTTGACCGGCAGTACCATATTCTGCGGACTAAGCGTGGCCTCGGTGATTACGGCCTTTGGGGGGCCGGAGACCTCATGGGTACCATGGGCAATCGCAGCTTGGTTGGCGGTGTCGGCCTTGGGCTATCTACATATCGAGATTTCTGCGAAAATCCTGACTTGGTCGATGGTGATCGAGGTGATCATCGTGGTGGTCTACAGCCTGTTCACGCTGGCTGCAGGCGGCAAGGAAGGGCTAAGTTCCGTGCCTTTCACCTTAAAGGCATTCTCTGACGGCGACATGGCTGTGACGATGCTTTACGCGATCCTCGTCTTCATGGGATTCGAGGCGACTGCATTGTTTCGCGACGAAGTCCGCGATCCTGACAAGACGATCCCGCGCGCTACCTATGGTGCGGTCATCCTCATCGGACTGCTCTACACATTGGCGTGCTACGCAATGACGTCGGCGTTTGGCGCCGGAGCCTGGGATGCGGCCAAAAATGACCCCACAGGAATGTTTGCAGCCTCAAGCAGCATTTTCGTCTCCCCGCTTTTCAGCAAGATCGCCCGCTGCTCGGTAGCGTTGTCCACCTTCGCCGCGATTGTATCCATCCATAACGTGCTTGCGCGCTACATCTTCAACCTAGCCATCGATAAAGCGCTGCCGTCATCGTTGGCGGCGGTTCATAGTCGGCACCATTCGCCACACCGTTCTTCGACAGCTGCTGGCGTCGTCGTTGGTCTGCTGTTGCTTGGTTGTTACATGACTGGCATCAGCGGCAGCCTGCTCTACGGCATGGTGGTCGGCATTGGCTCGATTGGCGTCATCTTCTTGATGGGATTGGTCTGCGTCGCTGTGATCGGCTGGTTTGCCAAGACCGGAGTTCCGAAGGGCGAGAACGCCTTCAAAGTGTTTATCGCGCCGGCTATTGCGGGGGCAGCACTTCTCAGTGTCGCGATCTTCACAGCGCTCCACCTCCACTTCATTGTTGGCGGCGAACCTGATGCAAACAACTGGATCATTTTCGTGCTGATCGGGGTCTTTGTGTTGGGTGCAGGTCTTGCGGCCCATTACAAGTTCAATCGCAAAGACCTCTACGAGAAACTCGGTCGCGCTGAGCGGATATTCGACGCCATCGCCCGGACATGAGTAGACGGGCGGATGCGCACCGCGCGCGTCCGCCCTGATTGAGAGTTGGTCTCATGCAGTTTCACAGCATGGGAACGGTGCATGTCGGGTGCACTCGTTTTTCAACATCAAGAGAGAGCGATGATCACATAACCGGCGTTGCGGGTGACCGCTGGTTTGTGCTGCTCGATGCCGAAGATGGGCTGATTTCCCCGAGCAAGCGGCTTTTCTGCCGCTTGCAATAGCGCAACGGTACAGACTAACAAAACAACAAAAGATCGAGGAAGTTTTCATGTTTAAACTGGCTTATGCCCAAGGGGTGCTTGCCATTCAGTCGAAAGGGTTACTGTTGTTAATCTGACATTCTGCGAGGGGATGTTGGCACTTTCCTAGACTAGGTGCGCCTGCCAGCCACTGTCTGGACGAAACCGACTTTCCTGCGCCAAGCGCCTCATCCACCGCAGCCGGGCATGCTGTGAGAGACTCCCGGCGCTTGGCCACGCCAACACCTTTCGACCTTCAGGTGCGAACGGTGCAAATTGCTCCACAGCCGGCCCCGGGTGTGGCGACGCGATCAGCGGTAACATAGTGATCAGCATCCTCGCCGAGATTGAACGTTATCCTAAGGCGATCTCGGATAGGGCAATCCGCAGCCGATCGTGAAGCGGACTCGGGCGGCGGGTATGGCGGTCGACATAGACATGGATGAAAAAGCCCTCAGCTGCCGCCACTATCTCGTCATTGCGAAACAGGCCGACTTCGTAGCGGACGGATGAGGAGCCTAGTTTGGCCACGCGGATGCCGGCCGTCACGATGTCGGGAAAAGCGAGTTCGGAAAAGTAGCGGCAGCCCGTTTCCACCACCAGACCGATCTGGTCGCCCGCATGGATGTCGAGCACGCCTTGTGCGATCAGCCAGCCATTCACCGCCGTATCGAAGAGCGAATAGTGGACCACATTGTTGAGGTGCCCGTAGATGTCGTTGTCCATCCAGCGGGTGGTGATCGTGCGGAAGGTGCGATAGTCAGCGCGCGACGATGCGGCGAGGCGTTCGGCCATTTTATTCACCACGCGGCGTGGTAGATCGAAAGCGCGTCGGCCTCGTTGACCTGACGCGGATTGTTGACGAGAAGCCGCTGCTGCTTCATCGCATCGGCTGCCATTTTGGCAAGGTGCTCCTGGCCGATGGAAACCTCGCGAAGCCGCGTCTGCATGCCGAGCCGCGCCGCCAGCGCGGCAAGCTCCTCGATGAACGCCGCGCAGCGCGCTTGGACGCTCTCTTCGCTCGCCAGATGCGGGAAGGCGTCTGGTGCGATCTGGGCATAGAGATGCGCCGCGTCCGGCGCGTTGAAGCGCAGCACATGCGGCAGCACCAGCGCGTTGGACAGGCCGTGCGGCACATGGAAGGTGCCACCGATTGGATAGGCCAGTGCGTGAACGGCCGCCACCGGCGAATTGGCGAAGGCCTGACCGGCGAGCATCGAGCCAAGCAGCATGGCGCCCCGCGCCGCAATGTCGTTGCCCTCGAAGACCGCCTTCTCAATGTTGGCGCCGAGCAATTGCAGCGCCTGCCGGGCCAGCATTTTCGACAGCGGATTGTTGTTGGGGCTCCTGGAGGCATACGCCTCGATCGCATGAACCATGGCGTCGACGCCGGTGGCGGCGGTGATCGCTGGCGGCAGCCCGAGCGTTAGTTCGGGATCGAGAACGGCGATGTCCGGCAAAATCAGCGCGCTCGATACGCCGCGCTTTTCTTCGTCACCAACCGTGATGATAGAAACCGGCGTGACTTCAGAGCCCGTGCCTGCCGTGGTCGGCACAAGCACCAGCGGCAGCCGCGGCCCGACGGCATTGCCGACACCCCAGGCACCGTCGATATCCTCGCCGGATCCGATGAGCAGCGCCGAAAGCTTGGCGACGTCGAGCGACGATCCGCCGCCGAAACCGATGACCCCGCTTACCTTTGCCGAACGCCCCGCCGCCACTGCCTTCAGCAGCGTGGCGAGCGAGGGGTCGGCCTCGACCGCGTCGAAGACGGTGACCGTCGCACCCTCGCTTTTCAGCGAGGCGAGTGCTCCATCGCATAGTCCGATCCTGCGCAGGCCGGGGTCGGTTACGAACAGCACCGAAGCCCCCAATTGCTTGAGGACGAGCGCGCCGAGACGCCTTGCGCAACCATATTCGAAGATGAGCGACGGCGTGGTGTTGAAGACGAAAGACTGCATGATAGGCGGACTCCTATGGCGGATGTTTCTTAGGATCAGGCCGCCGGTTTCTCAATCTGATCACGCAGCTTGAAGCGCATGATTTTGCCCGAGCCGGTACGCGGGATTTCCGCGACGATGTGGACTGCAGCGGGAACCTTGTAGCTTGACAAAGTGCTCCGGCAGCAGGCGATCACGGCCTCGCTCTCGATCACTGCGCCTTCCCTGGCGACCACGAAAGCGACAGGCACCTCGCCAAGCGTGGGATGCGAAATGCCCACGACCGCGCAATCCCTGACGCCGTCGAGCGGCAGGATCGTCTCCTCGATTTCGGCGGGCGCGATGTTCTGGCCGCCGCGGATGATGATTTCCTTCAGCCGCCCCGTGATGGTCAGAAAGCCGCTTTTGTCACCGCGGGCGAGATCGCCGGTGAAATACCAACCGTTGCGTAGCGCATCATCGGTCTCGCGCAGCTTGTTGTGATAGCCAAGCATGAGGTTCGGACCGCGGCAGATGAGTTCGCCTTCTTCGCCCTGCACCACGTCCAGCCCCGACACCGGGTCTATGATGCGCACGGCAAGGCCCGGAACGGGCAGGCCGCAGGAGCCGGGGACGCGATCTTTGCCGGGCCAGTTCATCGTCACCATGGTGGAGGTTTCGGTGATGCCGTAGCCGTCGAGCAACTCGACGCCGAAATAGTCCTCGAATTGATGGTTGAGGCTGCCCGGCATAATGGCGCCGGCCGATACGCAGCGGCGCACGCCGGCGAAGGGCTTGGCGCCGCTCGCCTGCGCGGCTTGCATCAGATAGTGGAACATCGTTGGCACGCCGGGCACGAGGGTGAAGCCGCCCTTGCCAAGCAGATCCATCGCGCCCTGGGTGGAGAATTTCTCCATGATGTATTCGCTGGCGCCGGTCGCCAAGATACCGAGCACGGAAATGTTTAGCGCATAGGAGTGGAAAAGCGGCAGCGGCGACAGCACCTTGTCGTCCTCGCCGAGCCCCAGGATGGGCGCCCAACAGGCGGCCGTCACCCACAGCATGCTGCGCGTCGTCAGCAATACGCCCTTGGCGCGGCCCGTCGTTCCCGACGTGTAGATGATGTAGGAGGCGCGGTCGATGTCGTCTGGCTCGAGCACCACGCCAGGCGCCGCCCTGGAACAAAGCTCGGCGAACGACAGGGCGCCGTCCTGCGCGGCCTGTTCTCCGGCCAGCACAGTCGTGAACGGCATAGGTGCGCCTGCCTGAATCCTGCCGAGCAGGTCGAGCCGGCAGGGACTGGTGATGATGAATTGAGAGCCGGAATCCTCCAGCCGGTATGCGACCTCACCCTGCGTGGCGTCGAAACTGATCGGCACCGACACGCCGCCGGCCCGCACGATCGCCAGGCAGGCGACCACCCAGTCCACGGAATTCGGCAGCCACAGGGCCACGCTTGCACCAGCCCCCAGGCCGCGGGCGCGAAACTGCGTGGCAAGGTTGCTCACCGCATCGAGCAGCTCGGCGTAAGTGATCGCCTGGTTCGCGTCGGCATAGGCGATCTTGTTCGCAAAGCGTTCCGCTTGCCGTTTCAGCAGCTCCGCCAGCGGTGCTATGAGGTCGGTCCTGATCATCGTTTTCCTCCCGAGGCGCTGCTCAAACGCCGTCAAACCATGCTGAAGCCGCCATTGACGCTAACGACCTGCCCGGTCACCCAGGACGCACCTTCCGATGCCAGAAACGCGATCATCGGAGCGATGTCGCCGGGCTTGCCGATGCGGCGCAGCGGATAGGCCTTGACGATCTTTTCACGGTTCTTCTCGAGGAAATCGGCATCGGAATGGGCGGTCTCGACCAGCCCAAGGGAGATCGTGTTGACCGTAACGTTGTTGCGCCCCAGTTCCCGCGCCAGCGATTTGCCGAGTGCAATCGTTCCGCCGCGCGCCGCCGCCGCCAGCGCCAGGTTCGCCTCGCCGATGCGCGAACTGTCGCCGACAAGGCTCAGGATGCGCCCGCCGTTCTGCCTGATCATGTGCGGCGCCACCGCATGGCAGCAGTTGAGAGCGCCGTAGAGGCAGACATCGATCTGCGCCTTCCAGTCGTCCGGCACGGAATCGACGAATCTCTGGTATTTCACGTAGCCGGCATTGTTGACCAGTATGTCGATGCGCCCCCAATCGGCGACGATTGCGTCCGTCATTGCCATGACCTGCGCATGATCGCTGACGTCGGCCTTGTAGGCGCGGGCCTCGCCGCCCGCGGCGACAATGGTGTCGACCACGCTCGCCGCCTCGCTTTCGGAGCTGCGATAGTTCACAGCGACCTTTGCGCCTTCCGCTGCAAGCGCCCGGGCGATATCGCCACCGACATCGCGGCCTCCGCCCGTTACCAGTGCGACTTTTCCCCTCAGACCGAAATCCATGTCATCTCTCCGCGAATGAATTCTGTTTTGCCGCGCTGATCAGCCGGAACAGTCGTTCCGATGTCACGGGCAGTTCCGATATCTCGATGTCCATGTGCGAAAGCGCATCGGCGATCGCATTGGCGACGGCTGCCGGCGCGCCGATTGTGCCGCCCTCGCCCATGCCGCGAAAGCCGCCCGGATTGTCAGGCAGCACCGATTGCAAGTGCGCCACCTCGATGGCAGGCACTTCCATCGCCGTGGGCACCATGTAGTCCGCAAGGCTGGCGGTGAGCAGTTGGCCCTGCGCATCATAGACCAGTTCCTCCAGAAGGGCCGCGCCTATGCCTTGCGCCACCCCACCATGCACCTGTCCGTCGACCACCAGCGGGTTGATCATCCGGCCGCAATCCTCGGCGACCACGAAACGCCTGATCTTGACCGCATAGGTTTCCTGATCGATCTCGACGACCGCCAGATGGGTCGCGGTGGTGGTCGTGCCGAGATAGGGGTCGTAGGTTTCGGTCGCTTCCAGCCGCTCCCGCTTGTCGAGCGGCAGTGTGGTCATGTCGGAATAGACAGCGCGCGCCAGTTCCGCGAAGCTGATGCGATGGTCGGTTCCGCGGACATAGACCTGTCCATTTCCGGTCTCTATGTCGTCGACCGAGGCCTCAAGCAGGTGCGAGGCGACGCGCTTGACCTTGTCGCGCAGGCTGCGGCTGGTCAGGATCGCGACTCCGCCGCCGATGACCGCGCTGCGGCTGGCATAGGTGCCGGTGCCATGAGCCGTCGCGGCGCTGTCGCCCTGCACGATGTGCACGTCCTGCGGGCGCACACCGAGTTCTTCTGCCACGATCTGCGCGAGCGTCGTCTCGAGGCTCTGCCCATGCGAGGCAAGGCCGAATATGGCCGTCACCGCGCCGGAGGAATCGATGCGCACCGTGGCGGATTCACTGCCCGTATTGATGGGCATGCCCGGCGCGACCGAGATGCGCGAGCCGATGCCCGTCAGTTCCGCATAGGTAGCGATCCCGATGCCCATCCAGGGGCCGACGCCACACGCCTCCTTCTGTTGCGCGCGCAATCTGTCGTAGCCGACGACCTCACAGGCCTTCGCCAGGCATTCGACGAAGCTCGACCGGTCCCAGATGATGCCCGAACCAATGCGATGCGGAAATTCGTGCGGCTGCACCAGGTTCTTGTCGCGTAGCGCCTTGGGATCGATGCCGAGCTTTTTTGCGGCCATGTCGACCAGCCGTTCGAGCACGAAAACCGACGTCGGACGGCCGACGCCACGATAGGGACCGGTCGGGGCCTTCGAGGTCGCCACGCCGCGAACCCGCCCCCAATAGTGCGGGATCTTGTAGGGCCCGGGCAGGAAACTCACCACCTGCACCGGTTCAAGCGCCGCAGTCCACGGAAAGATCGAATAGGCCCCAACATCGCCAAGCACCTCGCCACTTAGCGCAAGGAAGCGACCGTCGGCATCGAAACCTAGCTCGGCCTCGACGAGTTCGTCGAAACCTTGGCTGGTCGAGGCCAAGTCCTCCATCCGGTCGCTGACATATTTGACCGGCCGTGCCAGTCTGCGCGCCAGCGCTGCCACGACGATCTCTTCTTGGTAGAGCGAGCCCTTGCCGCCGAACCCGCCGCCAACATCGGGCGCAACGACCCGTATGTTCTGCCCCGGAACATCGAGGACCTTTGCCAGGGCATCGCGCACGATCCCGGGTATCTGTGTCGATGAGTACAGCGTCAGCGCATCGCGACCGCGGTCGTAGTCGGCGAGATAGGCGCGGTTCTCCATGGCCAGCGGTGACTTGCGGTGGAAACGAAAACGGCCATTCACGCTGAACGGCGCGGCGGCTAGCGTTTCGGCAGGTTCGCCCGTCTTGAACACACGTTCGAAAAGCACGTTTGTGCCCA
The DNA here is from genome assembly GCF_056403715.1 of Mesorhizobium sp. P2_F5. Lineage (NCBI taxonomy): Bacteria > Pseudomonadati > Pseudomonadota > Alphaproteobacteria > Hyphomicrobiales > Phyllobacteriaceae > Mesorhizobium > Mesorhizobium sp. P2_F5. Next base: position 118,768 of record NZ_JBFUEY010000002.1, on the reverse strand, counting down.
ATTCCGGATGAAGCAGCGCGGCCTCACAAGAGGCGGCCTTTTCTGGATCGATCACCGCTTCAAGCTGCTCGTAGTCCACCTCGATTAACGCCAGCGCGTCCTCGGCGACATAACGGCTCCTGGCCACCACCACTGCCACCGGCTCGCCGACATAGCGCACCTTGTCGATCGCAAGCGCCGGATTGGCGGTCGAATGGTAGTCCTTCATGCGCGAGGTAGCGCGAACCGGCTCGAGGGCCGGGAAATCCACTGCCGTAAAGACGCCGATCACGCCCGGCATTTCCTTGGCGGCACCGGCATCTATCGAAACGATGCGCGCGTGGGACTGATCGCTGCGCAGGAAGGCGACATGCACCATGCGCTCGAATTTCATGTCAGCGACGTAGCGGCCGGCGCCCGTCAGCAGGCGAGGATCTTCCAGCCGCTGAACTGACTTGCCGACATATTTCGGCCGTGCCGTGGCAAGCACGTCGTCTTGCGGGTCCGAAGGATCGTGCGCGCCGATAACAGCTGGGGCGTCATTCATAGGCGTCCACCCCTTTCTTAAGCGCCTGCCATTGGCTGTCGTCGTGGCCGCACAGCACCGTGGCTCCCGCCTTCTCGATCGTGCGGATTTCGCTATAGGATTTGAGCAGCAGCTCGGCGTTCCAGGCGTTGCGGGGAACCTCGTCATTGTCCAGGTTGCGGCGCAGGCTGACGGCGTCTGAAACCAAAAGAAACGTGCCGCTCTTTTCCAATGCGGCACGCAGCCCCATCGTGCCCGGCGTATGGCCGGGCAGCGGGATCGTCACCAGCCTGCCGTCGCCGAAAATGTCGCGAGCGCCATCGACCGCCTCGATCGGCATGGAATGATCCCACTCCGCCGGCAAATAGCCCTGCGCGGTCGCGCCGTCGGATTTCGCCGCCGAGAGCTCCGCCTCATGACAGATGAAAGTCGCTCTACGGAAGAAGGCGTTGCAGCCGCAATGATCTGGATGCAGATGCGAATTTACAACAAGGTCGATGTCGCCTGGCTTGAGCCCGATGCCGGCAAGACTGGACACAACGTCCGATTTCGGCAGAGCAATCGGGGTCATCACCTTGGCCAGCCCGCCCCAGCGCGCCTCGGCGTCGGCCTCCACCGACGGATGGCACCCCGTGTCGAACAGCACATTTCCGGCCGGGTGGCGAAACAGTTGCGCCGCGACGGGAAGCTCGATTGTCTCGTCCCGCTCGGCTTCGGGCGCGTAGATACGCTTCTTCATACGCAGGCGACCGCCGCTCAGGACGTGCATTCTCATGCCATCACCCGGTCGCGTTCGTCCACAAGTTCGCGCACCGCCTTGATGATGTGGTCGTAGCCTGTGCAGCGGCAGATATTGCCTGAAAGACCGTCGCGAATGTCGTCATCCGTCTTTAGCGAATGGCTTTCGAGCAGGTCCTTTATCGTCATCAGAAAACCAGGCGTGCAGAAACCACATTGCAGCGCGTGATGTTTGCGGAAAGCATGCTGGATACGGTGCAGGCTGGCGATCGTTCCCAGGCCCTCGACAGTTTCGAGAGTGGCGCCATTCGCCTGGACGGCGAACATGAGGCATGAGCGCACTGACACGCCGTCGACGCGGATCGTGCAAGCCCCGCAGATTCCGTGCTCGCAGCCGACATGTGTGCCTGTCAGCCCGAGTGTGTCGCGCAGAAAGTCCGACAGCAGTAAGCGCGGCTCGGCTGTCTCGACGATCGCTTCGCCATTGACCGTCATCTCGATATCCACTTTGCCGTTCATGCGAGGCCTCCGCGAGCGCGCGACGCGGCCTTGGCAAGCACGCGGTGAGCCATAACCGGAACCAGATGCAGCCGATATTCCGACGAGGCGTGCAGGTCCGCATTGGGCTCCAGGCCTTCCGCCGCAAGAGCTGAAGCCTCGACTAGAAGATGCGGAGAAACGGGCTTGCCAAGGAGGAGTTCTTCCGCCACCTGTGCCCGCGCCGGCGTCTCGGCCACGCCGCCCAGCGCCAGCCGCGCCTCGGCGATCACACCGTCTTCAACAACAATGACGGCGCCCGCAGAAACGATCGCGAAGTCGCCTGCGCGCTGGGTGATCTCGTCGAAGGCCGTTCCAGCGCCCAGAGGCAGGAAAGGCAAGTGGACAGCCGTCAGGATCTCGCCATCACCGAGATCGGTAGCGAGTGGCGCGATGAAGAATTCGTTCGCAACGGTTCTTCGCGTGCCGTTCGGTCCATGGATTTCGAACTCGGCGTCGAGCAACATTGCCAATAGCGGCCATTCGGCAGCTGGATCGGCATGGACAAGGCTGCCACCAATCGTGCCGCGGTTGCGGATCGCGACATGGGCGACGTGATGCATGGTCTCAGAGATGACTGGAAAGTGCTTTTGCGCGAGCGCAGAATTCAGCGACTGGACATGCCGCACCAGCGCGCCAAATTTCAAACCGGCCTCGGTCTCCTCGATCCCGGCAAGCCCGGCGATGCGGTTGATGTCGACGACAAGTTCCGGCTGGACTAGCCGGAAGTTCATCATCGGCACCAGGCTCTGTCCCCCCGCGAGGATCTTTGCGTCCGCGCTGGTGAGCGCGAGAACCGCCGCCTCGACGGTGGTCACGGCAAGATAGTCGAACGATGCCGGTTTCATCTTTTTGCACCCAGTTTCAACATCGCCGCCATCAGTCGCCGGTGAATCGGGGCGCGCGCTTTTCGGCGAAAGCCGCGCGCCCCTCACGATAATCGGCGCTGGCGCTGGCGTGATCGATCCGACGGTCGGCTTCCGCCGCATCGAATGTGCCGAGCGCTGCTCCGTTCAGAATGTATTTCGCGCCCGCTATGCTTAGCGGTGCACTCGCCGCGAGCGTGTTTGCATAGTGTCTGGCTGCTTCAAGCGGGTCGCTGGAAACGTCGTCTACGAAACCAATCGACAGGGCTTTACGTGCATCGAAGCGCTCGCCGGAATAGAGAATCCGCTTGGCCTCGGTGAAGCCAACAAGGGCGGAAAGCTTCCGTGTCGCCTGAACGCCGTAGACGATGGAAAGCCGCGCGGCGGGAATGCCAAAGATGGCCTTCTCGTGGGCGAAGCGGAAATCACACGACATCGCAAGATGCGCTCCGCCACCGAGGCAATAGCCCTTTGCAACTGCGATGACCGGCTTGCCGACATTGGCAATCGCCGCGCAGCCAAAGTCCACCGCTTCCTCATAGGCAACACTTTGGGCATGATCGTCGCGCGTCGCCGCAAACTCGCCAATGTCGGCGCCGGCCGAAAAGTCTTCGCCCGCGCCCGTGAAGATGATGGACCGCACGGACCGGTCCCGGTCGAGGCACAGGAAAACCTCACCTATCTCTCGCCACATGGCATAGGTGACCGAATTGCGCTGGGCCTGCCGGTTCAGCGTGACCGTCGCGATGCCGTCTTTGATGGTGCACAGGATTTCGCTCACGATTCAGGTCCCTGCGGCCGTGTTTTCACTGACGATGTTGTTGAAGTCGTCAAAGAATTGCCGGGCGAGTTTCTTAGCGGTGGAATCGAGAAGACGCGCGCCAAGCTGGGCGATCTTGCCGCCGACATCGGCGGTGACGTCGTAGTGGAGCACGGTCGCATCGGGGCCATCCTCTTCGAGCCACACCCGCGCGGCACCCTTGGCGAAGCCGGCGATACCGCCCTTGCCCTCGCCGGTCAGAACGTAGCTGAGCGGCGGTTCGATCTCGCTCAAGGTGACCTCGCCCGCGAATTTCGCCTTGATCGGGCCGACCTTGAGCACGACTTTCGCCGTCATGCGTTCGCGCGAAAGCTGAACCAGTTCCTCGCATCCGGGGATCACCCGCTCTAGTACGGCGGGGTCGTTCAACGCCCGCCAGACGCTCGGTCGATCCTGCGATATCCTGACTGAATCCCTGAGTTCCATATCTTCACTCATCTGACTGCGGAGCTGGCCGCCAACAATGATGGAATGCGCGGCGGAAGGGATGGCACGGTCCCATTGCCTTCACCGCGCATTCCGGCGCGGGAGGACGCGCGGTTTATTTCTTCACAAGCGGGCAGGCGCTTTCCGAAAGCGGCCTGAAGGCCTGATCGCCGGGAATGACCGAGACGAGGTCGTAGAGATCCCATTCGCTCTTCGATGCCTCAGGCGACTTGACGCGATAGACGTACATGTCATGCACCATGCGGCCGTCCTCGCGAATCTTGCCGCCCTTGGCGAAGAAGTCGTTGATCGGCAGTTCGCGCATCTTGGCCATCACCGCTTGCGCATCGCTGGTGCCGGCCGCGTCGACCGCCTGGAGATAGTGCATGGTCGACGAATAGTCGCCGGCGTCACCCATATGCGGCTTGCGGCCCATCTTGGCCTCGAACCTTGTCGAAAAGGCTCGCGTTTCGTCGTCCCGGTCCCAATAGAAGCCATTGGTCAGGATCATGCCTTGTGCGGTATCGAGACCGAGCGCGTGCACGTCGGTGTCCCAGACCAGCAAGCCCGCCAGGGTTTTGCCCGAGGAGGCGAGGCCAAATTCCTTGGCCGATTTCACCGCATTGAGAAAGCTCGTCCCTGACCCGGCAATCGCTACGACCTGGGCGGGCGAAGACTGCGCCTGAAGCATGAACGCGCTATGATCGGAGGTTTCGATCGGGTAACGCACGGCGCCGGAAACCTCGCCGCCATTCTTCTTAACGATCGCCGAAGCATCGCCTTCGAGCGCGTGGCCGAATGCGTAGTCAGCCGTCAAAAAATACCAGCTTTTCTTACCCTGCTTGATCAGCTCGTTCGCCGTGCCGTTTGCCAGGGCGTAGGTGTCATATGCATAGTGAATGCTGTTCGGCGTGCAGCCGTCGCCAGTGAGACGCGACGAGCCGGAACCGTTTACAATGGCGATGCCGTTTTCATCCTTCGCCACCTGGGCAACGGCCAGGGCGATACCGGAATTGATGAGGTTGGCGATCATGGTGACGCCCTGCGCTTCATACCATTCGCGCGCCGTCGACACGGCCACTTCCGGCTTATTCTGGTGATCGGCCACGACCACCTCGACAATCTGGCCGAGAGCCTTGCCGCCATAGTCCTCGACGGCCATCTTGACCGCTGTCACCGAGCCCTCGCCGGACTCGTGTGAGAACTGGCCGCTCATGTCTGTCAGGACACCGATCTTGACCGGGCGGGACTCCTGGGCAAACGCCGCCCCTATCGAGACAAGCGCGGTGCTTGCGGCAAGCGCGATGGCCACGCCAGCGCCCTTCAATATGCTGAATCTGCACATTTCTGTTTCCTCCCTGAGTAGACACGACAAGAGACGATCCCTGGTCGCGTACCCTCATCTATTCAACTGGCGATACCATACTGGATTGTCGCGTCTCGCCTCGCCCAATGGCTAGAATCTAAAGTTTGACGTGGACACAAGCGCAACTCAATTCCAAATAGTAACTTGCATTATTAGACTTCATATGTTTAACTCCTGTCAAGCTGGTTCACGCGAAAAAAGTTCAGGCGGGGTGGAAGCCAGCGAAAGAAGCGCAATCCGGTTGGGAGGACTCGTGCCGGACAATCAACCCATCATGGAAGCCCGCGCCTTGACGCGCGCCTTCAACGGTTTCGTGGCCGTCAACAATGTAGATCTGAAGGTCCACGGCGGGACCATTCACGCGCTGATCGGCCCGAACGGCGCCGGAAAGAGCACACTGTTCAATCTGCTGACAAAGTTCCTGTCGCCAAGCAGCGGCCACATCTTCTTCAAAGGGCGCGACATCACCGCCATGCGGCCATCGGAAATTTCGCGTCTTGGCCTGGTTCGTTCATTCCAGATTTCGTCGGTGTTTCCTCACCTCAGCGTGCGGGAAAACGTTCGCATCGCGCTGCAGGCCCGGGAAAAGGACACCTTCGCCTTTTGGCGCTCTGAAGCGCGACTGAAGCGGTTCGACGAGGAGGCCATGCAGCTGCTCGAAGGCGTCGGGTTGGCGGACGCGGCCCGACGCACGGCGGTCGAATTGCCCTATGGCCGCAAGCGCGCCCTGGAACTGGCGACCACGCTGGCGCTCAATCCCAAGATCCTGCTGCTCGACGAACCGATGGCGGGAATGGGGCGCGAGGACATCGGCCGTACCGCAGCGCTCATCCGCACGGTCGCCAAGGGCCGCACGGTGCTGATGGTTGAGCACAATCTCGGCGTGGTCGCCGACCTTTCGGACACGATCACGGTACTGCGTCGCGGCGAGGTGCTGGCGGAGGGAAACTACGCGGAAGTCTCGACCAACGAGGAAGTCCGCAAAGCCTATATGGGGGCCGCGCATGTCTGATAAGGCAATCAGGCTCGATGTGTCGGATCTTCACGGCTGGTACGGCGAAAGCCATGTGCTTCACGGCGTGACCTTCAATGTCGGCGACGGCGAGATCATAACCTTGCTTGGGCGCAACGGCGCCGGCAAGACCACGACATTGCGAACCCTCATGGGCGTGGTGCGAAAGCGCCGCGGAACCGCCCGCTACCGCGGGGCGGACATTCTGGCGCTGGCGCCCCACAAGGTTTCGCCCCTCGGCATAGGTTACGTGCCCGAGGAGCGCGGCATCTTCTCCTCCCTGAGCGTCATCGAGAACCTGATGCTGCCGCCCGTATCGCGGCCGGGTGGCATGAGCGTGGAGGAAATCTACGCGCTGTTTCCCAATCTGCGCGGTCGCGACCACACCCAGGGAACCCGGCTTTCGGGCGGCGAGCAGCAGATGCTCGCCATGGCCCGAATCCTGCGTACCGGCGCCGACTTCATCCTGCTGGACGAACCGACGGAGGGCCTCGCGCCCGTCATTGTCGAGCAGATCGCCGAGGCGCTCGGGATTCTCAAGAAGCGGGGGTTGACCATCGTGCTGGTCGAGCAAAACCTGCGGTTCGCCGCATCCATCGCCGACCGCCACTACGTCATGGAACAAGGTGTCGTGATCGACGAGTTCGCCAATGACGCGCTGGAGGCGAATATTGATCGTCTCAACGCCTATCTCGGAGTTTGAGCGTGATCTCCCGATCGAGACGAGAGGAGCCGCGAAATGGCTGAGATATTCGGTGTTCCTGTCGCCGTGCTGCTTGGGCAGGTCCTGCTCGGCCTCATCAACGGCTCGTTCTACGCTCTTCTGAGCCTCGGTCTGGCGATCATCTTCGGCATGCTGAACGTAATCAATTTCGCCCATGGCGCCCTCTACATGCTGGGCGGATTCGCCGCCTGGCTGCTGCTCAACACCTTCGGCATCGGCTACTGGCCCGGACTGATCCTTGCGCCCTTGGCCGTTGCGCTTTTCGGCGTGGTCGTGGAGCAGCTGTTTCTGCGCCATCTCTATCGGATGGACCACTTGTACAGCCTCCTTCTCACATTCGGCCTGGCCCTTATGCTCGAAGGCCTCTTCCGGCACGTCTTCGGATCGGCAGGTAAACCTTACCCCTTACCGCCGTCACTGAGCGGCGGCCTCAATCTGGGCTTCATGTTCCTGCCCGTCTACAGGGCGTGGGTCATCGGCGCCTCACTGATCATTTGCCTCGGCACCTGGTATGCCATCGAACGGACCCGGCTTGGTGCCTATCTTCGAGCCGCCACCGAGAACCCCTCGCTTGCGCAGGCCTTCGGTATCAACGTGCCGGTGCTGCTGACCCTCACCTATGCCTTCTGCGTTGGGCTGGCGGGTTTTGCCGGCGCACTTGCAGCACCGCTTTATCAGGTCAGCCCCGGCATGGGCTCCAACATCATCATCATCGTATTTGCTGTCGTCGTGATCGGCGGCATGGGCTCCATCATCGGCGCAGTCGTGACCGGGCTCGGACTCGGTGTTGTCGAGGGATTGACCAAGGTCTTCTTGCCATCCGCTTCATCGATCGCCGTGTTCATCGTCATGGTGCTGGTGCTGTTGATCCGACCCTCCGGTCTCTTCGGCAAGGAAAGGTAGAACCGTGAATTCTGATACCTCCACGCCCGTCGCCGGGTCCGCCCGGCGCCTCTTGCTGCCGCTCCTGGTGGTGGCCGCCATAGCGGCTCCGTTCCTGGTCTACCCTCTTTTCCTGGTAAAGGTCCTCTGCTTCATCCTGTTCGCCTCCGCTCTCAATCTCGTCCTTGGCTATGCCGGCCTGCTATCGTTCGGCCATGCTGCATTCTTCGGGGGCGCTGCCTATATCGCGGCGCATTCCGCCAAGGTATGGGGATTTCCCTTCGAACTGGCGATCTTGTCGGGCGTCCTCTTCGCAACCCTGCTCGGCTTCGTGTTCGGGTTGCTGGCGATACGTCGCCATGGAATCTACTTCGCCATGGTGACACTCGCACTTGCGCAGATGATCTATTTTCTGGCTATTCAGATGCCCTTCACCGGCGGCGAGGACGGCATTCAGGCGGTGCCGCGCGGCATGTTCCTCGGCCTTGTCGATCTGCGCGATGTCACGTCGATGTACTATGTCGTGCTCGGCTTCACGGCCCTCGGCCTGGTCGTGCTCTGGCGGACCATACGCTCACCCTTCGGCCACGCGCTCGCGGCGATCCGAGAAAACGAGCAGCGCGCCATTTCCCTCGGCCTCAACGTGGATCGCTACAAGCTGATCGCGTTCACCCTGTCAGCCGCGCTTTCGGGGCTGGCCGGATCACTCAAGGCCATCGCTTTCCAGCTTGCGTCGCTGGCCGACGTCACATGGCAGATGTCGGGCGAAGTCATCCTCATGACCTTGCTCGGCGGGCTGGGAACCCTGGGGGGGCCGGTGGTGGGAGCCGCGTTCGTGGTGGCGCTCGAGCATTATCTTTCGACTAGCGGCCTGCCCATCACCTTCATCGTCGGATCGATCTTCGTCGCCTGCGTGATGGTGTTTCGTCGCGGAATATTCGGCGAACTGCAAGCCCGGTTCGGCGCCTCGCGGACATCGGGATCGGAGGAGCACTGACCGACCCCGCAAGGCGCGGTCAGCCCCTATTGGTCAAGCGTATAGCGCAGTTCGTAGTCGGTCTCGTTCGCCGCTATTTCCTGTCCACAATGGTCGCACACGACCAGCGGCTCGAAATCCGCCTTGCATTGACGATGCCGGAGCTTGAGAGGCGGCTTGCCGTCCGACAGCCAGCGGTCGCCCCACCGCATCATTACGATCATCGGCTTGTAGAGGTCGCGGCCCATCTCGGTGAACCGATACTCGAAGCGGTCGCCGTTGACCCCGTAACGCTCCTTGCGGAATACTCCGTTCTCGACCAGTCGGGTCAGGCGATCGGTCAGGATGTTGCTTGCGATGCCAAGCTTCTCCATCATCTCGTCGAAGCGCCGGACGCCGAAGAACCCCTCGCGCAGGATGAGAAAGCTCCAGCGATCGCCGATGATCTGCAAGCTGCGGGCCACGGAGCATGGCCGGACCCGCTCCAGCAGGGCGGGATCCGAACTCCTGCGGCTTTTCAGCTTCAATTCGTAGGGCGAATAGCCCGCGCCGGGACCGTCCCGGAATGAAACGTCGTGCGCAGTGACCGGCTCTTTGCATTCGGAGCAAACAGTGGTCGGGTGGCACTCGCAGCCGCAGGCGGTGTGGAAAAGCTTAAGCGGCGGCGCCTCGCCCCGCGTCAGCCATTTGTCGCCGAACTCCATCAACGACAGCATCGTCGAAAAGAGATCCTTGCCACGTTCCGTGAGGAAGTAGCTGTTCCCGCGTTCTCCCGTCTTGGTGCCGACAACCAGTATTTGGTTTTCCGTGAGCATGGTCAGTCGCGTCGAAAGCGTTTGGCGCGGAATGCCGAGGCGACGCTGAAATCTGTCGAAGCTGCGCACGCCGAAGAAGGCCTCTCGAATGATCAAGAAGGTCCAACTGTCGAGCACGATCTCAACAGTCTTTCTGACCGAACAGTGCCTTTCCGAATGAAGGGGCCGCGCAGCCGCGTCATGAAACGCCTCACCTGCAACCGCCGTATTCTCAATCTCGCCGATCCTTGCCTTCAAAGAGGACCTCGTGAACCATCCGACGCTGGCGCGCCGCTGTGGCGCGCCTCGATAAGTCTAGTAATGCAAGCCAGCTTGGCAATCAACTGGCTGCATTCGACAAACCTTGCAACAGCGGGCAGGCGCAGTGGAGGGCGGCAGCAGCGTCGGGAACACCACCACGCGGTTGCTTCGCCAAGGGGGGCATCAACATTGTCGTCAACACCGAAAAAGAAGGGCTGGCGCACTCCTCGTACCTCGTTCACGGCGCTTGTGCCTATGCGTTCGGACTGAAGGTCGACGATGCGGCCGCAACCGTGGCCCGCGCTCGTGCATTGGGCGCCGAGCCCTTTGAACAACGCCATGGTCCCGATGAGCTGGCGATACCGGCGATACGCGGGGTCGGAGGCGGCGTGATCTACTTCATCGACGGCAGGAGCGAGCTGACAAAAGTCTGGGAGATCGAATTCGAACCGGTCGACGACGCCGGCAACGATGCCGGGCTGATGGCAATCGACCACCTCGCTCAATCGATGAATTATGAGGAGATGCTGACCTGGCTGCTTTTCTGCACAGCGATCTTCAGGACGACAAAATTGCCCATGGTGGATGTTATCGATCCGCCCGGCGTCGTAGGCAGCTGGGTCGTGGAGAGCGATGATGGTGGGCTTCGACCTAAGAGGCGAAGTGTCCACTTAGGGTAAAAGCTGACTTACTTTTCGCCCGCTAGACGTGGATTCTGGTGGCGTTCTCGAACGCTGACAGGCGTCCATCTGGTGGTGGGTCATCTCAAAAGTATCGTTCGGCCGCAACATTTGTGAATTATTTAAAGCGGGATCGAGAAAGGGATCGCCGAACTGAAGCCCGGTCCCCAGCAGCAAAGTGACCGGCATCCGTTCCGCCACCGGCCTTCTGATGATGGGCCTCTCTCACAGCCCGCTGGCACGTTCTGCTCGCCGATATGCGAACAGATAAACGACCGTCAGCAACGCCATGATGAGCATGATGTAACCGCCCACAGCAGCCGCCCTGTCGAAACGGTACTCCTGAAAGGCCAGTTTGTAGAGGTAGGTTGCCAAGACCTCGGACGATTTTCCCGGCCCGCCCTTGGTCATGATCCAGGTCATGTCGAAGAAGCGGAAAGTCCAGAAGAAATCGAGCAGACACACTGTCAGCATGACGGGGGTCAGGTGAGGCAGCGTAACGTTGCGGAACTTGTCCCAAGACGTACCGCCATCCACGTCCATAGCCTCATACAGTTCGCTCGGGATATTTTGCATCGCTGCCAGCAGCGTCAGTGTGAGAAATGGGTACCAGTTCCAGATGCTTGCAACTGTCACCGCCGCCAGCGCCGTTGATGGCTCGCCGAGCCAATTCATCGCCCATCCGCCTAGGCCGACTGCCCTGAGGCCAGAGTTGATGAGGCCGTACTGGCCCTGGTAGATCAGAATCCAGAGGATGGAGACGGCAGCCGGCGGAAACAACCACGGAATGAACTGCAGGGCGCGCCAAACCGACAGGTGGCGTATCTTCTGATTGAGCAGCAGCGCGAAACCGAGACCGATAAGCAGGTGGCCGACGACCGTGCCGCCTGTGAAGATGAAGCTGTTGAGAGTCGACTTCCAGAACACGTCGTCTTGCAGCACCCACTGGTAGTGCTTCATTCCAACGAATTCGCTGTCACCCCTTCGCACTTGGAAGAACCCGGTCCACAGGCTCGCCAGCAACGGGAAGATGCCGGTGATGACAAGGAATGCAAAGGCTGGGATGACGAACAGGGCCCATTCGATCTGGTAAGCCCGGTGGGCAGATATGAGGCGCCGACCTTTTGTGTCGGATGCAGTGGCAATGCTCATTTGACACCTCCGGCGATCATCCCGCGGATGAAGACGCCCTGGAAGACGGCAAACACGACAAGCAGGGGCAGAGCCGAGAGAAAGCTCGCCGCCATCAGGGCTTCCCAACTGATCGTGTAGTGGCCAATGAGCAGATTGAGCGCCACGGTGATCGGTCGGGCATTGAGGCTGGCGGTGAAGGTCAACCCATAAAGAAAGTCCTGCCATGCCATCAGAAAAGCAAAGATGAACGCAGCCAGGATGCCGCCCCAGCTCAGGCGTACCGTGATCTTGTAGAAGCACTCGAAGGAGTTGCAGCCATCAATGCGGGCTGCCTCTTCTATGTCGCGCGGGATCCCGTCGAACATCGACTTTAGGATCAGGGTGCAGAACGGAACGGTCAGCGTGGTATCGAGGAAGATCAGTCCGACCCAGGTATCGATCAGTCCGGCGCTGCGCATGAAGGGGAAGTAGCTGAGGACAAGGATTTCGACCGGAATGACTTGGCTAAACAGAAGCAGCACGACCAGAACGCCAGAGAAGCCGACGCGATAGCGGGAAAGCCCATAGGCAGCCGGAGCGGCCAGCAGGAGTGTGAAGAACGCGGTTATCGTGGAGATCCCCACGCTGTTGCGGAACGGCAGCACGAGATCTGGCGTCGATAAGGCCTCCAGCAGGTTGGCATAGGTCACCCGCCCGGGAATGATCGACTGGAACAGCAATTCCTTCGGCGTTATCGCGATGAGGACCATATACGCGATCGGCAGCAGGACGATGGCTATCGCAAGGGTAAGGACGCCGTAGATCAGCCATCGGCGCTTCGGTGCTTTGCGCCTTCCCGTAGCCGTTCCAGCTTCCGCCATGTCGTCGGTCGATGTCGAATAAGCGGTCAAGGTAACACCCCACTGCCTGATGTGCGATACGCCACCGTGCATGCTGCCCGGTGGCGTCTTCGAACTCGCTATTGCTAGCGGGTGTAGCGGTCGCCCAGTTCACCATACTGGTCGTCCCAGTCGGTGTAGAGCTGTTGCCACTTGATGGCGACTTTATCCATCCCTTGTTGCGCCGTCTGTTGGCCGGCGACGATGCCGTGCAATTCGGTGCGGAAGATATCAACAGCCTGCAGGAGCTGCGGCGGCATCTCGGTATAGGGGTCGTAGGAGTTTGCACGCCGCGACTGTTCCAAGGCAATCTTCAAACTGTCCGACGTGCCAACCTTGCCCTCTTCGACCTCCTTCCAGATTTGCTTTCGGGTCACGAAGAAGGGCCATGCATCGACGATGGCTTTTTGTGTCTCGTAACCGGTTAGGAATTTGATCAGTTCCCAGGCGGCCTTCGGATCCTTGGCATTGGCACTGATGGCATAGGTCGAGTCGCCGCCGCTCAGCATGGCGCCAGAGGTCTTTCCGGTCGGCAGCGGAGCGATGCCCCATTCGAAGTTCGGCTTCAATCCGGCGATAACGGCGGGAACCCCGTTCCAGTCCGGCATCATCGCGAGGCGCCCGGCCGCGAACTCGCTGCGCATCTTTTCAGTGTCGGTGGATGTGAATGAAGGAACGAGCCCTTCCTTGACCAGGTCGGCGATGAGCTGGACGGTCTCGACCGCCTTCGGCTTGTTGATCTGAATGTCTCCCCCGACCCGGCCGATACGAGTATCGTTGGCGTAAAAGAGCCAGGCCAATGTCAGCCAGAGTTCGGAACCATTGCCGTCGAGGCCGAGGCCGTACATCTGGTTCGGTTTGTTGAGCTTGCGCGCGAATTCCACCATCTCCTCGATGGTCTGCGGCGGACGGTCGGGCAGCCCGGCTGCCTTGAAGGCCGTCTTGTTCCAAAGCAGAACGTTCGTCAGACCGAGCGAAGGCAGGACATAGGTGTGTCCCTTGTAGCTTGTATCGGCCCAAGGCTCGAATGCGGCCATCACATCGTCGCCCTTGGCCTTGTCGGCGGCGATGAGATCGTCGAGAGGCATGAGCCAGCCTTCCTCGACAAAGCGCGCTAGTTGCGTGGGCACCCAGAGCTCGAACGTGTCCGGCAAGGCCCCAGCCTGACCCGAGAGCTCCATCTTCTTGATGTATTCAAGGAAGCCGATCTCCTCGACCTTGAGGTCGACGTTGGGATGGCTCTTGCGATAGCGCTCAAATACGCCCGTGAAAATGTCGGGCATTTCGGTCGAGCGCCAATTGGAGTGAGTCAGAACCTCCTGCGCGTGAGCCGGCGCGGCGAGGAGCAATGCACTTGCAACGACCAGCGCTGCCTTCAGTTGTTTGATCAATTTCATCGCAGTTCCCCTTTTTTGTTCGCGATTTGTCAGGCGGGCAGTTCAGGCTGCCATCAGTTTTCTCGTCTCCTTGTCGAAGCGCAGCACATGCGTATTGCGGACCTGAAATATCCGCTGCTCTCCTACATTGAATGTCATGGCCGCGATGGCGGGCACTTCGGCAACGACCTTCGTTGCCGGGTGTGGCGCCTGCAGTTCGCCATAGACGAGTTGCGAGGAGCCGAGCTTTTCGATCCGGGTGATCACCACAGGAAAGTCAGTGCGCGCTTCGTTGCCCGGCAAAAAATCGGCGGGCAAGAACTGCTCCGGTCGGAAGCCGATGATGGTGCTGTCCGTTTCGACCAGATTCATGGTCGGCGAACCCACGAAGGTCGCAACGAACGTATCGGCTGGGCTATTGTAAATGTCCTCCGGCCGACCGACCTGGCGCACCACGCCATCGCTCAGCACCGCGATGCGATCTCCCAACGCCATGGCCTCGACCTGATCGTGCGTCACATAGATCGTGGTGGTGCCTGTCTGTCGCTGGAACTGCTGTATTTCTTCGCGCGCAGATGTTCGCAGTTTAGCGTCTAGGTTCGAAAGCGGCTCGTCGAGCATGAACAGGGATGGCTCTCGGACCATAGCGCGCGCCAGGGCCACACGTTGGCGCTCGCCTCCGGAAAGCTGCTTGGGCTTGCGGTCGAGCAGATGCGCGATGCGGAACATGTTGGCGGCCCACAGGATCTGCTGGGCAGTCCTGTCGCGCGACGTGCCCATTTTCTTCAGCGGGAACTCAATGTTCTGTCGCACCGTCAAATGCGGGTAGAGTGCGTAGGTCTGAAAGACCATGGCAACGTTTCGGGCGCGCGGCGAAAAATCGGTAACGCACTGGCGATCGATGAAAATTTCTCCTGAGGTGGGCGCCTCGATCCCGGCAATGATCCGCATCAAGGTGGACTTGCCACAGCCGGAGGGTCCGAGGAGAACCAGAAACTCACCGTCCCGCGCCTCGAGGCTGATGCCCTTCACCACCGAGAAGGCGCCAAAAGACTTCGTCACATTACGGATCTCGACCGCGCCCATCAGCTGTGCCTCGCACTTTTCGCTGCGCCCATCCGATTTCCGAATGTCATCAGAGCGCGTTCAGTCCTTGCATTGAAAATGCTATCGAGACTGAGAAGCCATGAGAAATACAATTTGCATTCGATGAGGTATCGGGTTTTCCGATCTGCCCGCCGAATAGGCATTCTTTCGGAAGAACGCCGTTCCATGCGCCACGGCCCTAAAATGAGGGGTCGATTGCGCGCTACAAAGGAGCTGCGGCCGATGCCAATTGACGGAAATTGAGTTCTGGTCGCCGTTTCTACGCCCCGGGACCAGGAGTCGCGAAAGCCAAGCTTGATCCGTCGAGCGACGCCGAGGCGAGAGTTGTCGAAATTTCCGATGGCCGCGATCAGCAAGTTTTGTCGGCCTCCGCGAGGCGCCTGAAGCCATCGGAGGCGACCACCGCCGCGAAGTGATCAAGGAAGAGGTCGACGTGCTCGTCCTTGAACGGCAACGGGGGCCGGATTTTGAGCACATTGCCCTCGACGCCGCAGGCGCTGATCAGCACGCGCCGCTCGCGCAAGGCGTTGACGACATGGAGCCCAAGGCGGCCGTCGGGCTCCTTGTTCCGGCCGGGCGTGATGAAATCCGCGCCGATGAACAACCCGGCTCCCCGTATGTCACCGATGGACGGCACGGTGCGCGCGATGTCGCGCAGCCCGCTCTTGATCCTTTCACCTGACTGCCTGGCGTTCTCGATCAGGCCCTCGTCCTGAACGACGTCGAGCACCGCCAGCCCGGCCGCACAGCAGACGGGATTTCCACCGAACGTGTTGAAGTAACGAGCGCGGGCCGCGAATTCACCAAGGACTTGCGGGCGCGCGACAACACCGCCGATCGGCAGGCCGTTGCCCATCGGCTTTCCCATAACCACGATGTCAGGGACGACGCCATGGCGGGCAAATCCCCACATGCCGTCGCCGAGGCGGCCGAAGCCCGGCTGCACCTCGTCGGCAACGAAGAGACCACCGGCGGCGCGCACAGCTTCTACCGCGGGCTTAATGAACCCGGCCGGATGCGAGAAGATACCGTCACTGGAAAAGATCATGTCCGCCATCATCGCCGCGAGGCGGAAGCCATGTCGCTCAAGGTCGGCGATGGCGCCTTTCACGGATTCTGCAAACTTGGCTGCGACATTGGCCTCGCCCAGCCGATACGCGTCGGGCGCCGGCACGACGCGCACGTTCGGCGCGAGGGGGACGCCCTCTCCAAGTGAGGGGGACATCGACGCGATCTGTTCGGTTATGCCGTGATAGGCATTTTCCGTCACGATGATCCCGGCACCTCCGGTATGCGTCTTGGCTATACGCATCGCAAGATCCGAGGACTCGCTACCGGTGCACGTAAACATCACATTGGACAGTTCGGCGGGGAACGTCGCCAGAAGGCGTTCCGCATAAGTAAGCACGGCATCATAAAGGTAACGGGTGTGCGTGTTCAGCACCGCCATCTGCCGCGAAACGGCTTCCACGACCTTTGGATGGCAATGCCCGACCGAAGGAACATTGTTGTACACGTCAAGATACCGCTGCCCCTGTGCATCGTGGATCCAGACACCTTCGGCCCGCACGGCGTGCACAGGGGTTTCGTAGAAAAGCTTGTAAGACGGACCAAGCACCTTCTGCCGGCGGGCGACAAGCGCTTCTGTCTCGTGGTCGAGGCCGGTGCCCGCCTTCGGATCGAAGGCGTTGATCATGAGCGGCTTGTTCATTTCGGTGAACCTCCTTTGCGGGTGCTGCACAGCATGCCGGTGGTAGTCGCGCGGTCGATACCCGCAAGACGATCGAGCCCACGCCAAGCATAGCCAGTGTTCTTGAGAATAGCCTCGGCACGGTCCGGATTAAGTGCCGCGCGCCATTTCGTGATGGCAACGGCGATAGACAGTCGAACCGCCATCAAGTCGAACAGGATATCGGTCTCTTCGTCCCGCAGGGCATTTTCGGAAAGGTAGCCGGCCACGACATCCGTCGCCCCAGCCAGGCCGCTCTCATCAAATCGCAACTGATAGCAGGCCGCAATGGCGAGATCGCTGACGCGTTGAGTGCGAGCGACATCGCCGAAGTCGAGCACACCGATCACGCGTTCGGGTTCGTTCGCGCCCATCAGCAGGTTGTGTGCATTGAAGTCGTTGTGGACCACTTGGCGAGGAAGCATCGCGAGGCGATGGCGGGTCTCATCCTCGAACCTGTGCAGCGTTCGGGCCACGAAGTTCCATCTGCCGCTTGCATCGTGCGGCAGGAGCGCAAGCAGATCTGCGGCATTGGCGAGATCCCATGCAAGATACCTCTCGTCGGCAACATGTGCGAAATCTGAGAGCGCAACCGCCATTCGCGCCAGCTTCGCCCCGATGTTGAAGGCCTGCCTGGGACTCCTGGGCAGGGTATGTTGCGGCATTCCGTCCAGGAACGTCATCAGGTGAACGATCCGCTCGCTGCCGTCGGAGATGTGCACGACCGGCGCATCGCCATCGCCGGAAGTTATGATCCGGGGCACCGGCAAGGTCGGATCGACCCTCTCGACATGCTTCATTGCCTGCAGCCGCAGATCCGCCAGCGCGGATTTCTCGAGCGGATTGTGGATCTTCAGTACAAACCGTTGCCCTTCGGCGGTCCGAACGCCGAAAATTTCGTCACGTTCGGCGGCGAACGGTTGGAGCGCCCCCGCCAATCCGTAATGCCGGGCCAAGATGGCGTCCACTTCCGCGCGGGGCGTTGGACAAACACTTCCCGCCATGCCGCCGTCGAACCGGGCCATCACTTCCGACGGATTGAGACTGTTGCCGAGCATCGGTCATCCAGCTAGGAAAGCGGGTTGCAGCTTCTGTATGTCGACGACCTGCGCTTTCACTTCAGGAGAAATTCAGCATTACATGGCGGACTGCCGTGTAATCCTCGAGGCTGTAGATGGACTGGTCCTTGCCATAGCCTGACGAACGCAGACCGCCATGTGGCATCTCGCTGATCAGGGTGAAATGCTGGTTCACCCAGACCGTGCCATACATCATGCGCGCGGCGGTCTTGAGTGCCGTCTTGCTGTCGCGCGTCCAAACCGACGCGGCAAGCCCGTAGCGGCTGTCGTTAGCCCATTCGAGAACCTGGTCGCTATCTTCGAAGCGCGTGACCGAAACGACCGGGCCGAACACTTCACGGCGCACAATCTCGTCCTCCTGCTGGGCGCCGACGATAAGTGTCGGTTCATAGTAGAATCCGCCACCGGAAGCGGCTTTGCCGCCTGTAACGATTTCCATATGCTTGGCCATGGAAGCGCGCTCGACGAAACTGGCCACCCGCTCTCGCTGCCGCTGGCTGATCAGTGGTCCAAGTTCGGTCGTCTCATCCTCGGGCGCGCCGGAGCGGATCGATTTCACCGCGGTCTCAAGCTTGGCGACGAATTTGTCGTAAATGCCCGCCTGCACATAGATGCGGCACGCGGCGCAGCAATCCTGGCCCGCATTGGCAAAACCCGCGACCCTTATGGAGGCGATCGCAGCATCGATATCGGCATCGTCGAAAACGATGACTGGAGCCTTGCCGCCGAGTTCGAGATGGGTCCGCTTCAGTGTTTTGACGGCAGATTGCAGAACCTTCTGGCCGGTCGTGATATCGCCAGTAAGCGACACCATGGCCACGTCGGGATGCGAAACAAGGTTCGAGCCGACGGTTTCCCCGCGCCCGGTGACGATGTTGACAACGCCCGGCGGCAACAGGTCGGCAAGAAAACGAGCGAGTTTGAGCAGGCTGAGGGGCGTCTGCTCGGAAGGCTTCACGACCACAGTATTGCCGACCGAGATCGGAGCGAAAATCTTCCATGCCGCCATCTGCAATGGGAAATTCCAGGGCGCTACTGAACCGATCACCCCCAGGGGGTCACGACGTATGATGCTCGTATGATCCGGGACGTATTCCATTGCCGCGCTGCCGGAGAGAACCCTGCAGGCGCCGGCGAAGAACCGTATCACGTCGATGATCGCCGGCATCTCGTCATTGAGCATGGAGAGATAGGGCTTGCCGCCGTTCAGCGATTCGATGCGCGCATAGCCCTCCTTCTCAGCCTGGAGATGATCGGCAACCTGCAGCAGGAACTCGGCACGCTCGCGCGGCGTTCTCAAACTCCACGACCGGAACGCTTTTGCTGCGGAATCGACCGCCTGATTGAGCTGTTCGCTCGACGCCTCATGCACCTCGGCGATCACGTCTCCGGTCGCCGGGTTCAGCACCTTCTCGATAGGTCCCTGGCCGTCGACAAATTTTCCGCCAATGAGAAGCTGTGTCGAAAATGTAGGCGTCGCTTTTGCGTCCATGTCTCATACCTCCGGGATGCTTGCCACGCCGCCTTTTCCCAGCGACGTTCAGTTCTGGCATCGTAGCCGGGCGCACTTGGAGTTGGAAAATACGAAATACTTGCCCAAGGGTATCGGTTCTGGCGATGGCTTGACCTAGCGGTTGCTCTTGAAGTCCAGGGCCAGTGTCCGGAAGACGTCGACCTGTGCGCTGGTGGTGGATCCGGCGCGCCAGACCAGGCCCACGTCGAGTGTGAGCGAAAGGCTTTTCACGGGGCGCGCCTCCAGCCGATCGCCTTCGAGCGTATAGGGACGCAACGCGATATCGGGAAGAATAGCCACCCCGGCCCCCGTACCCACGAGACTGCGTACAGCCTCGACCGAAGTCGTCTTCAGCACCACTCGATCCTTGAGATCTACAGAGTGCAGCCAACTGGTGATCGATTCCAGCAACTCGTCAATGTCGAGAGCGATCAGGTTCTCGGCGCGCAAATCTTCCGGCTGCACCAGACTCTTGTCGACCAGAGGATGCTTTGCCGATAGCCAGAGCCTGTAGCGGGAGCGCACGAGGGTCTCGTGTGCAAGGGCCATTTCGTCTTCCAGGTTCGACGTCAGCATCAGCGCAAGGTTGAGTTCGCCGCTGATAAGCAGATGTTCGATGTAGCGTCGGTCATCCTCGAAAACTTTGACCTCGACATCTGGGAAGACGCGGCGGAAGCGCGCAAGCATGTCAGCCAGAAAATAGCCAGCCACCAGGCTTGTAACGCCCAAATTCAGTACGCCCGAAAAATGCTTGTCGCGGTTTGAGAAGGCGATGGCCGCGTCCTCGACCGTGGACAATATGAGCTTGGCGTGTCGCAGGAACCGGTGGCCCTCATAGGTCAGGGCGACACCGCGGGCATGACGCACGAACATGATGACGCCGACCTGGGCCTCGAGGGCGCGAATGCTCTCTGTGACTGCCGATTGCGATATGCGCGCCGCAGCTGCTGCGCCCGACACTGATCCAGTCTCCGCAGTCAGGACGAAGTAGGAAATCTGACGGAGCGTCAGGTTCATGGCGTCTCTCCACCGGCATGCCACCGACCTGAACCTATCACTTGTCCCGATACGAGATAAATCGGGCAGGTATCGAAGCCGGCAGGCTTTCGTTCGAGGCTAAAGCATCGGACCCGAAAGTGGGAACCGGTTTTGCAAAAATCCGATACCCATACAAAAGGATGGAGCTGTGGCGCGGCTATGCCGGGTTGACTGACCGAAGAACGGCCTTAGCAATTGCCTGTCCGAGTTCGGACGTGCCGGCCTTGCCACCGAGATCTGGGGTAAGCGGCGCATCGGCCCGTGAAAGTGTCCTCTCGATAGCCTTCATCAGTGCCGATCCAGCTTCCACCTCGCCCAGATGGTCGAGCATCATGGCGACCGACCAGATCTGTCCGACGGGATTGGCGATGCCTTGCCCGGCGATGTCGGGTGCCGAACCATGGACCGGCTCGAACATCGATGGACAGACCCGTTCCGGATTGATGTTGGCCGACGGCGCCACGGCGATTGTGCCTGTCAAGCCCGGCCCCAGGTCGGACAGGATGTCCCCAAACAGATTGGAACCGACAACGACATCGAACCGCTCCGGCGACATGACGAAGCGTGCCGCCAGGATGTCGACATGATATTGGTCCGCCCGAACATCTGGATAGGTTTTGGCCATCTCGGCGAACCGCTCATCCCAAAACGGCATCGAATGGTACAGGCCATTCGACTTCGTAGCGGAGCTTACATGCGGTCGACCGATCTTGCGGGCCAGCTCGAACGCGTAGCGAAGAATCCGGTCCGTGCCGCGTCGTGAAAAAAGCGCCGTTTGCAGTACGACTTCGCGCTCGGTGCCTTCGTACATACGACCGCCGAGTTGCGAATATTCCCCTTCTGTATTTTCCCGCACCACCCAGAAATCCACCTTTCGCGCGATCTCGTCCCGGAGGGGAGAGCGAACGCCAGGAAGCGCCCTCACCGGCCGCAGGTTCACATACTGATCGAACTGTTGCCGGATCGGCAACAGCAACCCCCAGAGCGAGATGTGGTCGGGCACACCGGGAAAGCCGACGGCGCCAAGAAGGATGGCATCGTGGTCGCGCAGGCGATCGATCCCGTCAGCCGGCATCATTCGGCCCGTCGTTCGGTAAGTTTCGCAGCTCCAGTCGAAATGGTTGAGCTCGAAGCGAATGTCGAACAGCCGGCCGACAGCGTTGAGGCATTTCGTGCCTTCAGCCATGACCTCCTTGCCGATACCGTCTCCGGGAATGACCGCGATGCGATAGGAACGTGTCATTCGGGACCGTGATCGGCAAGCACGAGCTTGAAGACCTGGTGATCGGTGAATGTGCCGTCCGGTCTGGCGGTGAAGTTGCCGGTGACCACACCGCGCGCGCCTTCGAAGCGGCCACCGCCCTTGCGCACATGCCAGGTGATCGAACCCATCTCCCTTCCTTCGCCGAGATCGACGACGAGACCCGTCTCCGGCGTGTGGACGTCGAGGTAACTGTCTATCTCCGGAAAGAACACCCGGCCCGCTTCCACGGTGCGTCCGTTGCGGGCCATGACGACCGTCTCGAACCGAGCCGTACCGCAGGGCGCCTCGAGGCTCTCATCGCCCTTCAGCGTCCTCGCGGGCTCGACGACGATGCCATCCGCTGCGGATGCGATGAAGCCTTCGGCATGCCCGATCTGCTCGCCCTTACCCGAGAAGACCACCAACATCGTGAGAATGCGCATTTGATCATCGCTCCTTTTTGTCGCCACCGAAACCTGTTTCCTTTTCGCGCCGGCGTGACTCGTGCTGGTGCTTGCCGACTATCTGTGTGAACCGCAGTGCCGATTCTAACAGGCGCACCATCCCTATTTTCCGGTGCGGTTCAGCCGGCGTGTCAGTTCGCGGAAGAACGGGCTGCGGGCGACCCGGTAGCTGATCGCTTCGCCGAACGGCAGCTTCATCATGGCATTAACAAACGGCGAGGCGGTTAGCGCCGCGTCGGCGCGCAGCATTCTGAGATCGCCTTTGCCGGCGCGGTCGGCAAGGATGCGACGGGCCGCATTGTGCCCTGGTGCGCCGGACACCCCGCCCCCCGGATGGCTCCCCGAGCCGCACAGATAGTAGCCGGCAATCGGCGTTCGATAGTGGCCGGCCTCGGGAATGGGGCGGTGATCGAAATTGTTCTCGGTGCCGACCATGGAGGAATGAAAGATATTGCCGCCGGTGATGTTATAGGTCTCCTCAAGGTCAAGCGGCGTTATGACATGCCGGCCAAGGATATGATCGCGGATGTTGGGTGCATAACGGAAGTAGGCCTCCATCACCTTGTCGGCCCATTCCTCCTTGCGGCTATGCCAATCTCCATTGGCAAGTTTAAACGGCAATTGCTGAACGCCCAGCGAAAGCGTGTGGGTTCCCGGCCTGGCCAGATCAGGATGCGTCACAGAGGGAATGAGGGCCTCGATGACGAAGTCGTCCGGGAAGGTGCCGTTGCGTTGGGCTTCCCAAGCCGCCTCGTAGAGTGCTGGTGCCGCGCCCATGATGACAAGCCCCTGGTGTTGGGGACCCATCTTGCCAGGCTCGAAACCGACATAGTCGGGCAGCGCATCAACCAGAAGGTGAATGCGGGCCATCGAGCCGCGCGTGTCGATCTTTGAGGCATTCATTCGGGCTGGGGTAGGCAGATCGTTTCCCAAGAACTTGACCAGCGACCTTACGGGATCGGCATTGGACACGACCAGCGGCGCCCTGATCGTCTCACCGCTTTCGAGTTCGACGCCGCGGGTCTTGCCATCCTCGACAAGGATGCGGCGCACCGGCGTGGACGTGCGAACCTCGCCGCCATGTTCCAGCAGCCCGTTCGACATTGCGCTGGCGATGGCTCCCATGCCGCCGCGCGGCAGCCCGTACTGCCCGTAGTTTCCCTCGAATTCCCCTTGTGCGTGATAGCCGTAGACATAGGCGGTTCCTGGCGTCTTGGGCCCACCCCAGGTCGAAACCATGCCCATGAACATCATGAACCCGCGCAGGCGGTCGCTTGCGAAATAGCGCGCCAGCAGGTCCTCGGCCGACTTGAGGACGAACTCCTCAAAAAGTTCATCCTCTCCCGCCTTCCGGAAAATCTCGCGCATCTCGTCCGCCGCTGGCGGATCGCTCATCCACAAAGAGCCGGAGAGTTCACCGAAGCGGCGCAGCCGGCTGGCGAAACGCATGAAACTGGCGGCGTCGTTGCGGTTGTGCCGCTCGATCGAGCGCAGCGTCCTGTCCACGTCGCGCCACATCATCACATGGTCGCCGTCTTCCCACAGGCCCATTTCGAGCATGTCTGGCGCTGTCGAATGCAGTCCGTATTTGGCGAGTTCGAGGTCCTGGACGACCTCGGTTCGCAGCATCATCTGGATGTAGGAGCAGGAAGAAAAGAGACCGCCCGGAACGAGTTCCTCGCTCGTGCACGCGCCGCCGATGATCTTGCGCGCCTCCAGAACCAGAACCTTCAGCCCGGCTCGTGCCAGGTAGTTGGCGCAGACGAGTCCGTTGTGGCCCGCCCCGATGACTATCGCGTCAAATCCGGTTTGCGTCATGCACACCTCGGCTCAAGACCGCGCCCGGGGCACTTCGCCCGGAAGCCTGCACTGGTCTGGATTGCTGGAGGATCGAACCGCATCAGACATCCCCAAGGCAGACATATTTAATATCCAGAAATTCACCGATTCCGTATTTGGAACCCTCACGTCCGAGCCCCGATTGCTTGACGCCGCCGAACGGCGCCATCTCGGTCGAGACAAGTCCTGTATTGACGCCGACAATGCCGCATTGCAGCGCCTCGGCGACGCGCCAGACCCTGCCGACATCGCGAGAAAAGAAATAGGATGCAAGGCCATATTCGGTATCGTTGGCCATGGCTATCACATCGGCCTCGTCTTTGAAGGTGATGACGGGGGCCAGGGGACCGAAGGTCTCTTCCTTGGTGACAAGCATTTCGGCAGTGACATCCGCCAGGATCGTCGGTTCATAGAATGTACCGCCCAGGGAAGAACGTTTGCCGCCCATGATGAGGCGTGCCCCCTTCGCGAGCGCGTCGGAAACATGTTCTTCGACCTTCAGCACTGCCTTCTCGTCGATGAGCGGCCCCTGGCTTGTCTCACTTTCGGTACCACAGCCGAGACGCAACTGTCCCACAGCTGCCTCAAGCTTTGTCAGAAATGCATCGGCCACGCCTTCTTGGACAAAGATGCGGTTGGCGCAGACGCAGGTCTGACCTGTATTGCGAAACTTTGAATCCATCGCGCCTTTCACGGCGTTGTCGAGATCGGCGTCATCGAAGACGATGAAGGGAGAATTGCCGCCAAGTTCCAGCGAGAGCCGCTTGATGCTGTTGCCGGCACGCGACATCAGCCAGCGACCCACCGCCGTGGAACCGGTGAAGGTGATCTTGGCAACCTTCTGGTTGTCGCAAAATTCCTCTCCGATCGGTCGGGCGTTGCCGGTGATGACCGAAAATGCCCCCTTTGGCACCCCCGCTTCCTCAGCCAGCACCGCAAGAGCGATTGCCGAGAACGGCGTCTGAGCTGCCGGCTTGAGGATAATCGTGCAGCCAGCAGCCAGCGCCGGGCCAGCCTTGCGTGTGATCATGCCGTTCGGAAAATTCCACGGTGTGATGGCAGCGCAGACGCCGACCGGCTGTTTTAACACCACGATGCGCTGATTGGCCGACGCGCCGGGCAAAACATCCCCCTCGATGCGCTTGGCCTCTTCCGAAAACCATTCGAGATAGCCGGCATTGCCAATGATTTCCGCCTTCGCCTCCGCGATCGGCTTGCCCTGTTCAGCCGTCAGGATCTTCGCCAAGTCGTCCGCATGCGCCACGACGAGGTCGAACCAACTTCTGAGAATCCGTGCCCGTTCTTTGGCCGTACGGCGAGCCCAGTCCTTCTGAACATCGTAAGCCTTGTCGATCGCTGCGCGCGCGTGGGCGGCGTCCAGATCAGGCACATAGCCAAGCGTGGAATTGTCGAACGGATCGGTGACGGCAATGCCCTGCCCCGCTGCTTGCACCCATTCGCCGGCAACATAGGCAGCCTCTCGAAGCAGCGAGGGCCTTTCCAGCCTCAGTTTTGTAGCAGCTTCCACTTTTTCCAGCATTGCACGTTTCCTGATGTCCATGGCTGCATGCTCGGCAGTTACCAAGATTGTTACGAATAGTGACGATCGTCGAGCATGAGAAGTCGATAAGGCAGGGGTTGTCCTATCGAAAGAACCGATACCTCGGATTTGACGAGGCGTCGGCCGACATCGCCGGCCGCATTGCAAGGTCGCTCACCGGTTAAGCGAGGATCGACGCGAAAGGTACGGTCAAGCGGTCCGGCTCAATCCCGGCCGACGATCGCTCGCGCCTGCCAGAGTTATCAAGCTATGGTGAAAGCGGCCGTCAGTCGCCATGATGGGCCGAGTTTCGGTGCCTTCCGCGGCTTTGCTGCTGGCTCCGCCCTACCTGCTCAGCGTCAGCTTCGTGTCATTTGCCCCAGCCTTTGTGCGCCCAATCCTTCCAGGAGCACCGTGGCGAGGGAAGGAGCAATGCAGATGCCCTTGGCCATTATCACCGCTTATCGATTTGCAGGAAGGGGCACCACATTCCCTGGCCTGGCAGATGGTAAGCCTTCGCAAAGTTGGCGGGTCGTGGCCACTTGATGGTCAATTATTCGAGGGAGTGATCGGGTAAACCGGTCTGTTCCCTCTGGCAAACCAGCACAGTGAGTCCATAAATTACCGGGATGGAGTGAGGGCCCTTATCGAGTAACCTCCCAATCTCGATCGCAACGGACTCCTTGTTATTTTTTGTCAATACTCGATCTGGCGCTTCATTGCTCGCTAATTGAAGATAATACCTAAGGACCGCGAAGGTTATAGTTCGCGCGTGCCGCAGTGTCTTCGGGGGGCTCTATCACCACCCCCCGAAGACGCTGCCCGAACGCAAAGCGATGCAAATCGTATCGTCTTGAACTGATGCGATCCGGGCCCTGCCAATTTTTAGCAGCGCCAGTTTTTGCAGATGCTTATCGCCGTCGGCATTAAACCAGGCAAACAAGGCACTTCGAAACGGGATGTCGAGATCATTCAATGGATCTGTCGACAGCGGCCGAAGCCCCGCGCCATGCGCTCGATCGCACCGTCATATTTGGCGGAGGCGGAAGCTTAAGGAGTGAACAGGAATCCTCCATCGCCAACGTCCGGTGATCGCCAGCGCGACGTCGGATGTCGAAGGGCTCGACCACGAGCGCCGGCAGCATCCAATCGAGCATCTCGATCAACGCGGCGGGGGACTTCAAATCCTGCGGCCCTGCCGAGGTCCAGGCAAAGCCACTCGACGATGCGGAGTGTCTCGAAGCCCGCCGTGCCCGAAGGCTTAAGAATATGAGTGAAAGGCTGCTCCACCGCTGGCACCAGCGCACCTGCCCGCATCAAACACATAAGTGCGTTGATCTGGACTCCCCGATAGCGTGGCGTCTGGCTATTGGCAAACAGCCAGTCAGGCTCTGCTCAAACGTATCTTCGATCTCGCTCCGCGCCCGCCCTGTATAACGGCCGCTGAATTGGCCGGCTTCAAAAACCGCGAGCTCCCCTTGCAGAATGTCAGCGGGGAGCCCGGCTAGTTCTCTCGATTCTTGACGAAAGCGATGTTCGACATATCGCGCCTGCCCGATTTGAGCACGTCGCGCTGATGCAAGACCTGAGCGAGCCACCCATCCGGCAAGAGCGGCTCGATGAACGTCGGCAGAGTCTGCCGGGTATCGTCTGGCGAATGAGTGGTGGGCTACTCTTTCCGATCTACGGGTCGCTATCGCCATTCGAAGCCGTCACGGGTCACCTGGGCGAGCGGGATTCCGTGCCAAGCGACAAGAAATGCGAATTCCGCCTTGTAGTTTGCGATTTTGTCCGCGTCGGCTTCGTCAGAAGATCTGTCCCCTCCCCTTCCCGATACCAGCTGTTATCGCGACCGAGCGTCCAAACTGCGTCCGCGGTAGCTCGCGGCGATCCAAACTCTTCGACAACACGCCGCTATTTGAGCCCGCATAGGGTCGGCAATCCCACGCGGGTGGCTCATTTCGTAGGCGGAAGGCGTGCAGGATGCGCCTGCCGCGAAGAGGAAGCGCCGGGTGCGCAACTCCCTGGGGTCATCTTCGACCACGACGCTGAGCGTTGAAGGGCGGGTCGGCGCCCTGGTTGCGTTGCTACTGCTATAGGCGCCCGTCCGGCGTGGGCCCGAGGAGGACCGCGCTTGTCGATAACTGATAGAGTGGTGCCCTTCCCTCCCCCGGACTTGCAATTCTTATCCGCTGACGCGCGGCGCTTTACTGCCGTAAAAAAGCGCCCTTGTGGCAGATAAAACATGCATTTAGGTGGAAGAGGAAAATGTTGGAGGCTGCTACGAGACCGCAGTGTTGGTGAGAATAGCGGCAACCGGCAGTAAAGAAGCCGGCTGGCGCCGTTAACCTTCTGTTAACCTAAAACTTCTTGCCGGGGTTGGCCGAATCGGAGCTTAATGGCGGTTGTTGAATAGTTTCATCGCAAAAAGCGCCAATTCGGGTTTAGACGAGAATGAACATCGCCATGCGGCTACCACGCTTCGAGTTCGATGACAAAATTCTCGAACAAGGTGCCGAGATATCGCGACGCCTCAATCAGCTGCGCATGGAGAAATTTCCACCCAACGCGACGAAGACCCTGCGCTCGTTTTCCATGGCAGAGGTCGCCCACTACCTAGACGTCTCTCAAAACAATCTGAAGCGCCTTCATCTCGAGGGCAAAGGACCTATTCCCGACCAGGTCCCCTCCGGCCGGCGCTCTTACACGGCCGAACAGATGCTCGAGCTGCGCCATTTCCTGGACCGCCACGGCCGGACCGAGGTGAAGAAATACGTCCCGCATCGCAAGCCGGGAGACAAGCTCCAGATCGTGGCGGTCGTTAACTTCAAAGGCGGCAGCGGCAAGACCACTACAGCTGCTCACCTTGCCCAACACCTGGCCCTGACAGGCCATCGTGTTCTCGCCATAGATCTTGATCCGCAAGCGTCGCTTTCAGCACTGCATGGCTTCCAGCCTGAACTGGATCAAAACCTCTCTTTGTACGAGGCGATCCGTTACGATGACGAGCGCAAGCCGATATCCGACGTCATCGTGCCGACGAATTTCCCGGGCCTGGACATCATCCCGGCTAATCTCGAGCTCCAAGAGTACGAGTACGACACGCCGCTTGCCATGCAGGACAAATCGTCCAATGAGGGCCGGCAGTTCTTCACGAGAATCGCGAAGGCGCTATCAGAAGTGGATAGCCGCTATGACGTCGTCGTCGTCGACTGTCCGCCGCAGCTTGGCTATCTGACCTTGACGGCGATGTCGGCGGCGACGTCGGTTCTGATCACGGTTCACCCTCAGATGCTCGACCTGATGTCGATGAGCCAGTTCCTGCTCATGCTCGGCGGCATATTGAAGACCATTAAGGCTGCCGGTGCGGCGATCGAGCTGGATTGGTTTCGCTATCTGATTACCCGCTACGAGCCCACGGACATTCCGCAAGCGCAGATGGTCGGCTTCATGCAGTCCATGCTTGCCGGTCAGATCCTTGAGAATCCGATGCTCAAGTCGACGGCAATTTCGGACGCCGGTTTGACCAAGCAGACCCTTTATGAGGTCGAAAAATCGGCCTTTACGCGCTCGACCTATGACCGGGCGGTCGAGTCGCTTGATGCCGTGAACTCGGAAATTACCGTACTCATTCATCGCGCATGGGGCAGGTCGTGATCAATGACCACTTTACGGCAGTAAAAACCGGTGATTTTTTCTGCAGAATCAGTCGTCTAGCGGCAGATCGGAGCGATTGAATGGCACGTAAAGATGTATTCGGGAGCGTTATGGGGGCGGGAGCTCCGCCCACGGAGGTGAGAGACGTCGCCAACTACGCAGTTCGAGGCGCTTCGCGCTCGATCATGCAGTCGTTCGAAGAGCTGTCCAAGAGTTCGGTGGTCGATCTAGACCCCAGCCTCGTCGACAGCTCATTCGTTTCAGATCGTATTGACGACGATGATGATGAATTTCGCCAGCTAATGGCGGCAATCCGTGAGCGCGGGCAAGATTCTCCCATCCTGGTAAGGCCTCACCCGTCGGCGCCAGGTCGCTACCAGACCGTCTTTGGACACCGGCGCGTGAAGGTTGCTCGCCATTTGGGCAGCCTCGTTCGCGCTGTCGTCAAGAAGATGGACGATCAGGACCATCTGATCGCCCAGGGGCAGGAGAACGCAGCCAGGGCCAATTTGTCCTTCATCGAGCGGACGCTGTTTGCCGACCGCATCCTCAGGCAGGGCCATTCGCAAGAGACGGTTAAGTCGGCGCTGGCGCTAGACGACACGACATTTTCGAAGATGCGTTCGGTCACCTCTAACGTTCCCGAGGGGATTATTCTGGAAGTCGGAGCAGCCAAGGGCATCGGCCGCGATCGCTGGTGGCAACTCGCCAAGCTGATGGAGCATCCTGAAAACCGGTCCAGAGCAGCGGACTATGTAAAAGGCACCGACTTTGCGGCGTCCGATAGCGATACCCGCTTCACGCGCCTGTTTGATTTTTTGAGCACTGTTCCGAAGCGCGCCCGCACTCCGGCGAAGCCTCAAGAAAGGGCTTGGACGCCACAGGATAAGTCAGTGCGCGCCAAGATCACCGACACGGGAAAGATGTTTACACTTGCCTTGAAATCCAAGGAGGCATCGCCCTTCGGTGCGTTCATCGCCGGCAAGCTCGACGAGCTTTTCGAGGCTTTCCGGGAGTCGGAACTGGCAAAGAAAACAGGAGACTGAAACCGCAAAAGAAAAAGGCCCCCGAACGTCGCCGTCGCGGAAGCCCTTCTCGGTCTGTAGCAAGCTGAGAATCGCATTTCCCCGAATCACTGTCAAGAGTCGTGGCGCCGTTTCGGCGAGCAGGTTTCTTTTGCCCAATTGAAAGGCGAGGGAAATGGAGAGTGGATACGCAACGACGCCCTTCGGGCGGCGGCCGATGACGCTTGCCCTGGTGCAGGCGAACACGGCATCGCGGGAGATTCCTGAGGGATCTCACGTTGAAAAGTGGCAGGTTTATCGTTGGCTCTGTGAGGGCAAGTCGGTTCTCGGCGTAGGCGATCGTGCCTTGGCCGTGCTGAGTGGCCTATTGTCGTTCTACCCGGATGACCAGATCAGCGAAGAAAATGGCCTGATGGTCTTTCCGTCGAACGCACAGCTATCGCTGCGCGCACACGGAATGGCCGATTCCACACTGCGGAGGAACCTTGCGGAGCTGGTGACTTGCGGTCTGATTATCCGCCGCGACAGTGCCAATGGCAAAAGGTTCGCCCGCAAAGGGCAGGGCGGGGCTGTCGTGGAAGCGTTCGGGTTCTCGTTGGCGCCATTGCTGACACGGGCCGCGGAGTTTCAACAGGCGGCCGACCAGGTCCGAGCCGACAATCGGGCGCTCAAATTGATGCGCGAGCGGATCACGCTCCACCGCCGAGACATCCACAAGCTTGTCGACGCCGCGATCGAAGAGGCCGTTCCTGGAGACTGGGGAGCCATCTGGAGGCGTTTTCGGGCCATCGTGGATGCAATTCCGCGCAGGGCTGAGCTGCCGGAGTTGGAGGGGCTCGTTGCTGAGCTGACCACTCTTCATGATGAAGTGGATAGGATGCTGGAAAGCTTCACAAATTCCAAGAATCCTAGCGGCAATGAGTCCCAAACTGAGCGGCAGCAATCTGATTCAAACACAGATTCCACTTTTGTATTTGAACCGGCTTTAGAGAAAAGCAGGGCCGCGGTCGAGCCAGTCTCCGCTCCGGCCGAGAAGCTGAAAGGCTACCCGATTGGGTTGGTGCTGAGGGCCTGCCCCGAAATTGCGGACTATGCGGTCAGCGGGATCGGAAGCTGGCGGGACCTGATGATGACCGCCGCCCAGGTGCGAGGCTACCTTGGCGTATCACCGTCGGCATATGAGGAGGCCTGCCATGTGATGGGCCAGGAGGTAGCCGCGATCGTGATCGCCTGCATCCTTCAGCGGGCGCAGCATATCAACTCGGCCGGCGGATATCTGCGGGTGCTGACCGAAAAGGCGAGGGCAGGGGAGTTCTCTGTCGGACCCATGCTGATGGCCGCGCTTAAAGCTAATGGGGCAACAGCGAGGATGGCCGGATGAAGTGTGGGGTGCAGGGATTTGCGGGGCAGGGGCGGTTTGTTCCGCGGGCGCTCGAGTGGATGCAGCTTAGATTGGTTCGGTCCTGGGATTGAAAGCCGTCGAGAATTGCCATATGTTTTGCACAAGAAATATGACTTTCAATATGGTAGGATGAATTCTGTGGCCCATGCACTCAAGACCCCCGAGCAGAATGGACCTCTCATCTTGTCCTATATGGATCGCAACGGGAAGATTGCGATCCAGCAGGTCGCGGATGGTTTTGGCATGTCCAAGGGCCAATTGGCCCAAACCGCTGGTCTTGCTCGCGAGACCCTTTATCGCTCGGAGCGCAGCGCTGCGGTAAAGACACAAGGTCGTCTTCGGGAGATGCTTGAGATCATCAGCCGCGTGACGGAGTGGGCGGGCGGCAAAGAGCAGGCGATGGCCTGGTATCGGGCTCAGCCGCTTCCAGCATTTGGCGGACGCACTGCTGAAGCGCTGGTGAAGGATGGCAAGGCAGCAGCGGTCCGTGATTATCTCGATCATATGGCCGTTGGTGGTTTTGCGTGAGGTTCGTCAGAACCTGCTACCGCGCACACGATCCGCGTTGGGCATTCAAGCCGACTTCCGGCGAAGGAGCGGCGATCCGAGGAGCCCGATTCAATCCCAAAGGCGTGCCGGCGCTTTATCTGGCGCTGACCATCATGACTGCGATCAAGGAAGCCAACCAGGGCTTCGCACAGCGGATCGATCCATGCGTGCTTTGCTCCTATGAGATCGATTGTGATGACATCGCGGATCTGACAACGGAAGAGGGGAGGGAAGAGTTTTCTGTGACGCCCGAAGAGATGGCCTGTGCCTGGGCGACTGCTCTCAGCGACGGAGAGCGCCCAGTCTCCTGGTCCATCTACGATCGGTTGCGACCTCGAAATGTTGCAGGCATTGTGGTTCCGAGCTTCGCGCCCGGGGCCGAGATTGAGGATCGCAACCTGATCCTATGGGACTGGGGTCCAGATCTCCCCCACAAGGTGGCAGTATTCGATCCGAGCGGCAGGCTGCCGAAGGATCAGCTGTCTTGGCTTTAGGGTGCTCTCGGGATCCGAAGGGCAGGGGAGGGAGCCTTTGCAGCTTACAGTCCACTGGCCTTGGTGAGATTGACGCGAAACCGGTCTCTGCGCCTCTGATAGCGTCGGGTCATTTCGGCCGAGGTATGGCCAAGCTGCTTTTGAACGTAACGCTCGTCGACCTCGGCCGATGAGGCAAGACCGGCGCGCAGCGAATGGCCCGAGAATTTTTTCCCGCGCTCACCCTCGGACAGATAGCTGCGAACACCGCCAGCAAGTGCTGCACGCTTGACCAGTCGTGCGACCTCTTGGGGGTTGAGGCGCTCGGCGCCAACGGCTTTGCCTTGGCCGGTGACGCGCCGAAACACCGGTCCGTGGCCAATCCGCGCCAATTTCAGCCAGATCTGCAGAGCGACAACTGGGCAGGTGGTGTCGGCCGAGCCGCGGCCGATCTCGACCTCGCGCCAGCCGGTTTTGCCGTGTATGTTGACCAAAATTCCTTGGTCCAAAATCTCGACCCAGCCCGAAGAATCTTCGGTCTGGTCGCGGCCAACATCAAGGCCCACGAGTTCGGAGCGGCGCAGGCCGCCAGCGAAGCCAAGCAGCAGCATGGCGCGGTCGCGCAGACCGCGCAAGGAGCCGCGATGGAGCGTCTCCAGCATGGCCAGAAGATCCTCAGGCAGGATCGCCTCCTTCTGCAACGGCGGCTTTGCATGGGTATTGCGAATGCCGGCAAGCACGGTGGCGATATGTCGATCCTTTCGGTCGAGCTGCTGGCCGCGTCCGGCAAAATTCCAGGTGAGCGACGAAAGCCGGCGTTCGATGGTCGACACCGAGTTTGCGGTCTTGTCCGCGGCTGCCGTACCGGATGCACAGGCGGTGATGTAGAGGCCGACAACCTGCGGATCTGGGGGGAGGGGATCAAGATGCTGACGCCTGCACCAGGCCGAAAAATGCTTCCAGTCAGATGCGTAGGCACGACGGGTGTTGGCTGAACTCGCCGCCTCGACATACTCGCGGGCGCGATCGGCGAGCTTTTCCAGATGTGCGGGCAAGGGAGGGGCGTTTCGCGGCTCCTCGGGTGCCTGCCCCATTTCCATGACGACATCGACGATATCGGGCAAATCGTCGGCCGACCGGGGGGCAGAGGAGGAATCGGCGATTGCTGGCGTGCTGTGGGGCGGCGCTGAGCTCTCCTCGGCACGAGTTTCCGGGTTCTGGTCGACGATAGGGGCCATTTATCCACTAGATCTCAAAACGAACGATAATGCAAGATTATCATTCGTTGTATGGCGGCGACAGGTTGTGCGTTTTGGTGTGAAAATCATGGCGAAAAGCGCACCAGCACTTTACTCTCCAAATCATGATTCGCCTCGATCCCGCGACCGCCAGTTCCTCTGCGCCACCGACCGTGCCAGCCTGGGCGCTCGCCACCTACACCCTCAGCGACACCGACGCCGCCTTCCAGGCCGGCGCCGCGCTGGGTGCGCTCGACGTGCTCGCCCGCACGCGAACCAGCTGGGCCGACGCCTGGCGGCAGCGGCTGGCGCTTCGCTGCGCCGCCGCCAGCATGCGGCTCGCCGGTCGCTCAGAAGACGAGGCCGCCCTTCGCGACGCCTGGTACCTGCGTCCGGCCGGCGCCGATCCCGGTCCCGCCGGCGCTATTTTTGGCGCCTGGCGGCAGTTGGCGCTGCAGCCGCCCGTCGCCACCGCCGATCGTTTGGCCAAGATCGTCGAGCTGCTCGGACTCCATTGGGACGGTGCCGCGCTCGCAGCGCTTTGCGTGGAGGTCAATACCCTAGCGGAGTCGCAGCGGCCGGCGCCATTCGCCGCCGCGGCGATCGCCACTTACGTGGTCACCGTGCGACCGGATTGCGAGCTTCTTGCGTGGTGGCTGGCCGACTTGGTGCTGGCGCAAAGCCTGCGCTGGCCGCGGCCGCTGCCGCTGCTGACGGCGCAGGTTTTTGCTCAAGCCTTCCGCGCCGGAGTCGGTGGCGGCAGGCGCATCCGACCCGGCGAAAAAAGTTTCGAGCGCGCGGTTTGCCTGGCGCTGGTTACGGCGGCGGCAGACTCCTGCCGGCTGGCCGCCGAGTTGTCGCGTCGTGCCGAAAAGCTCCTGTCGGTGGCTCCGAAACTGCGCGCCAAGGGCGCCAGCGAGGTGATCCAAAAACTGCTCGACGAAGACGCCGTCTCTGGATCGCTGACGACCAAAAACCTGTCCCGCTTTGCAGCGCGGCGCTTGTTCAACCGGCTGCAACAATTGGATGCCGTGCGCGAGCTCTCCGGCCGCAGCACCTTTCGGCTGTTTGGGTTGTAGCGATGAGCCAAGCCTCCGCCCGTCAAAAGCCGAACGTTCAGCCGCCGCTGCTTGACACCGAGCTCGATCACCTGCCGCCAGAACTGCGGTGGCGCGAATGGATGGGCCGCGTCGAAGCGGTGATTTTTTCCGCCAGCGAACCGGTGACACGTAGTGTCCTCGCGCGCGTGGTGGGAAGGAATTGCAATCTCGAGCTGATCATCGACGACATCCGCGCCGAGCTCGCCGGCCGCCCCTACGAGCTGGTCGCGGTCGCCGGCGGCTGGCAGCACCGGACCAAAAAAGATTTTGGCGAAGTCATCCACGCCGCCTTCGGCACGGCGGCGGGCGAGGGGACAAAGGAGCTGTCGCAGTCGGAGGCTCTCGTCCTCATGTGCATTGCCTATTTCCAGCCGATCACCCGTGGCGAGCTGTCGTCCTTCTTCGGCAAGGAGGTGTCGCGCGACCTGATCGGCGTGCTGCGCGCGCAAGACCTGATCGCCTCGGGGCCGCGTAGCCCGCAGCCGGGGGCGCCCTATACCTATGTGACGACCAGAAATTTTCTGTCGCAGTTCGGGCTCGACACGTTGCGCCAGCTGCCGGATTTCGAAGCGCTCGAGGACGCCGGGCTGCTGTCGAAGGAGAGGCTGCTGGCGGGCGACATCATGCCCGAATTTTCCGATCGGGATGAGGATTGGGTTAGGCGATGAAGCGTTGACGCTTGCGTCCCAGAGATCAGCCGCCGTCAGGCGTGGAAAGATAGGTGTAACCCATCTGGAAACGGTGCCAGACCTACGATGCAAAGCAACAGGCCCGGAGTATAAAGGGTCGATTCCCTGACTACGTTCTCGATACTGGCGATGTCGTTCTGAGACGGAACAGGGATCTTCTGCGGATGCGTATGCCAGTCTCCCACGTACTGAAGTCCCTCAGCGAAATGCCGGTCGATCTCCCTCTGCTCAGCCTTGCGGTCCGGCCAAAAGTGGAAACGGCCCCGGCGATCCGCCGACCTTGGGCCGGTCGCCGCTAGCACATGCCAAAGGTCGGCCTTGATATCGGCGAACAGCTGTCCCCCGGCCTCCTTGCTGAACCAACCCGTCTGTCGACGGGCGTCGAAGACTGCGAGGACGTTTGATGAGAACCGGACCGTAACGCGATCGAACTGTGCGATGACTGAAGTGCCTTCAAGTATTACGGCCACTGTTGCTCCATCACTCCTGATACCGATGCCACGGGCTTCGTCGCCATGAACCCCTCCGTCCATTGCCCTTCGGCGCGGGCAAGATTCCGATCCGACGTCCACCATGTCCGCCATGTGTCTGCCAACCCTGGCTCCAGCAATCGATCGAGGCACAGTTCAGCGATCATCGCCTGGACCGCGACGACCTCAACCGCTCCGAACGGTGTCGTGGAGTTTCCGCATTCCTTGGGTGGCTGACGATCGTTTCGCGAGGCAGGGCGCCGAGGAACACCATTCTCAAACCCGTCCATGAACCGAGCGCCATTTCCCGACAGCAGCAAAGCGTGCCCGGCCACGCCCCACGCCTCCATCCAGCCTAACACGACGGCGATCGGTGGAGCTTCCTGCCGTGCGAGATCGGCGATGTAGACGTCGGCGTGCAATGACCCTGTAGTTGCCACGATAAGGTCCGCGCCTTTTAGTATGTCGCTCCCGGACACGACGAGGTCTTGAACGGTTTTCGAGAAAGCCCTCACCTGGACGATTTCCGGCAGGTCTTGCCGTAGGTCCGACGCCAGGGACTGCGCCTTCGAATGCCGAACGCTGCGGCCACCGAGTTCGTGACGTCGAATGTTCTCCCAGCCGAGGTTCTCATGATCAACGAGATCAAGACGGCCGACGCCCGCTTTCGCAAGCAGGCGCGCCACACCAGCGCCGATTGCGCCACATCCGACCACGACCACTCTCTTCTTGGCGAGGTCGGTCAGGGCGATGATGCTGCGGGACGCCGAACTGTCAAGCAGTGACGTGTGCAAGCGTTGAATGTTGTAGTGTCCGAGAAGGTCGCCAACGGCGATCTTGGCCCCGGGTCGAAGCTTGAGTTGAGGTTTGCGTCGCGAACCAGCCTTATGGGGGAGAAGGGTTTTCAGCAGCCGGATGCCAGCAAACTGGCGGTGGCCGGAAGGCGCGTTGCCGACCAGGACCAGGATGACCCCGTTCGGGACCATGCTCAAAGCCTTTAACATTGCTTCTCCCCCATCGACGGCGTGTGTCTGGAGGAACTCGAGAAGGCTTTTAGAGTCCGCGGGGAACTCCGAAGGTAAAGGAAACTGTTTGAGGTCGACGAAGAAGGCGGCATTCGTGTGCCTAGGAGGCGCCCCGTTCCGATTGTCCCACCACCGGACCATCAATTCCTTGCTGGCAAAGGCGAAGACCTCGTTGCCAGCTAGGACATAGGAACCACTCGAAGCACGTTCCTGGTAGAGCAACGAAAGCGCCGGGCCGGCGACGTCGGCGCGCTGGTTCCAGTAGTTGGTGAAGTCTTCCTGGAGATCGTGGTCTTCGGCGCCGGTCTGATGCGCGTCAAGGAGTTCGAGAGCTTCCGCCAGCACCTGTCGGGCGGCGTCCGCGGGATCGGTCGAAAATTCGATTTTCGTTAGGCAAAAGCGACCATCAAGCTCGACATGCGGCAGGTTTCGAGAGGCATCATAGTCGACGATATAGGCGTTCGGCCGCGAATACGGGAACGCGGTGTCGGCCACGATGGACAGAACGTGGCCCCAAACCTCGAACAGCCACAGGTGACCGCCTGTCGGCCGCCCCTTGCCGTCCTCGCAGGCCCGGCAACCCATGTACTCCGGCCGATAAGTCTCGAAAAGTGCTGAGACGGCATCAACTGCCTGGGCGATGGTCAGCATGAGTCGCGCCTTCAGGCGTACCGGGTCTCACCCCGCTTGATCGCTGGGCCAACTTTCTGGGTAAGCGACTTCGCCCCGTCCGGATCGGGTTGCTGGGAGAACCAGTCCGTGTTGAAGAAATTGTCCCAGGCGCTCATCGCTTTTTCGTGGTCGCAGTCCCACTCGTCAAGAACGTCGAGATGCTTCAGCTTCTCATCGAGCCTGTCGTGAAGGAACTTGGCCTTCGCATTCCCGTCCTCGATGATGTTCTCGTCGAGAACCGGGTGCTTAACTGCTTGCGACCACGAAAGCTTGTCCCTGATCGCCTTGGCGACATTACGCAGCGTCTTGTCATCGCGGTCGGCGACCCCGGCCCAATGATCGGCCACGAGCTTGGAAATAACGAAACCGTTCGAAATCTTGCCCTTCCAACTTGGCCGGCTGCGCGCGAAGGCCTTGAGCAACCTGACGACCTCAACGAACTGCCCCTTGTCGCCGTCCTTGGATGCGTTGGCGCATTTTTCCTTGTTGAAGCCCTGGAACCACGACGTTACCGCCAGTGCATCCGAGCGTTTCCAGTTGGAACTGGCCAGTTCGTAATGGTCCGTTTCCTTTCCCGTCCAGGCGTCCTTCACGATGACGTGGCGGTAGACGGGTACGTCGATGTGGTAGCCCTCGTTGTAGTAGACCCGCACGCAGTTCTTGAGGACTTCCGGGGGAATGGTGAAACGCTTGTCATAGAGCGCATCCCACACCATATCGCGGGCCGCTAGAGGCGTCATATCGCCTCCTTTCGGCCCAACGAGGTCGTCCTTCTTGAAATAGACGCCGTCATCGATGTCATAGTCCTCGTCTTTCTCGACGATCATCGTGCGCATGGCGTAGGAGCCCTGCGTCCGCTGGCCGATTGGGGTCGGATCTTCGTTCGCGGCGAGGCCGTCCTTCAGGCGTTTGCGGTTGGTCTTTGCCCTTGCAAAGATGTCTTTGCGGGCTTCGTTCGGCAGCCGCACTTCTTCGCGCTGGTATTTCGCTACCTGGAGATGGCAGTCTCTCATTGGAAAAGCTCCTTGGGTATGCCCGTCTCCGGCATCGTGGGCAGAGACATCATGAGATTGTGGATTAGTTGACCTTGCGGGTTCCGAGCGTCGTCACAGGCGCTCTTGACCATGTCGGCGTCTGTCGAGGCTTGGCTCATGAGGGCATTCATCGCCTCGGGCCTACTGTCGTCGAGACCGAGATACTCGAGTTTCGACGCCGGGATCTTCTGCTGCGGGAAGCGGACGTGGTGGACGTCCCTGCCGCATTTGCTCAACACATTGGCGAACATGCGGGCCATGTTGTCGAAAGCGAACTCTTGGGCCGTAATGCTGAGCGGCGCGACATCGGCGCCGAGCTTCCACTGAAGCATCGACCTATGAACCTTTGTCGGCGAAATCTCCTCGCCTTCAGGCCGCGAGCAGGTGCCCAGGGAGAAGATTTCGATTGGCTGCCCATTTTCCGCGTTCATAAGCGCGTCCAGCATCCCCACCATGACCGGGTTGTTCGCCCACAGTCCGCCGTCGGCAAAGACCTCGATCTGCTCGTGCTTGCTGTCGGGATTCTTTATTGCTGCCAAAGACCGGTAGATCGGTGCCGCACTCGAAGCCAGGCAAACATCGGCAAGCTTATAATTGTCGTCCCGGACGCCGCTCGTCTTTGTCTTCTTGAAGACCCACGCCCGGTGCGTGCTCATGGCCACTGTGGGGATCGAGAGCGAAATTCCGCGCTTTCTATAGACATCGAGCATGGTGATGTCCCCGAGTTCCGCACTGAGGGCTTTTCGCAGCGCCGCGTCGCCGGCTCTGACGATGTTGCCACCCTTCGCGATGCGAGCAAAAAGCGTCCCTTTGCTCTCGGTGATGCGTTCCGGGAAAATTCGACCACCCCAGTCCCGGTAGAGATTGACGAGGTCGCTCATAGGGCGGCCGATGGCCGCGCCGCAAGCGATGATGGCGCCCGTGCTCGTTCCGGCGATGAGATCGAAGCCTCGGCCCAGGTCGAGATGTTCCACCTCGCGTATCCTGCGATATTGGTCGAGCAAACGGTCGAGAAACGCAGCAGTGTAGATGCCGCGCATGCCGCCGCCGTCGAGACACAGGACCCTGAACGGTTTTGCCGGGGAGGGTGTATTTTCAGCAGCTTCCATTGCCTTTTTACATACCTTGTTTCTGCTGATTCTGCAGATGCTGGCCAAATTTAGAATCTTCATATCTTCCTGCCTTATTGCAGGAACATATCGTGCTCAAGAGTGAAATATCGCGGCGTGCAAACTCTATGGGCGAAACCTGTTTATAAGTGAATTGGCCTCTGTGGTTCCGCGATCTTAAAGCCGATCTTTCGGCTGAAGCACGCGAATATGAGTCGCTCCGCACCTTCTTGTCTGTGGTGGAGGTCAACCTTGTCGCAATGAAGCGCCTATTATTGAGGCTGCCCTCGCTGCAGTGCAGCAGAATGTCAGTGATAAAGAAAACCAAGTTTAGCTGATACCCTTTTGTTATTGAGCGTGAGCTCCTACATCAAATGATCATTTTCTTTGAGGGCATCCGTGGCGGACCTAGCTGTCGATAAACCCTTTCGCGTCCTGACCTTGGATGGAGGTGGAGCGAAGGGCTTCTACACCCTGGGCGTGCTTCACGAAGTCGAGGCCATGCTCGGCAAGCCCCTTCATGAGGCGTTCGACCTCATTTTCGGAACCAGTACTGGCGGCATCATCGGCACACTCCTAGCCATCGGCACGCCGGTCTCTAAAATCCATGAGCTTTACCGGAAACACGTGCCCGACGTCATGCGGCCCAAGGACAAGGCGAGTATATCGGCGGCATTGAAAAAGCTGGGCGACGAGGTTTTCAAGGAGCAGAAGTTCGATGCAGTAAAGACCGGTTTGGGTGTGGTCGCGACCAAGTGGGTGATGGAAACACCTATCATATTCAAGTCTGATCCAAAGCAGGCTCACGGCCGCGCGGCGACCTTCGTTCCAGGGTTCGGCTGCACCCTAAGCGACGCGGTGCAGGCGTCCTGTTCTGCCTACCCCTTCTTCATGAGGCGGCAGCTCAAAATCAACGGGGACGAGCTTCTGCTGCTGGATGGTGGGTTCTGCGCGAACAACCCGACACTGTACGCGATCGCAGATGCCGTCCGTGCGTATAAGATGCCCCACGAACGCATCAAGGTCCTGAACGTCGGCGTGGGCGACTATCCTGTTCCACGCGTGAAGAAATTCACGAAGGCATGGCTCATCTCTTGGGCGGAGGAAGCCGAGCTGATCCAGAAAACCTTCAACATCAACGCCCAATCGATGGAGCAGCTTCGCCGCATCCTCTTTCCCGACATTGAGACCGTCCGCGTCAGCGAGGCATTCACCGAACCGTCAATGGAAACCGACCTTCTCGAATACGACCTGTCCAAGCTCGACCTGATTCATACCCGCGGCCGGGACTCATTCGGCAAGCAGGAAACAGCGATCCGGGCCCTTCTGCTCTAGCGGAGACCCATGCCTATTTCGGACCAGCAGCTGCAAACGTGGTCCCATCAGGGTTCAGTGACGCAGTCCAAAGCCACCCACGAGGCTATCAGAACCGTTCTGAACAGCACCGAGTCGCCGTATTACCTGAAGTCATTCGACGACTTTCTTCAGGGATCATACGCGAACGACACGAACATCTACGCAGACAGCGACGTTGACATCGTTATCCGCCTCACTTCGACGTTCTACCACAATACCGATGACCTTCAGCCGGGCGAGCAGGCGGCATACCAGCGTAACCGCGTTCCCGCTGACTACGAGCTGTCAGACTTCAAGAGAGACGTGGCCGCCTGGTTGAGGCGGCACTATGCCGGTGTCACCGTAGGCAACAAGGCGATTTTCATTCCCGGGAACGGCAGCCGTCGGGATGCGGATGTGCTCGTTTCAGCCGAGCACCGGCACTACACGTCATATTCGGGGGTCATGGGGCCGCAGTATCACGAAGGCATCGTATTCGAGACCGCGAGCGGCCGTCGCATCGTCAACTACCCGCGCCAGCACCGGGAGAACCTGTCGAATAAGAACCAAGCGACGGGTTCTTGGATGAAGAGGACAGTCCGTGTCTTCAAGAACATGCGAAACCGCATGGTCGAGGAAGGCTATCTGGACGCCGGGGTAGCGCCCTCATACTTCATTGAAGGCCTTCTCTATAACGTCCCAAACAATCAGTACGGCTACAGCCACCTGACGTCGGTGACCAACTGCCTTAACTTCATTCAGAACTCGAACAGGGACGACCTGACGTGCGCGAACGAGCTTCATTGGCTTGTGCGCGACTACCAGGACGTTTGCTGGTCGACCGCAAACTATGAAAAATTCCGAACCAGCCTCAGACTTTTCTGGAACAACTACTGACGGTTTCCGGAACGCGGTCTGCTCGAGCTGTGGCCTTAGTTCTTGAGGGTGAAGCAGTGACGCAGCGCACTATCAATTTGTTCATGTGGGGGTACCAATTACATTTTCGGTTCCGCCTCGAATATCTGGCCAAACGCGTCTTCGAGTCGATTGGTGCCGGTATCGAGCTCAAGGTGTTGCTGGTAGGCCTGAGGGGAACGGAGCTTTCGACCGGGCACCCCGTTTGCATCGAGCCCGAGGACGGCGGATGGCCGTTGGCACTGTTCGACCGAATTGCGGACGAGGTGCAAGACGCCATCCCCGATCATCCCATGCAGCAGATGTCCTATGGCGATGACATATCCATGCGAGAAAAGCCGGACAATATCCGGCGTCTGACGATTGCAGAGCAGGTCCAGCGTCGGCTTGATGTTGAGGGACGCAAGCAGGGCCGGCGCACGTTCTGCAGCACGCCTTACCGCGTCGGCGACTATGATGTCGTTTGCGCCCTGCAGGTCCCCGAGCACTTGTTCCGCCAGCATCCGGCATTCGACGCGGTTTGGAACCGCGAGCCTTATGAGGCGAGCTTCGTCCACTCCTGCATCAACCAAATTCTTGAAGAGGGTCGGCGTGGCCTCATGCGGCCGGATCCGGGACGACAAATTGGCGATGATGCGATGCGTTCCGGACGGGAGGTGATCAGGCGAGCAGCTGCCAGTTTCATGCGCACGCCATTCATCGAGGGCGGGTTCGCTGAATGCGATATGTTCGATGCAATCAACGCCGTCGCGCAGGCGCAGTATGAGGGGGAAGCCGGAGCGGGAAGACTGGTCTTTGCGGCCGCGAACGATCCAAATCTGAGCTTCGTGCTGAAGCTCGATCGCCCGGCGGCGCTGACGCAAACGCGCTGGGCACGAAAGCTGTTGCAGATGTCAACATCGGAGGCGGCGCTCATAGCCGACTACAACAACATCGTTGGGCTTGGAGACCTTTCTGACGTCAGCGCGCCGCCCTTTGCTGTGGATTTTCTAGGTCACGATCAGTGGGATCTCAGGCGAGGCGAGCAGGTGCCGGTAGACAATCGACCCTGATATTTGCCTGCATCGTCCGCGTTCACACGGATGACGGACTGATCGGCATCGGAGAGGCTGACAGCGTGCCGGAGGTCGTTCGCGCGATCATTGAGACGCCGTCCTACCATAGCCGCGCCATGGGCTTGAAAGCGGTCGTTATGGGCTGTGATCCCTGCGATCCGGCCGGCGTATGGGACCGCATGTACGATGCCACCTATATGTACGGCCGCCGCGGCGCCGTGATCCACGCAATCAGCGCCATCGACCTGGCACTTTGGGACATCCGCGGCAAAGCCGAAGGCAAACCCGTGGCGGACCTGCTGGGCGGCACGCTCCGACGCCCGAGGATCCAGGCCTACGGGACGGTTTATCCCCTTGGAACCGAGCCGGATACCATTCGGCGGTCGCTGGATTCGGCTCTTGGTAAGGGACTCCGGGCGTTGAAGATCTGTGCGGAAACGGACTGGCGCTTCAACCTCGACAAGGCCGCTGCTGTGCTGAGGGAAACAAGGGCGCACATCGGCCCCGAGATTAAACTGATGCTTGACGCGGTGGGCGCCTGGCATTCCGCAGACGAGATCCTGCCGCTGATGCCGCTGCTGCAGGAGGTAGGCCTCGTGTGGCTGGAAGCGCCGTTCCCGCTCGAAAACCTCGACGACCACGCCCGCATTACGGGATTGGGCACGCCGATCGCCGGCGGCGATCTCGGTATGACCACCCGGTATGAATTCGCCCAGATGATCCTGCAGGGCAAAGCGGACATCGTGCAGCCCGACCTTTCCATGGCGGGTGGACTGACCGAAGTCCTCAAGATTGCGGACCTGGCGAGACAGCACGGCCGCCGCGTCGTTCCCCACGGCTATAAGTCCAATATCCTCAACGCCGCCAATCTCGGGTTCCTGTCCCAGCATTGGCAGGAAGAGATGCTGGAATATTCGCTCAGCCGGTCACCTTTGCTCGCACAGGCGACCGAAGAGACCCTCGACATACAGGGCGATGGCACTGTGCTCGTGCCAACGGCGCCGGGCCTGGGTGTGACCCTGAATGAGCGGGCTCTGTCCTGCTTCTGCAAACGAGTTTGGTGAGGCGACGCATGGCGCGGCCGGCCCTCACCATCCCGCCTCCCGACTGCCTACGGGCGGCGATTGGCGGAGCATGCCCCGGCGCTTCGAACGAGCGCCGGCGGAACAGTCGTGAACATAACAAGGCAAAAATGGGAGAATATCGATGACCATCTTCAAAAGTAACGGCGATCGGGTTCCGGAGCACATCCTCAGGATGGCGGAGCAGGCCAAGGCCGGCACAGTCGACCGGCGCGAATTCCTGGCCATGGCCAGCGTGTTCGGTGCGTCGGCGGCAATGGCTTACGGTCTGATGGGTCTGGCGGCGCCGACCGAGGCGCTTGCGGAAGAAACCCCGAAGTCGGGGGGCGTGCTCAAAGTCGCCATGTTCGTGAAGGACGCCAAGGACCCGCGGACCGCAGATTGGTCCGAAATTGCCAACGCCGAGCGCCAGATGCTCGAGCCGCTGGTGAAATACACGCGCGACTTCACGTTCCAGCCATATCTGCTTGAAAGCTGGGATATCAACGAGGATGCGACCGAATACACGCTCCACATCCGTCCGAATGTTGTGTGGCATAACGGCGATACCTTCAACGCGGACGACGTGATTTTCAATTTCACGCGC
Organism: Mesorhizobium sp. P2_F5; assembly: GCF_056403715.1. Lineage (NCBI taxonomy): Bacteria > Pseudomonadati > Pseudomonadota > Alphaproteobacteria > Hyphomicrobiales > Phyllobacteriaceae > Mesorhizobium > Mesorhizobium sp. P2_F5. Next base: position 73,825 of record NZ_JBFUEY010000002.1, on the reverse strand, counting down.
TGGGCCGAGAAATCGGCTGAGGGCAATTCCATGCCCGGCCGTATCGGCACGCTGGTTGACGAGAAGACAAATAAGCTGCGCGAAGGCTCGATCGAGAAGGTCGATGATATGACCGTCAAGCTGAAGCTGAGCAAGTCGGACATCGCCCTGATCCCCAACCTTACGGATTATCCAGCCATCATCGTTCATCGCTCGTTTGAGGAAACGGGCAAGGACTTGGTCAAGAACCCCATCGGAACCGGACCTTTCCAGCTTGTTTCGTGGGATGTCGGTCAGAAGGTCGTCTACAAGAAGCGCGAAGATGGCAAGTGGTGGAACGGTGACGTCTACCTCGACGGTGTCGAATTCATCGACTACGGCACGGACCCTTCGGCAATGGTTTCCGCGTTCGAGGCCGGCGAGGTCCATACCAATTTCGAGACCACGGCCGATTTCGTCACGATTCTCGAGGGTGTCGGTACGGTTACCTCCGAGGTCGTTACCGCCTCCACCATCGTGGCACGCACCAACGTGACGCAGAAGCCCTATGACGACCAGCGGGTGCGCAACGCGTTGCAGCTTGCCGTGGACAATGCTGCGGTGCTGCAGCTTGGCTACGGCAATGCTGGAAGGCCCGCCGAAAACCATCATGTATGTCCGATCCATCCCGAGTACGCTGAAATCCCTAAGATCGCCCGTGATCCGGCAAAGGCAAAGGCCATGATGGCTGAAGCCGGCCAGGCGGATTTCGAGCATGAACTTATCAGCGTCGAGGAGGACTGGCACAAGAACACCGGTGACGCGGTCGCGGCACAGTTGCGCGAGGCTGGGATCAAGGTCAAACGCACGGTTCTGCCAGGTTCGACATTCTGGAATGATTGGACCAAGTATCCTTATTCCATGACGAATTGGAACATGCGGCCCCTCGGCATCCAGGTGATCGCCATTGCGTACCGCACCGGTGAAGCCTGGAACGAAACCGCGTATTCGAACCCCGAGTTCGACGCCAAGGTCAACGAGGCCCTCTCGATCGCCGACGCCGACAAGCGTAAGGTCGTCATGAAGGACATCCAGACGATGCTCCGGGACTCGGGCATTATCATCCAGCCCTACTGGCGCAAACTCTACAACAGCTCTGTCCCTGCCGTGAAAAACCACGGCATGCATCCAACGTTCGAAGCGGACTACGGCAAAGTCTGGCTTGAGCCGACCTGACGTATCCGGGCTGGGGGCGGGCTTGCCCGTCCCCAGCTGAGTTTGAACAACCGAGATAAATTTTCATGAAGGACCATGTTATCGAACGCGCCGAGGTATTCGTCGTCGGTCCGTTGTAGGGCACGGCCGCGATCAGCCGCAGTAGAAAGTCTCTTGATATGGCTGTGGCGGCCTTCTCGTGCAACTCGACGAAGGCGAACTTCGAGGTGCGGTCGATAGCGACGAACATATGCAGCTTGCCCTGCTCGGTTCTGACCTCGGCAATGTCGATGTGGAAGTAGCCGATCGGGTAGCTCTTGAATTTCCTCTTCGCCGGTTTGTCGCCCTCGACATCGGGAAGCCGGCCGGTGCCATGGCGTTGCAGGCAGCGATGCAATGAAGACCGCGTCAGGTGCGGGATGGTCGCTTGAAGCGCATAGAGGCAGTCGTCGAGCGGCAGCAGCGTATAGCGTCGGAAAGCGACAATGACCGCCTCCTCCTCAATCGAGAGCACCGTCGATCTCGGTTCCTTCGGACCAGTCGGTAGATCGGCGACCGAAACGCGCCTCTTCCACTTCGCAACCGTCTTCTGGTTGATCCCGTAACGCTTGGCCAGCGTCCACAGGCTCTCTTGACTATGCTGTATCGCTCGACGGACTGCCTCTGTCGTTGTGGCGCTCCCATGCAGAACTTGGCCCATAGCGCATCCTTTGATTCGGAAGATAAGGGTGCCCCATCAAAGCCCGGGATCAAACATCTAGCACCGTTCCGGTTCTTGCCGCTGGCAACACGCTGGTGAAGCAAGGGCGACGTCTTTTTATAGAGCGGACCTCCTCGATACCGAGCTTCTGAAGCGCCTGCCGGGGCGTCGACCCAGACCAGCGCGTCGGTGACCAGCCGTTTCTGTGAGACAAGCGACGGACGCACCTGGGAGCCTCCCGTTTCCAATACGGGTGAGCAATTGCGCGACCTCGTCCTTGTGGGACGGCGATGCGATCGGCCATGGTTAGGGCTTCGAACCCGTCGTGGGTGACGGTAGATTTCGAACAGGCAGATCGAGCAGGAGCGTACACCTGATCGCCACGCGCTGGCGCTGGCCGCCGGAAAGCTGGCCGGTTTGCGGTCGGGCAGGGCTTCAATCTGCAACAGTCTGGCGACCTACGCGACCCTCTCGGCGACGGTTGTATTCGCCGTCCCGGCGATCTCGATGTCGAGGGAGGAGATTGCGGCGCACGGTCAGGGCCGGCAACAGCGCACAGGACTGGAATACCGTTGCCAGCGGTTCACGCTCTGGGCCGCGACGAGCCCCGCCAGACAACTTGGTGCCAAAGAGATCACTTTACCGACGATCTTTCGCGGTAAAAGCAGCAAGTCGCTAAAACAGGGTCACACTATTTACGTTGAGCAATACTGGGTCCAGCGATTATCTTTCGCGCAACCTCGGCCTCATGGTCGAGACGGCCGTCGTCGTTCTCTCACCTGGCGCCATCGAGTTTTCAGGGTCAGGCGTTGTCCGGCCATCAAAGGAGTTGTCATGAGGATTGTGGTTGTCGGCGGAGGCATAGTGGGCGCGAGTATCGCCTATCATCTAACCTGCAAGGCCGCTGAAGTCATAGTTATCGAGCGTGGTGATGCAGGCCGTGCAACGTCAGCGGGTGCAGGCATCGTCTGTCCCTGGTTGGACAGGGAGAATAGCCAAGCCTTCTATGAGCTCGCCTATCGTTCAGCTGCCTATTATGATTATCTCATTCCAGCTTTGGCCGAGGAAGGTGAGGCTGAACTCGGCTTTCGGCGAACTGGCGCCATGCTGCTGGCCATCGAGCCTGGCGCCTTAGCCGGACCTGAGGCGCTGGTTCGTAGCCGCGCTGACAGCGCCCCTGAAGTCGGTCAAATCTCGCGGCTTGATCCAGTGCAGGCACAAGAGTTGTTTCCAGCGCTCGACAGACAATTTGCGGCGCTTCATCTTTCTGGGGGGGCTCGTTTGAACGGTCGCCTTTTGTCAGGAGCATTGGAACGAGCCTCGATTCGTCGAGGCGCCGAATGGCGACGGGGCGATGCCAATCTTGCTGTCGAGCGTGGACGTGCTACAGGAGTCGTCGTCGATGGCGAGACCTTACATGCGGACGCAGTTGTTGTGGCAGCTGGTGCATGGGCAACTGAATTGCTGGAACGATTTGGTGTGGCCTTACCGGTGAAGCCACAGCGCGGGCAGATTGTTCATCTGCGCTTGCCCGGTGTAGACACGGCCAGCTGGCCAGTGTTGCACCCGGCCGATGCCGAAAGTTATCTGGTGACGTTCGACGATTCCCGCGTGGTCGTGGGCGCGACGCGCGAGTCAGGTTCTGGTTTCGATTGCCGCGTAACCGCCGGCGGAGTTCACGACGTCATTAAAGAATCGTTGCGCATCGCACCAGGGCTGGCCGGAGCCACCCTGATCGAGACGAGGGTTGGTTTTCGACCAGTAAGCGACACTTCCAATCCGCTGCTAGGTCCTGCACCAGGGATTGATGGCCTTTTCGTTGCCAATGGCATGGGCGCGAACGGCCTGACGCTTGCTCCCTATTCAGCGGGCCTGCTGGCCAGCCAGGTTCTGGGTGAGCCTGCTTCACCTCTTCTAGCACCTTTCCATCTTTAGATCCCCCAAACCAAAAGGAAATCATGAGCATGGCTATCGAGCGCATTGGCCCATCCGAAATTATGCATAATGTCGTAGAGAAGGGCGGCACACTTTATCTGGGTGGCATCACCGCCAAAAACACGAGCGGTGATATGTACGCACAGACAAAGGACCTGCTCGAAAGGGCTGACGCAATCCTGAGCAGCGCTGGCTCCAGCAAGCGGCAGCTGCTTTCGGCAACCATTTACGTCACCGATTTCGCACAAAAGCCGAAAATGAACCAAGCCTGGGCTGAGTGGCTAGACCCCGTAGACTTGCCTGCGAGAGCAACCATCGGTGTTGCCCAATTGGGGCCGGGCGAACTAATCGAAATTTCGTTCACTGCGACCCGCTGAATGCTCCGCCTCTCATAAGAACGGCTGACGTCTGATAAACAACGGAAAGCAGTCTGTAGGCGCCCATCGATCAGGCGGTCAATAATCGATGGGCGCATGTTCGCATACCAGGTCCGCTTTTAAGGTGGATTTCGAACGCGGAAGAGCGTTTCGTCAGCGACTATGTCATTCTTGATGGCCCGCTTGACCACGGCGGGAATGGCCACGTCGTCAGGATCGAAAGCGCCAAGCATTCTCAATGCTGCCCGAACATCGATACTCTTACCCAAGTATACCATGACGAGTCGTGCCGATGTAATGGGACGATCCCAGCTGTGTCCCAATCCGATCACCATGCCGTCAAGACGCTCAAGCACCCGACGCTTTGGGTAAAGCAGCATCATCGAAACCTCGCTTCCAGGTCTTGGATCGAAGTCGAGAGCAAACAAACGGTCGTCTAACGCTCCGACCACGCCGCGAAACGTCAGATAACGGTTTGACACCGTGTTCGTCTCGTCCTGGCCCAGATAGCGTTGCTTGGTCGATGAAACAAACATTCCTTTTTCGTAGCGCCAGTACACTAGCTCGCGCTTTATAATTGGCCTTCCAAGGAAACTATAAAAATACTTAAAATAGAATCCTTCGTATTCTTCCAACGCCGCCGCGTGGCGCCCTGAAATCGATCGAATGAGCGGCTCCAAACGTTCGAAAGCGAAAGGTGATGGGGATGCTGCCGTGCGTCGTTTGAACGATGCAACGAAAGCATCATGGGCAGTGAATAATTCCTCATCCTCAAGCCCAAAGAAATCACTGATCTTCTTGTGGTTGTGCCTCGAAGGTGTCGCTGTCCCACCAAGGTAGCGATTAAATTGCTGCCGGTTGATGTTCAACCTCCGGCAGATTTCGGAAACGGAGCGATAATGATCGCAGCAGAACTGAAGGTTAGCGCAATACTCGCGATGCCGGTCAGGGCTCATAAGGCGGAGCCTCGCCAAAATTCCACTCATCGAGGTTCGAAGCTACCTTTAGTGCAAAGAGCGTCAACTAGCTGCTATCAGCATACATAATTTACATTGAGTCAACAAGCAACCCATGTGAGCATGCCCTAACTCAAGCGCTCAATATGTCCCGCCCACCAATGCTGGGAAGTGGCCACGAATGGTTTGGACAGTTCGGCGACGACCTCTGGTGATGCTCGCGCAAAACGTGGCGCGGGCTTTGTAAGCAAGGGATGCATAAGAGCCACCATGCGAGAAGCCAGAGAAGACCCGAATTGCGTCGTTAGGTGTCCGGCATCGCAGGTTTCCTGGGCAAGCGCTGCTTCGCTCACGCCTGCAGGTTCGCATTCGGCTGGAAACGATAAACGGGAAAGCTGCTTCTTCGGCATTCCGGGATTGATTCATGCAATTGGAGGGAAACGGATTGTGTCCGGGCCACCGCAAACCTTCGATTCGGGAAGTTTCTTGAGCAGAGCGCGATTTTCGGCGCCTGCGGCATTGAAGCTCATGCTGGCAGCTCCGTATATGGCGCTTACGATCGTTTTCTTTGTATTGCCCCTCGTCCTTGTTGTGGCTCGAAGTCTGAAGCTGGATGGCCCAGGGCTAGCAGAGGGGATAACCATTGAAAACTACGTCGAAGTGTTTTCAAGTCCCGTTCTACGTGAAGTAGTAGTCCGAACCTTCGCGATAGCTGGATATACCACAGCATCGTGCCTTATCCTGGGATTTCCTACCGCTTACTTGATTTCAAGGCTCTCGCGGGTGTCGGCCCTTATCATGACGGCGCTGATCTTTCTGCCGTTCTGGGTATCGATCCTCGTTCGCCTCTTCGCTTTCACGATCATCCTAGGCCGAGACGGGCTAATTAACTCAGCTTTAGCGTGGATGGGAATAGGCCGCTGGGACCTGCTGTTCAACACAACGGCGACGATCGTCGGTATGACGAATTACCTGCTCCCTTTCATGATCGTCATTCTATACTCCGGTATGACGCGAGTAGACCAAGCCATCATTATGGCTGCTCGAAGCACCGGCGCTACACCACGCCAAGCTTTCTTTTACGTGTTTTTGCCCCTGATCAGGCCCGTCATTGTGAGCGCTTGCACGCTTGTTTTCGTATTGTCGCTTGGCTTTTTTCTTACCCCTGCCGTTCTTGGGGGCGGTAAGGGTATGACTGTCGCACTTTATATCCAACAGCAAATTTCCGTCTTTCGCTGGGGCGTAGCGAGTGCGGTTGGGGTTATGTTGCTCGTCATCTCCCTGCTTGGCTACTTCTTCGTGGTCCGGCTGGTCGGAATATCTCAGCTCATGGGCGCATCCTCTGCGGGAGTGAAAGGCACCAGCGGGGCGGAACGGCTAGGGTTGTCGCTCGTATCAGTATTGTTGTGGATCATTGCGATCGCTTCGATCGGCTTCTTGCTGCTTCCTTTGATTGTCACCGTCTTCACGTCGTTTGGCGCATCTCGCATTATCCATTTTCCACCAAGAGGATGGACGCTCGGTTGGTATTGGAAGGTCTTTCAGGATCCCGATTGGATCCGCGCTCTGGGCAAGAGTCTGACAGTCGGTATGCTGACAGCAATAGTCTCGACTCTGACGGCCTTGAGTTTGGCGCGTGCGGTCTCTGGAATTGGCTCCAGTCTGGGGCGTTCGGTCGTACAGACAATCGTCTACTCACCGCTGATAGTGCCAATCATTCTACTGGCGATCGGCATGTTTGACGTAGAAGCCCGTCTTGGGCTTCTGGATACGATGGCCGGACTCGTGCCGCTGCACGCGGTCGTTGCGATCCCGCTTGCGTTTGCTGTCCTGTCGTCGGCGCTCGACGGTGTCAATCCGGATATGGAATCGGCCGCCCGAGCACTCGGTTCCACGCGCACGCGCGCATTTTGGAGTGTTACAATTCCGAATATCAAAGGGCCTCTGCTGGGAGCATTTGTAATCAGCTTCGTTGCCTCATGGGACGAAGCGGTAATCGCATTGTTCCAGACCAATTTCGATAAGACGCTTCCCTTGTTGATATTTTCGTACATTCAGAGCGGCGTCGAGCCGGTTGTCCCCGCGCTCGCGACGATCTTGATCGCTCTGGTGATGCTCGGCGTCCTCGTGCGGGTTTGGTACGCGGCAGGAAGAGGGGATCGATGACACGCCAAAGGACTAGATCGTGACGATCAGGAATCAACAGGCTGTGAAAGCAGACCCCGCAGCCTTGGCTGTCAACTCTGTCATGAAGCGATACGGGCACCACACTGCGCTCCATGAGGTCAGCCTTCAGGTTAACAAGGGCGAATTTCTCACTCTATTGGGATCGAGCGGCTCTGGAAAGACGACGCTATTGCGCATTATCGCGGGTCTAACAGAGCCAACAGAAGGAACTGTGTCGATCGCCGGGCGCGATGTGACGCGCCTGCCGATTGAAAGGAGGGATATAGGTTTCGTCTTCCAGAACTACGCGCTCTTTCCGCATCTGAATGTCAGAGACAACATAGGTTTTGGCCTCAAGATAAGAAAGTATCCTGGCGATCAGCTCAAGGCTCGCACGGAAGAGATGATGGAGCTTGTGCACCTTTCGTCGTTGGGCTCTCGGTTTCCAGGTGAATTGAGTGGTGGTCAACAGCAGCGTGTTGCGATCGCGCGTGCTCTGGCCCCGTCGCCCAAGTTGTTGTTGCTGGATGAGCCCCTGGGAGCTCTGGATCGTCGTCTCCGCCAGCAACTGGGTGTGGAGCTAAAGCGCATACAGCGCGACACGAAGGTGACCTCGATCTACGTAACGCACGATCAAGACGAGGCATTCTTACTCTCCGACAGGGTTGCCGTGATGGAAGCGGGTAGAATCCTTCAAATCGACAGCCCCCGAGGTATCTACCGGGACCCGGCGAGCCTGTTTGTGGCCAATTTCGTGGGTGAAACATGCCAAATGAAAGGCGTGGCGCAACAAGTATCAGGAAGAGACGCTCGTGTGACAATTGGAAGCATCACAATAAACGTCCTTCTTGAACAAGCGACTTCGGTAGGGTCTCCAGTAATCGTTATAACCAGACCCGAGCATATTGCCGTAAAGCGCCAGGATGCGGTGAAGGCGCCGGCTGATGATCCGGGATCTTCTGTTCGCGGTGTCGTCCGGTCCTGTACGTTCTTGGGGAATCGACTGAAACTAAAAATCGAAGCGGGTCAGGTGGAGATTGAAGCCGAGCTCGATGGCTCGCGTGACGAGGAGTTCGAAGAGGGAAGTATCGTCGACATATCGTGGGCACATGGATCGGCTCGGGCCTATCCCGTCGGTATTTGATCAATATAATAGGGAGGAAAGCAGCAATGTACACCAGAAAGAGTTCCGTAGTGGCATTAGTGTCTCTTCTAGTTCTTACCTCTGCGGGCCTGGGCTCTTCCGCAGTAGCTCAGAGTATCAGCGCCGAGTTTCCCGAGGCGACATTTCCTGAGAAGATCTTTGGGGGATTGAGCGGGGAGGTGCTGTTTTACGACACCAGCGGCGGCCCGACCACAGAGGCGCGCAATACGACCTTGTTCAGAAGGTTCACAGAGCTCACCGGCGTCCAATTTCGTTCAGATTTTTACGCCGATCCGACGAAATTTTATGCCTGGATGCAGAACGGGACCCCTCCACCGTGGTCGCTGATCGAGCTTCCTGGTACGTCGGAACTCAATCGGGCGAAGGCTGCTGGATATCTGGAGAAGTTGGATCCGGCATTGGTGCCGCTCGACAAACTCGATCCCGGAGCGGTCGATGAATATGGCATCAGGATCATGAACTATAGCATCCAGATGATTTGGAATACCGAAGCGTTTCCGGAATCGGGGCCGAAGCCGCAAAGCTGGGCGGATTTTTATGATCTGGAAAAATTTCCGGGCAAACGCTGCATGTACAAGAGTGCACAGACTGGGGCGACCCTGGAGTCTGCGTTGCTTGCCGATGGCGTGAAGCCCGATCAGCTTTATCCACTGGACGTGGATCGCGCCTTCAAGAAGCTGGACACTATCAAGGATCAGATAGTCTGGTGGACGAGTGGAGCCCAAGGAATTCAATATCTCACCAGTGGAGAATGCCAGTTCGGGGTTAGTTGGAATGGGCGCATCGCGAGTGCGATAAAGGAGGACAAGGCGCCGATTGGCCTGTCGTGGAATCAAGCACTCTACAGCAGCGCCGTCTTGGCGGTTCCGAAAGGCGCTCCTAACAGCAAGGCGGGTCAGGCGGCGATCGCCATGTGGATTCTCGACAAACGAGGGCAGATCGACTACGTTTCCCGCTTGCCTTATGCCACCAATATTAAGGCACTTTCATTGGATGATTATCCCGCCGAGGTTAGGCAGTACTTGGTTGGGGGCGATAACCTCAAGAACGCGATAGCGGAAGACACGGCCTATTACGAAGAGCATCTTCCTGAGCTGACCGATCGCCTCAACGCTTGGCTTCAGCGCTAGTCGCGGCGGCCGTCGGTAAAACCCAGCAGGGCTGCCACAACTGGTACAGCCCTGCTCCAATCCCATTAATCCTGAATAACCTGAGTCTTCGCAACGACTTGTGTCGTGCGACAGAACCAAAACTACTGCTGTGCATGATTGTATTTGGCTCCAATGCCTTTCACCTGACTGACGCTCTGGAGAATGTTATGCAAGCCAAGGTCAACGGCGACATATCTTTTTGGTATGCCGACATCGGTGGCCCTCCCGCACCGGGTCCACCTTTACAGGGTGACATGGAAGCCGACGTAGCCATTGTGGGCGCAGGCTTTACCGGATTGTGGACCGCCTATTACCTCAGACAGGCGGCCCCTTCGCTCCGGGTTGTCCTGCTTGAGAAGGAGTTCGCGGGGTTCGGCGCCTCGGGCCGCAACGGCGGCCAGCTTGTTGGCGGCTTCGCGTGGTCACGTGAAAAATATCTCGCGACGTCGACGCGGCGAGAGGTCTTGGCGATGCAGGACGCTATGGCCGGCACTGTCGACGAGATAATCGCCGTTGCCGAGCGCGAGAACATCGACGCCGATATCCTGCGCGTTGATAACATCTACGCGGCGACGAATGCAGCCCAGCTTCATCGCGTGAAGGCGATTTACGAGGAAGCCCGGCGATGGGATGCCTCGGCCCCGGTCGAACTGATCGGGGCAGATGCGGCGCGGGCTCGCATTAACGTGCGAAACGTGCTCGGCGCGATGGTGTTGCATGGCGCGGCGCGCGTGCAGCCCGCCAAGTTGGTGCGCGGCCTCGCGGTGGCTGCCCGACGTATGGGCGCGCAGATCTTCGAGCAGACCACGGTGTTGGGAATCGAAAAGGGCAAAGTCACGACTGACCGCGGCTCCGTTCGTGCCCCGATCATCATCCGCGCGACGGAAGGGTTCACGGCTGAATTGCCGGGACAAGAGCGTAGTTGGCTGCCTCTCAACAGCGCTCAGATCGTCACGGAGCCGCTGCCGCAAGCTCTCTGGGAGGAGATCGGCTGGAAAGGACACGAACTGCTTAGCGACAAAGCTCACACCTACTGCTACGCCCAGCGCACCCGTGAGGGCTGCATCACCCTAGGCGGCCGTGGCGTGCCATACCGCTTCGGCTCGAGGACTGACATTCGCGGCCTGACGCAACAGGCTACGATTGATCAACTGCATGCTATGCTGGTGCGGCTTCTCCCGCAGACGAGCGCTTTGCGCATCAATCACGCCTGGTGCGGCGTGCTCGCCGTCCCGCGGGATTGGTGCACTACCGTCGGTTTGGATCCCCAATCTGGCATCGGTTGGGCCGGTGGCTATGTCGGGATGGGCGTGTCCAGCTCTAATCTTTTCGGCAGGACACTGCGCGATCTGGTCCTTGGGCGCGACACGGAGCTCGCGCGTCTGCCCTGGGTGAATCGCGCCGTTCGGCGCTGGGAGCCCGAACCGCTTCGCTGGCTGGGCGTGCACGGTATGTACCGCCTTTACCGGCTTGCGGACAATCGCGAGCATCGTGGCCTCAAGCGCAGTTCTCGCCTTGCTGCCTTCGCCGATCGCCTCACGGGACGCTAGTTGCAACGAGCCCAATCTGGCCCGTCACCTCCATCTCTGCGTCTTCAGTGGAACGCCCTCTGCAGCCTGTCTAGCGCGGGAGAGATCTTTGCACGAGTCAGCGACTCTGATCCCCCTGTTCACCGCAACGAAACACGCCGTGTTGCTCACATATTCAGAGAGGAAATGCGATTGACGACTTATCGAACAGTCGATAAGTTGTGATCGATCGATCGATCGAAATCAGGCCCACGATGGGAACGATCCGGTGGTAGACGTTTCGCATGGCTCAAAATTTGACGCGATCATCATCGGCGGAGGGATCGTCGGTGCGGCAGCGGCCAGGAAGCTCGCGCTCGAAGGCCTGAAGGTCGCGGTTTTTGAGCAGGCAGCACTGGGCTTCGGAGCCTCTTCCCGGAATATCGGCTTTGTTTTCCAGCATGGCCGCAAGGGCTTGTCACTCGAGATCGCTCGGAAGAACAGAGTGTTGCTCGACAGCTTTCATGAAGAGATGGGCGGCGATTTTGAGTACCGCCGTAACGGCGGTCTCGTCCTCGCGGAGAGCCCCGAGCAGGTGCCGCTGCTCAAGGAGTTCGTTGAGGCGCGAGCGCGCGACGGACTGAACGTCGAATACATCGATCGCCAGGCGGTGCTCGAATTGGCGCCTGACGTCCACGACAATGTTCAGGGAGCGAGTTTTTGCAAGGATGACGCCCAGATCGGCACGGCCACTGTCGTTCGTGCTTTGGTGGCCGCTGCTCGGCGAGCCGGCGCCGTGATTCTCGAGGGCCATCAGGTCCTGGAAGTAATGGTGTCGTCTAATCGCATAACCGGCATCCGGACGCATGCCGGCCGGTACGAGGCCCCGATCGTGGTCTGGGCGACCGGGCCTTGGCAGAGGATCACCACGACCGCTGGCCCGCTGGAACTTCCTGTCAAGAGCATGCGCAACCAGCTTTTTGCGACTACGCCTCAGCCTCCTCGACTAAAGTGCGTGCTCTACGGGGCCATCTGCCTGGCGAGTTACACGCCGATCGTCAGGGAACTCCCGAGCTATTCGCCGAACCTTTTCGACTGGCGGGACACCAAGTCTGGTGAATCCATGATGGACGCGATCTCCCAGAGGAGCGATGGATCCTACATCTTCGGTGGTCCGGTCGACGAGGCTGGATTCAGTTGGGAAGCCGAGGCCGACGGTCTTGGCAGGCTGCTTAGGCGGTTCTCGCGCCTGTTTCCCGGGCTCGCCAACAGCGGCTTCAAGGAAACTTGGGCCGGTCGCATTCCCTTCACGTCGGATAATCTCCCGATCATCGACAGGCATCCTGCCGCTCAAGGCCTGATCGTCGCCGCCGGCTTCTCGTTTGGGAACAGTTCGGCGCTCGTCGCTGCCGAAGGTATCGCCGATCTCGCGGCCGGCCGGCCGGTATCCCCCATGATCGCGCAACTCGGCATCGACCGCTCAAGTCTTACTTACGATTTCGGATATTCACTGGGTTGAATGGAGAAAGATATGCAAGAGTCCTACGGCGACGGGCAGGTAATCTGCGAGGTCGAAGACGAGATCGTGTTCATCGGCCTTAATTCGCCAAGGTCGCTGAACGCCATGGACCCGATCATGGTGACGGGGATCGTGGAAGCCGCGGATCAGGCGTCGCGTTCAGGTTACCGATGGATCGTGCTACACGGCAAGGGAGATAACTTCTCGTCGGGAGCATCGCTCGATGGTTATCAGGCGCTTGTCGAGTCGGTGAGTTCCGGCCGGGATTCCGGCATGTACGACTTGATCGCATCCGAACGTGGCCTGACCGAGTTGGCGCGGATTTTCCGGCACCCCCACATTAATTCCGTTGCAGCGGTCAACGGTTGGTGCATTGGGCAAGGGCTGGAGATCGCAATCGCATGCGACTACATCGTCGCGGCACCGGATGCCACCTTCTGGCTGCCCGAGACCCAGCACGGATGGAATGTCGGAATGGGCGCTACCTATTTGTTGACCCACAAGCTGGGTCTGGGGTGGGCGAGGCGCATGCTGCTGTTGAACGAGAAACTGCCCGCCAAGCGGGCCGAGGAACTTGGTCTGGTGAGCGTGCTCGCCGCGGATGGCAACGTGCGCGCGGAAGCGGTGAAGCTATTCAAGAAGTTGCGGAAGTCATCTCCGTTGGCGCTCCAGTTCCAGAAGAAGCTTCTCGACATTCTTCCATCGATGTCCCTGGATGACAGCCGGGAAATTGAGATCATGACCGCTTATCTGCTGGCTTCTACTCACGATCCCCGTGAAGCCATGGCTGCTTTCGGCGCAGGTCGTGCTCCCGAATACACTCAACCGCGAAGCAACAATGCCGCAAGCAAGAGCTGACGAGACTCTCGTTTCCATCCTTGAGACGCATGCCAGGGAGCGGCCTGATGCGTTGATGCTGATCGGTCCGGATAACGAAAGCAGCACATACGGCCAATTCTGGGCGGCTGTAATGGAAACCGCCGAAGCCCTCATGGACCTCGGCATCGGCGAGGACGATCGTGTTGTCACCATCGCGGAAAACAATGTCGATCTCTTCGCGGCAATCGTTGCTTCGTGGCGCCTTGGGGCCACGGTGGCACCGCTTAATCCAGGGCTGGGCCAGGAATTGCTGGACGATGCCATCGAGCGCACAGAACCCCGAATTGTCCTGGTCGACATTATTCCAGCGGTCGCCGATCGGCGATTTACTTCGCTCAGGGGACTTCGACGATCGAAACAGCAAGGGAAGGTGGCGGGCAAGCTTCCCCTTCCCGTTACGAACGCGCTGATTATTTTCAGCTCTGGCACCACTGGAAAATCGAAAGGGTGCATCCTGTCTCACGGCTACCTGGCCTTTTATGGCCGGGAGTTCGCGCACATGGCCAATCTCGGTCCCGTGGATAGGGTGTTCTGCGTTACGGCGCTCTATCATGTGAATGCGTTCTGGGCATTTGCCGGCAGCGTCGTCAACGGAACCCCACACGCCTTTGAAAAGAAGTTCTCGGCATCCACCTTCTGGCAGCGTTCAAGCGAGGTCGGAGCGACCGTCTTCGACTATGTCGGGGCGATTATCGCGATCCTTCTGCGCTCGCCCGGAAACAGGCCCGCTGACAATCAGCTGCGAGCCTGCCTTGGTGGCGGTGTCCGGGTGGATGACATCGAGCAGTTTGAACGCCGTTTCGCTTGCAAGGTACTGGAGGGCTATGGGCTGACGGAGTGTTGTCAGCCCATCTATCAGACGCTTGCCGACGAACGGCACGGCTCGATAGGCCGTCCATCGGCCTATTTCGACGCCAAAGTCGTGGATGAAGCTGGCGAGGAAGTTCCGGCGGATGTCTCGGGTCAATTGCTACTGAGATCCCGTCACCCGCATGGCCTCTTCCGCGGATACTGGCGGGATGTCGAACAGACCCGAGAGGCATTTGTCGGCGAATGGTTTGCAACCCGTGACCTCGTCAAACGCGACGCTGACGGCTTTTTCTACTTCATCGAGCGGCTTGGCCATGTGGTCCGGCGGCGCGGAGAGAACGTCAGCTGCTTTCATGTCGAGGGCGTTTTCGCCACCCATCCTCAGGTGCAGCTTGCTGCTGTGGTTGGGGTGCCGTCAGAATTGGGCGATGAGGAGATCCTGCTCGCGGTCGAGCCCGTCGAAGGTGCCGTCGTCCGTCCTTTGGACCTTCTCGACTGGGGGCGCGCGAAACTGCCGAAGTTCATGGTTCCCCGCTATGTCTGGATCGGAGAGCTCCCGCGTACGGCAAGCCAGCGCGTGGAACGCCACAAGGTCAGACAGATCGACCTGACCGGTGAGATCTTCGACGCGGAGAAGTCTGGGAATGCCTGACGCCGATGTTCGCAAGCCAATGTTGGTTCCGGAGTAGCTCGTTACACGCCATGTGGCGGTAAATTTGCCAACGATGTCTGGAGGTACTCACATGAGCAGGACTGCCACACGTTCACCGGCCAGCCAGGGCGATATCGAGCACTGGCAACAACGCGTTGACCTCGCTGCGGCGTTCCGCCTTGCGGACAAGCTCAACTGGCAGGAGGGTGTTGGGAACCACTTTTCGCTCGCCGTATCGAACGATGGCAGGCAGTTCATCATGAACCCGCGCTGGAAGCATTTTGCAGGACTGCGCGCATGCGACTTGCTGTTGCTGGACAGCGAAGACGATTCCACGATGGAGCGTCCTGACGCTCCGGACATAACCGCCTGGTGCATCCACGGCAGATTGCATGCGCGGGCGCCGCATGCACGCTGCATCATGCATCTGCACCCTCCCTATGCGACGGCCGTCGCAACGCTGGCACGACCAGAGATCAGGCCTATCGACCAAACGACGGCGCGGTTCTTCAATCGCCTCGCCATCGACAACAACTACGAGGGATTGGCAAACAGCCTTGCCGAAGGGGAACGCCTTGCACGGGTGCTCGGCAACCGTTCCGTAATGATGATGGGCAACCACGGTGTCCTCGTCGCAGCGCAGACCATCGCTGAAGCCTATGACTGCATGTACCACCTGGAGCGCGCATGCCAGACCATGGTGCTTGCACTTTCCATGGGCGAGCCACTCAATGTTCTCTCCGATGCGGTGGCCGAAAAGACGGCGATCGGCTGGCAGGAGGACGGGCGCGACTACGCGTTCGCGCATTTCGACGAGATGAAGCGGCGTCTGGATCTGTCGTCGCCGGACTACGCATCGTGATGTTCGGAAGATGTGCGACCGCTCTCCACCGAACGCTGAAGCTCGCGGCGCAATCCTAGACGCTTGTTCAGCGCCTTTCGCTTGGCTCGTTGGGCATGTCGGCAGGCGGTGAAGTCAGCGGAAGCGGCCATTCTGGCGTTAAAAACAGGCGAAGTCACCTTGCAAAGCGAATTTGCTGATTGACAACCGATCGATCGATCAATTATTGGTAGCTAATCGATCGTTCGATAGAAAGAAGGATGCGATGGCGAGATTTCAGACCACTGCGAAAAAGATACGCCCGCCTCTCCCGGCGGAATTGCGGGAGGCTGCCATCGCCCTTTTTGCAGAGCTTGGCTATGCGGCCACCGGGATCAGGGAGATTGCGCGGCGAACCGGGCTGTCTTCAGCTGCAATGTACCACTACTTGAATTCCAAGCAGGACCTTCTGTTCGAGCTCATGTACGACTCGATGCAGGACCAGTTCGAGGTCTCGCGTGCCGCGTTCGAAAGCGCCGATACGCCGGAGGCCCGCATCAAAGCGCTGGCCATCAGCCATGTACGGCTGACGGCGGATCGCAAGCTGGAGGCCCTCGTCACCGAAAACGAGGTTCGCTCCCTGGCTGGCGAAAATCGCGATGAGATAGTGGCCTTGCGCGACCAGTATGCCGCTCTGTGGAGAGACACGATCTCGGAGGGTGTTGCGCAAGGAAAGTTTCATGTCGCCGATGTCAAGCTTGCCAGCTTTGCGGCCATTGAGATGTGCACCTCGGTCTCCAAGTGGTACGCGAAGGACGGAGCGCAAAGTTCTGAGCATATCGCTCAGGTTTATGCCGATTTCGTGCTCGATATGTTGCGCGGACGCGAACCGGTGGCCGTCAAAGCCATGCCGGCCAACACAGCGATCAAAAAACGAGAAGCGACCCGAACGCGCAAGCGCGACTAAGGGTGGCCTAAGCGCATGCCGGGTCCTTGCGTCCCGGTCGGGGAAGCTTTGGGGCGTGCGCCCCAGTTGGCAGGACTGACCGCTCCCATCCCGCAGGATGAGGGAGGGCGTTAGGCCGAGCGATGGGAGCAAGGGCAGAGTGAGTCTAGGCAGTCTCAAGCCAATCCAGGCGGGTCAAACGGAGCCGGCCCATGCCGCGCCCATGCTTGAGCTTCGGAATATCTCCAAATCGTTCGGAGCGCTGCGGGTTCTCCACGACGTATCGCTGACGATTGAGCGCGGGGCTGTAGTGTCACTGATCGGCCCAAGCGGCGCGGGCAAAAGCACTCTTCTTCGATGTGTGAATCTGCTTGAGGTGCCGACGGGAGGGGAGATCGTATTCGGTGGGGAGACCATGTTCTCGGCTGGTAAAGCGTGGCCGTCCAAGGCTCAGCTGTCGCGATACCGCGGCCAGGTGGGGATGGTGTTCCAGTCGATAAACCTGTTCCCGCATCTTTCGGTACTACGCAACGTCTCGCTGCCTCAGGAGCGTGTGCTCGGACGATCACGTCAGGAAGCTGACGAGATCTCGCGCCAACTGCTCGAGCGGCTGGGCGTGGGCGCGAAACTGGAGAGTTTTCCGGCCCAGTGTTCGGGCGGCCAGCAGCAGCGCGTGGCCATCGCCCGATCCTTGGCCTTGAGCCCGAAAGTGATTCTCTTCGACGAGCCTACGTCCGCTCTCGATCCGGAACTCGGCTTGGAGGTGCTGGCCGTGATGCGCCAGCTCGCCAACGAGGGCATGACGATGATGGTCGTCACTCACGAGATGCATTTTGCGCAGGACGTGTCGGATCAGGTGGTCGTGATGGTCGATGGCAAGATACTCGAGAAGGGGCCTCCCGACAGGATCATGCGCAATCCCCAGGAGGAACGCACTCGGCAGTTCCTGCGTGCGGTGCTCGACAGATGATACATCAGAGCCTGACCGCAATCGTCAGCGGAATTCCGTACACGGTCGCTCTAACAGTGCTAAGCTTCCTCCTGGGCGCCTTGCTCGCGATTCCTATTACGCTGCTCCGCATGGCTCCGTTGGGCATCGCGCGCTTCACGGCGCGCGTCGTGGTCGATCTGCTGCGGTCCATCCCCCCGATTACCTGGCTGTTCCTAATCTACTTCGGCTTTCCGGAGTTCGGTTTGACGCTGAACGCCTTTCCCTCCGCTCTGATCGGCCTGTCGCTCATCTCCGGCGCCTACCTATCCGAAACCTACCGTGCCGGTCTGCTGGCCATCCCGAAAGGTCAGTTCGACGCCTGCAAGGCGCTCGGCATCCGGTCTGTGGACAGCGCCATCTATGTGATTGCACCTCAGGCTTCGCGCGTCGTCATTCCGCCCGCCGGCACGTACGGGATCGGATTGCTGAAGGACACCGCTGTCGCGTCGACCATTGGTGTTTCCGAGGTCGCGTTCAATGCACTGCAGGAGGCCCAGCGCACCGGGCATGCAATCGAGGTTCTGAGCCTCGGAGGTGTCATCTATCTGTTGTTGAGCCTGCCGCTTGCCTACCTCTCGCGGAACATGGACAGCCGCATGCGAGCAAGGTTTTCGATGGCATGAATTGGTATGGCTTCATCGAAACCGTCCAGAACGCCAGTGGTGACCTGTTCGCCGGTCTGCTGGTCAGCATGAAGCTGACAGCTGTGGCGCTGTTTTTCGGGTATCTCCTGGCATTGCTGCTCGCTGTCTGGGTGATGACGCCCCACAAGGGCTCGCGGATGCTGGCACTGTGTGTGATCGAGTTCGGCAGGGGATTGCCTCTGTTGGTTCTGCTTCAGCTTCTCTACTACGGCCTCCCCGACGCAGGCATCACCATGGGGGGCTTTGCAGCGGCAACGGCGGCGCTGGCATTTCAAACCGGAGCGTATGGCAGCGAGGTATTCAGGGCCAGCCTGGAGGCGATCCCGAAGGGCCAGAAGGAGGCCGCGGATGCGTGCGGCCTGTCGCGCTGGCACAGCTTCCGAGACGTGATGCTTCCCCAGGCTATCCGCATCGCCATCCCGCCCCTCATGAGCATCGGCATTGCCGTCTTCGTCGCCACGTCTCTCGCTTTCGTCGTCACTGTGCCGGAGATCATGAGCCGGGCCTATGGCTACGGCAGCAAGACGTTCGAATATCTCGCCGTCTTCGTCCTCGCGGGGATTTTCTACGCAGCAATCGCCATCCCGGCATCCGCCGGTGTCGCGGTCATCGAGCGCAGGCTCGACCCGCATTAGTGAGGGTAACTCCGACTTAACAATGCAAATAATGGGAGAGAGAAAATGCGATTGAAGAAGCTTTACTTGCTCGGAACGTTCCTTGCGCTTGTCCAGGCGAGTTGCGGCATAGCCGCCGCCCAGAACGCAAACTGCAAGCCGACCCCCGGACTGCAAACCGTCTCCGACGGCGCGCTGACGGTCGCCGCCTATCAGGCTCCTCCCTACATTGGGATAGATGAAGGCAAGCTTGTGGGCGTCGATGGGGAAATCCTGACGCGCATCGCGGAGATGAACTGTCTTGAAGCCCGCCCGATGGCCCTTGATATCGCCGCTGTCATTCAGTCCGTGGTGAGTGGCCGGGCCGATGTCGCCTCTGGCGATTGGTACCTGTCGAAGTCTCGGGCCAAGGTGATGGAGGTTACCAATCCCGCTTACGTCGACAACCTTTCGATCGTCTCGCGGGAGGGTTTCAAGACGCTCGGCGACCTCGTCGGCAAGCGCGTGGGCACGCTGCAGGGCAACATGTGGAACGATGATCTGCAGAAGCTGATAGGTTCGACGTTCACGTTGTATCAATCTCAGCAGAGCGTCTATACCGATCTGAAGAACGAACGGCTGGACGCCGTGATCGACGCCGCGGCGTCGGCGCCTGCGCAACTGAAGCTTATGAGCATCGACGCCAAGGTTACGGTCCCGCCGCCGGACGAGCGCGTCAAACAGAGCATCAAGCCGGCCCTCAACACTTTCCCGATCAAAAAAGGCAACGCCGCTCTGGTCAAAGTGATCAACGATGGCTTGGACAAGCTGCGCGCCTCCGGTGAACTCAAGGCCATCTTCGAGAAGTACCACTTCCCTGAAGAACTGACGAAGCTTCCCGACCCCATCTACCTCATCGAATAGTCGTCTGCGCTGGCGGGGCGTTCGCGCGCCGCCAACGCTTCCGCCAGTTTGGAATTCGAAATGACATCTCATCTCCTGGTTACAGGTGCAGCCGGAAAGGTTGGTGCCCACATCTCGTCCATTCTCCAAGATCGAGGCCATGCCCATGCGGTCGGGATCCGAAGCACTCCCGTCGAGGGCCGGTCTCTTGTAGACCAAAGGCGGTTTGACTGGAGCGACCGCGCCACATGGGTCCCCGCGTTGCGCGGCATCCAGGCGCTCTTTCTCGTTAAAGCCCCAGTCGACGAGCCTGCGCCGCTGATTGCCGAACTGCTCGACGAGAACCAGCATCTGAAGAGGGTTGTCATGCTCTCCGAGCTGAACTGCGAGTTGCACAGTGACACGGAGCCTCAGCGGGCCTCGGAGATTGCGGTTGAACGGTCTGGGATCCCTTTCACCATTCTCAGGCCGAACTGGTTCTTTCAGAACTATACGGTGGGCTCATACGCGCAAAAGATACGTGAGCGCGACGAGCTCGAAACGGCCTCGACGAGGCAGCCTGTGAGTTACATCGACACCCGCGATGTGGCCGAGGTCGCCGTCGGCGCCCTGTTGGGCGATCGGGCAATGCCATCCCATGTCGCTTTGACGGGTGGGGAGGCGCTCACGAGCCTGCAGGTCGCCGCCATGATCGGCGCGGTCTGCAAAAGGCCGATCACGGTGACGGAAGTGCCTCTCGACGAAGTCCGCAGACGTGTCCTTGGGCGGGGCGGTAGCGAAGCATCGGCCGAGTTCATCGTCGGCCTGTGCAGCGATATAGCCGAAGGGCGGAACGGGGTGATGACAGACATGGTGCAACGTGTCACCGGCCGTCGGCCCATCTCGTTCGCGGATTTTGCGGCCGAGAACGCTGCACGGTTCGTCGGTTGATGCTGGCCGGAAATGGAGGGTCACCGTGGAGACCAAGATGATATTCAGAAGCCAGATGGCAGCTCTGCTGGCAAACGACATCGAGGCGGTGCTTCAGCATTTTGCGGCGGACTGCCGGCTTGTCGATATGGCGGAACCGGACAATCCTTTCGTGGGCCATCAAGGTCTCCGGAGCTTCCTCGACAGCTACTTCAAGGCTTGGCGCATCGATGACATTACGATCGTTAACCTGGTCGCGCAGGATCAGCGAGTGGCTGCGGAAGTAGAGCTTTTGCTGACGGCCCGGGACGGCTCTGGACAACAGCGTATTAGAAGCAGCCTGTTCGACGAATTTCGCGATGGCCAGATCGTGCTTGAGCGGGCCTATCGCGACCCGGCGGGACGCAAGGAGTAGTCATGACGTCTGAAGACATGAACGTCGCCATCGTAACGGGTGGTGCTACCGGCATCGGCGCCGCGATCACGGAGCGACTGGCACAAGGAGGCTATGAGGTTGTGCTGTTCGGTCGCCGTGCCGACCGCCTCCAGCAGCAAGCGGACCATATCGCGGCGGCGGGCGGCAATGCCTGGTGCTGCCAGGGTGACGTCAGCGTCGAGGAGGATGTTGTCCGCCTGGTCGAAACTGTCGTCGCGAGGAGCGGGCGCATCGACGTGCTCGCCAACAGCGCCGGCGTAGCCAAAAACAAGCCATTCATCGAGATGACCGCGGCGGACTGGGACGCGACACTCGACGTCAACCTGCGCGGAGCATACCTCGCGACACGGCATGTGGCGCTCCAGCAGCGCAAGCAATCGGGTGGGTCGATCGTTCACATCGCGTCCATCGACTCATACGGCGCAGAGATCGGATACAGCAGCTATCATGTGTCGAAGACCGGCCTGATGGGACTGGTACGCAGCGCGGCACTAGAGCTTGCCCCCTTCGGTATCCG
Organism: Mesorhizobium sp. P2_F5; assembly: GCF_056403715.1. Classification (NCBI taxonomy): domain Bacteria; kingdom Pseudomonadati; phylum Pseudomonadota; class Alphaproteobacteria; order Hyphomicrobiales; family Phyllobacteriaceae; genus Mesorhizobium; species Mesorhizobium sp. P2_F5. Next base: position 52,075 of record NZ_JBFUEY010000002.1, on the reverse strand, counting down.
GGTCAACGCGGTCAATCCGGGCTATGTGCATACGGAAATGTCTCCCAAGCCGCCGAAGCTTCGTGCCTATCTGGAAGGGAACTTCGAGAGAGTGCCGATGCGCCGGGTGGTGACGGGACGGGAGGTCGCCGACGCCGTTGTCTTCCTTGCGTCCGATGCCGCCTCCGGCATCACTGGAACCGGGCTAACCGTGGACGGAGGACTGCTGGCCAATCTCTACGTGCTGGAAAGCATGCCCAAACTGGACCAGACGAGCTGAGTGTGGCTGAAAGAGTGTCCCAATTCCTGTTCGACATCTCCGAGCGCGCGCGGCAGCTCCATGCCGAGATCGCGGACTTCATGGAGCAGCATATCTACCCCAATGAGGCTCGCTACTTTGCAGAGGCGAAACATCATGGTCCCTGGCAAGTATATCCCGTCGTTGAGGAATTAAAGGCGGAAGCCCGAAAGCGGGGGCTATGGAACCTCTTCTTGCCTGAGCACGAGGGCGGCGCGAGGCTCACCAATCTCGATTACGCACCGCTCTGCGAACTGATGGGGCGGTCGCTGCTCGCACCAGAGATATTCAACTGCAACGCACCCGATACCGGGAATATGGAGGTTCTGGCGCGTTACGGGACGTCCGAACAGCAGGACTCCTGGCTAAAGCCTCTCCTCGCCGGGGAGATCCGATCGTGTTTTGCAATGACCGAGCCCGCCGTTGCCTCTTCCGATGCGACGAACATCCAGAGCACCATCGTGCGTGACGGCGCCAGCTACGTGATCAACGGCCACAAATGGTACACCACCGGCGCCACCGACCCGCGCTGCAGAATCATTATCTTCATGGGCCGGCTAAGCGACGGCAGCGACAATCGGCATCGGCAGCATTCCATGATCCTCGTCCCTATGGATGCGCCGGGGATCGAGGTGGTCCGCGCCATCCCCATCTTCGGATATGAGGGCGTTCCCGACCGGGCCTCGGAGGTCACGTTTACAAATGTGCGCGTGCCCGTTGGCAACATCCTGCTGGGAGAAGGGCGCGGCTTTGAGATCGCCCAGGGGCGGCTGGGCCCAGGACGCATCCACCACTGCATGCGGCAGATCGGCCTTGCTGAGCGCGCACTTGAACGCATGTGCCTCAGAACATCGTCGAGAGCCACGTTTGGACGGCTCATTTCTGAACAGACGGTGACGCAGGAACGCATCGCGGAGTCGCGCATCCTCATCGACCAGGCCCGGCTGCTGACCTTCAACGCCGCCCACGCCATGGACAGGGTTGGTAATAAAGCGGCCCGCACCGAAATCGCGATGATCAAGGTTGCTGTGCCGAACATGGCCTGCCGCGTGATCGACTGGGCGATCCAGGCGCATGGCGGTGGCGGCACAAGTGACGACTTCGGTCTTGCCATGGCCTATGCGATTTCTCGCGTCCTGCGGCTGGCCGACGGTCCAGACGAGGTCCACCGCAACCAGATCGCTCGCATGGAACTGCAGCGCCATGCCGGCAACTGAATCGATGGATACACCACGGCTCGAACGTTGGTTTTCCGACCATGTCGGGGACGTGGGCACGCTGGCGCTGACCAAGTTCGAGGGTGGGCAATCCAACCCGACCTTCCGGGTGGATACCGGGAAGAGGTCCTACGTGCTCAGAAGAAAGCCGGCCGGCGCCACCCTTCCCAGCGCACACGCGATTGACCGCGAGTACAGGGTGATGGAAGCCCTTGCCCGCGTCGGGTTCCCTGTTCCCAAGGTCATCGCGTATTGTAGCGACACGCATGTGCTCGGCACTGCGTTCTATGTCATGGAACTTGTCGAGGGCAGGGTGTTTTGGGATCCGCTCTTGCCTCAAGTACCCATCGAGGACCGCGCAACGCTGTTCCGTTCGGTCAATGATACGATCGCGATGCTGCATTCACTCGATCCCGTTGCTCTCGGCCTCGCGGACTACGGGCGGCCGGAGAATTTCCTGCAGAGACAGATCGCGCGCTGGTCCAAGCAGTACCGCGCATCGGAAACCGAACACATTGAACCGATGGAGCAACTCATTGGCTTCCTGGAAGCCAATGTTCCGGGAGACGACGGCGCTCGACTGGTGCATGGAGATTTCCGTCTCGACAACCTGATCATACATCCGACGGAACCGAAGGTCGTTGCCGTACTTGATTGGGAATTGTCGACACTCGGCAGTCCTGCGGCCGACTTCGCCTACCACATGTCGGCGTGGCGGCTGACGCCGCAGCTCCTGCGCGGCCTGGCGGGCGAAGACCTTGCTGGGCTCGGCATTCCCAACGAAGCGATCTACCGGTCCTGGTATGAGGCGCACGCCGAGACTGGCCCCTTGAAGCACTGGGACTTCTACCTGGCCTTCGCCATCTTCCGCATCGCCGCGATTTGTCAGGGAATAGCCAAGCGCGCGCTCGATGGTACCGCTTCGAGCAGCAACGCGGTGGCTATGGGAACCAAGGCACGCCCGCTGGCGGAAGTCGGTTGGAATATCGCGCGCCGTCTCGATGCGTAGGTCGCCGCCCTGTGGAGGAAAATGATGCTGTTTGATCTCTCGGGTAAGGTTGTCGTCGTGACGGGCTCGTCAAGGGGGATCGGGCGGTCGATCGCTGTGGCAATGGCGGATGTTGGGGCGAGTGTCGTCATATCGTCCAGGAAGCTGGCTGCCTGCCAGACCGTCGCCAGCGAGATCAACGCCCGCCTCGGTGAGGCGCGGGCCGTGGCTACGACAGCCAACATCTCTTCGAAGGAGGATTTGGCTGCGCTCGTGCGCACCGCGGTCGACAGTTTTGGCAGGCTCGACTGTGTCGTATGCAACGCCGCCACCAGCCCGTATTTCGGGCCCCTTACGCAGATCAGCGACGAACTGTTCCGCAAGACCCTAGACAACAATGTGTTGTCCAACCACTGGCTGGTCCAGGCGGCCCTTCCGGAACTCAAGCGCGCCGGCAGCGGCTCGATCATCATCGTGTCGTCGGTCGAGGGGCTGCGGGGCTCAGCGACAATTGGCGCCTACAGCATTTCCAAGGCCGCAGACATCCAACTCGCGCGCAACCTTGCAGTCGAATTGGGCGTCCACAACATCCGCGCCAATTGCATCGCGCCGGGCCTGATCCGCACCGACTTCGCGAAGGCGCTCTGGGAGGAGCGCGAGACGCGCGCAAAATACGAGGCGATGACGGCGATGGGGCGTCTCGGCGAACCCGATGAGATTGCCGGCTGCGCCGTATTCCTAGCGGCGCCGGCAGGCTCCTATGTCACCGGACAAACCTTCATCGTCGACGGCGGCCTGATGGTGAGCTGACGCCTACTGCAGGCTCCGCTACGCAGCCACAAGTGGCTCGTGAGATCGTGGCAGCCTTCCGCCTATCCGGGAAAGGACCTCATGACACTCGATGAACTCTCAACGTCGGTCGGTACGGCGCTAGGCACCTCGCGGTGGATCCAGATCGGGCAGGACTCGGTCACAGCCTTCGCCGACGTAACGAACGACCATCAATTCATTCACTTGGATGAGCAACGTGCTGCCAGCGATACGCCGTTCGGCGGCACCATAGCGCACGGGTTCTTGCTGCTTTCCCTGCTGACGACGATGCTCGAGGATGTCCAAGGCAAGCTCGGGGATGTCGCCATCTCGGTGAACTACGGCTTCGACAAGGTGAGGTTTGTCTCCCCTGTCAGAACAGGCTCGCGTGTCCGCGGGAGGTTCGATGTTGCTTCCGTCGAAAAGCGCAAGGACGGCGGCACGCTCGTAAAATACGTTGCAACCATCGAAATCGAGAATGTCGAGCGACCTGCGCTCAGCGCAGAGTGGCTCGGTCTCCATATGGCTAGCTAGCGGGAATGGAAGAAGACATGAAGATCAGATTTGACGGCCGCGTGGCCATAGTGACGGGCGCAGCTGCCGGGCTCGGGCGGTCTCACGCGCTCGGACTGGCCGCAAGGGGCGCGAAGGTGGTGGTGAGCGATATCGGTATTGGCGGCCTACCGTCGGCTGCCACGCAGTCTGTGGTAGGCGAGATCGAAGCCGCCGGTGGCGAAGCCCTGGGTGTTGCGGCTGACGTTACCTCGTTCATCGAAGTAAAGGCGATGGTCGAAAAGACGATGGCAAAGTGGGGTCGAGTTGACATCCTCGTCAACAATGCTGGCATCCTTCGCGACAAGAGTTTCGCCAAGATGGACCCTGCCGATTTCGAGTTGGTCCTGCGACTCCACTTGATGGGCAGCGTCAATTGCACCAAGGCGGTCTGGCCGCTCATGCGCGAACAGAAGTACGGCCGGATCGTCCTGACATCCTCGTCGTCTGGCATATACGGCAATTTCGGCCAGTCCAATTACGGGGCCGCGAAGGCGGCAATGGTCGGGTTGATGAACGTGCTGCACCTGGAAGGCCGGGTCAACTGCCTTGCCCCCGCCGCCGCAACCGCGATGACCAGAGATCTGTTCTCGCCCGAGGCTATCGCTCTTCTCACTCCGGAAGCCGTCACGCCAGGGCTCCTTTTTCTCGTCAGCAAGCAGTCGCCCTCCAAGGTCATCCTCGGTGCCGGCGGCGGCACATTCGCAGTCACCCATATCGTGGAATCGGCGGGATGCTTTTTCTCGGAGGCGGAGCGAACCCCGGAAAACATCGCCAGCCGATTTTCCGAGCTGAGCGATATTGCCGGCAGCCAACCGCTGGCGAATGCCTTCGCGCAGACAGAGAGGTTTGCCCGCTTAGCATCGGACGCCCTGGGACTCTCGCTCGGACAGGTGGCCAATGCGTGAAGCCGTTATCGTTTCCACGGCGCGTACGCCGATCGGTCGCGCATACCGCGGCGCCTTCAACGAAACCCAAGCCCAATCATTGGGCGGTCATGTGATAGCGGCCGCCATCGACCGGGCGAAGATCGATGCCGTCGACGTCGACGACGTCGTGATGGGGGCGGCACTCCAACAGGGGAGCACCTACATGAACGTCGCCCGGTCGTCGCTGTTACGCGGCGGCCTGCCGCCGACTGTTGCCGGCATGACGCTGGACCGGCAATGCGCCTCGGGGATGATGGCGATCGCTGTGGCGGCCAAGCAGGTCGTCGTGGACGGAATGCAGGTAGTGGTGGGCGGAGGGCTGGAGTCCATTTCCCTGGTGCAAAACCAGTTCATGAACCTCCATCGCTGGGAAGATCCATGGCTCGTCGCGCACCACGACGACATCTATATGGGAATGCTTGAAACCGCGGAGATCGTGGCCTCCCGCTACCAGGTTTCGCGAGCAGCCCAGGACGAATACGCCCTGCAGAGCCAGCAACGGACCGCGGCGGCCCAAGCCGCCGGCAAGTTCGACGACGAGATCGTGCCGCTGACCTCAACCAAGCTCGAGCTCGACAAGGCGAGCGGGGAGGCCACGCACGTTCGGGTGATGCTGGAGCGCGACGAGGGCAACCGCCCCGATACATCGCTGGAAAGCCTGGCCGCCCTCAAACCGGCGTTCCCGGGAGGCCGGCGGTTGAAGGATCCCGGCAACGTAATCACAGCCGGCAATGCGTCGCAGCTTTCTGACGGCGCGTCCGCCAGCGTGCTCATGGAGGCGCGTGAGGCCGAGCGCCGAGGATTGGAGCCGCTTGGCATCTATCGTGGGATCGCCGTTGCCGGCTGTTCGCCCGACGAGATGGGGATCGGGCCGGTGTTCGCCGTGCCAAAGCTCCTCAAGCAGCATGGACTGACGATGGACGACATCGGACTATGGGAGCTCAATGAAGCCTTTGCGGTCCAAGTCGTGTACTGCCGCGACCGGCTGGGTATTCCTAATGACCGGCTGAACGTCAACGGCGGCGCCATCTCGATCGGTCACCCCTACGGCATGTCGGGGGCTCGCCTGGTCGGACACGCCCTGATCGAGGGCCGACGACGCAATGCCAAGTATGTGGTCGCGACCATGTGCGTAGGCGGCGGAATGGGGGCGGCCGGCCTGTTTGAGGTCCATCGCCCCGCATTTGGCTGACAGCTGTGAATCGGCGTGCAAAATTGACCCCATAATGGAGTGCGCCCCTGAGGGTGGACAGATATCAGGCTGCTGATTTGCCAGTCTGCCGGATGTGTAGATCCTCGAACTGTTGTGGGCTCAGATATCCAAGCGCCGAATGGAGCCTGCGTGTGTTGTAGACGTCCTCGATGAAGTGGGGAAGGTGATCAATGACGTCATCGAAGGTTTCGAAGGCCATCGGGTAGACCGCCTCGACCTTCAGCGTCTTCATGAAGCTCTCCGCCTTGGCGTTGTCGTAAGGACTGCCTCTGTGGCCCATCGAGCCGTTCAAACCGCTGGCACCGAGTGTCTCCCGATAGAGCTGCGCGGCGGGGGCCGCGATCGGAATGGTGGATGCAGCCTGGCGGCGGGGTCCTCCGCTCAATCGCTGCTCTCAATGCCGCCACCGTCAAGCGCGCATCGATCGATCGGCCAATGGCGTAGCCGACGATCATGCGCGACCAGGCTTCGAGAATGACTGCGACGTAGACGGCGCGGCTCTTGATGTCTTCACGGTCGAACCCTTGGCTGCCGATCATCCGTGGACAAACCCAGCAGAGCATAAGGCCATGCGCGTTGCCCGGCGCTGCCGAAATCCAAAAATGGCAAGAGTTGTCAAAAAGATGGGAATTGACAGTCAAAATATCACATGCGAAATAGTCGCTGCCACCAAAAAGTCACTAAGGCTGTTGGCGTTGCATTTCCTGGCTCGGACAACGAGTAGGCTGCGGCTGAAGACCGAGGGAACCGGTCGCGAGAGGGAGTTTTTGGTGAATAGCTACAAGTTCTCGAATGACGTCCCTGATGCCATACGCCAAAAGGCGGTCGCCTGTCTGGAAGAGTGGGACTGCATAGGCAAAGATAAGGTGCTTGAGGTCTATCCGCTTGCTGGTGGTGCAAACAACATAAACCTGGTGGTCGCGGACGGTCGAAAGCAATGGGCCGTAAAGCTTCGTGACCCCGGCGCCGAGCACTTCAACAATGCTGCGTTGGTCGATGCAATCCACGGCCAGGTCGAAGCATCGCGGTTGGGCGTCGCCCCGTCGATTTATGCCTATTCCCCAACCGGCGATTTCATTTCCGAGTTCATCGTAGGCGAAACGCTGAGGCCGGCGGCGATCCGCGAAAAGGCTTACGCGGCACGAATGGTCGAGGCCATGCGCAAATTGCACAAAGCTGATCCTGGCCGTCGGCGGTTCGATGTTTTTGAAGATGTTCGCGTGTTCCTGCGCGGGGCCGAAGCCGTCAAGGGGTCGCTTCCAGAAGGTTTTGATGAATGTTGGACGGCCGCTCAGGCGTTGGAGGCCGTGCTTGTGCGTTCAAATCCACCGATGGGCTTCATCCATGGCGATCTGGTTCCCCAAAACTTCCTGATGTGCGAGCAGGGGATCAAGTTCGTCGATTTCGACTACTGCGGCTACTCGCTGACGGCTCTTGACCTGGCTGGAGCAACATCCCAGGCCGAGATGACCGTGGACGAAACTGAGCACTTTCTTCAGCTCTATGACCCTGATCTTGACGACGGCCAGCGAGCCCGTGTCGGCATCCTGCGCTTCGTAAATGCACTGCGCGAGGCGTCGTGGGCTGCCATGGCCGAACCGCGCATGAGCGAGCGAGCGACGCTTCTCACGGGTTGGAGCTACAGGCACCATAGCGAGGTAAACATGGAATTGGCCAAAGGATTTCTTGCCGCCACGCCGCTTGATGAGGTGGCAGTGCGCGCCGCTGCCGTACGGCCTGGTGCTCTGTTCTAGACCCGATTGTTTCAGCTCGAAGGATTGTTGCACGATGGGAATGCTGAATGGATTGCTGGCAGTCGTCACTGGCGCGGGGCAGGGGATTGGTCAAGGCATCGCCGAGCATCTGGCAACCGAAGGTGCCTCGCTTGCCCTCATGGGGCGGACCGACAAATCCTTGAAGGAGACGGTTGCAAGGGTTGAAGCCGTTGGAGCTCCGGCAGTTTCAGTCCATCTTGGCAGTGTTTCCGACGAGGCCGATGTCGAGCGGGTGCTGAGCGAGATCGCGACCCGACATGGCAAGATCGATGTTCTGGTCAACAACGCCGGCATCGTTGATCAGGCCGAATTTCTCGATGTGCGATACGAAAGGTGGCTGGAGGTGATCGGGACTGATCTCAACGGCACATTCTTGATGACGCAGCGCGTCGCGCGACGAATGAAGGACACCGGCGGCGGCGCCGTCATCAACATCGCTTCGATCGATGCCAATGGCTGGGACGGACCGCAGTCGTCCTACGTGGCTGCCAAGGCTGGCGTTGTGGGATTCACAAAAAATGCTGCGAAGGATCTTGCTGCGCACAACATCAGGGTCAACTCGGTCAGTCCCGGCTGGACCCACACAAAAATGATCGAAGAGTTCGTCTCCGCCGAGGCACTGAACTACATGCTCACCCGCTTTGAGCGAGTGCCCATGCGTCGTCTGGTCAAGGTCAAGGAAGTCGCGGAAGCCGTGGGTTTTCTCGCTTCAAGCCGGGCGTCGGGCATCACCGGCATCGACGTGCCGGTCGACTGCGGGACGCTTGCGACATTGCACGTCTACGAATCGCTGCCCGTCTAAGGCCGCTGTCTCAATTTCGAGATGCATATAGCTCCGCAACTGGATTTGATCATGCAAAGCACACAGTTTTATATCGATGGCAGTTGGGTGGAGCCACAGGAAAGGCGACTGCTTGATGTTATTGACCCTTCCAGCGAACTCGCCGTGGCGCAGATTTCGCTGGGCAGCGCAGCAGATATAGATCGGGCCGTTGCTGCCGCACGCCGCGCCTTCCCTCTGTGGAGCGACATCGCACTTCAAGATCGCATTGAACTGCTCAAGCGGTTAATCGAAATCTACACCGCCAGAATTGATGAAATGGCTGCGGCCATCTCTTCGGAGATGGGCGCGCCCCGCACGCTCGCAAGAACGGCACAGGCGGCTTCAGGCCTATCACATTTGAAGATTTTCCTCACCGAGTTCGAGGATTTTCAGTTCGAGCATGTGCTCAGCAGCCAGGCGCCCGACGATCATATCATACGCGAACCTATTGGGGTTTGCGGCTTGATTACGCCTTGGAACTGGCCAATGAACCAGGTTTGTCTCAAGGCCGCGCCAGCCATGACTGCTGGGTGCACCGTGATCCTGAAGCCGTCGGAAATCGCCCCGCTATCCTCAATGCTGTTTGCTGAATTCGTCGATCGGGCCGGCTATCCAGCGGGTGTCTTCAATCTGGTCAATGGTGATGGTTCAACAGCCGGTGAGGCGCTGGCCCGGCATGGTGATGTCGACATGATTTCCTTCACCGGTTCGTCCCGAGCTGGTGCCGCCGTCTCTCGTGCTGCTGCCGACAACTTCAAACGCGTTGCGCTCGAACTCGGAGGCAAAAGTCCCTACATTATTTTCGACGACCTTGATGTCGCTGCTGCCGCGGCGCGCTGCGCTCGCAGTTGCTTCACCAACACCGGGCAATCCTGCGATGCGCCGACCCGCATGTTGGTCGAGAGATCGGCCTATGAGCAGGCCATCGAAGCAGCGCGCGCCGTCGCAGCCGAAATGCAGCCTGACGACCCACGAAAAGAAGGTGGCCATATCGGACCGCTCGTCTCCAAGACCCAGTTCGATAAAGTTCAGGAGCTGATTTTGGCTGCACTTGGCGAAGGCGCGCGCCTGGTCGCGGGAGGAGCCGGCAGACCCGCAGGTTTTGACAACGGCTACTTCGCGCGGCCGACCATCTTTGCCGATGTCACAAACGACATGCGAATTGCTCGCGAAGAAGTCTTCGGACCAGTCCTCGCAGTCATGCCTTTCGACAATGAGGAGGAGGCAATTCGCATCGCCAACGACACCGTCTATGGCCTGAGCTCCTACGTTCAGACAGGGGATCCCCTGCGTGCACAGCGGGTTGCCCGCAAAATCCGTACCGGGGTGGTCCGATTGAATGGCGCTTCGCGCGGACCCGGCAGCCCATTCGGCGGATACAAGCATTCGGGGATTGGCCGCGAGGGCGGACGCTGGGGCATCGAAGAGTATCTCGAAATCAAGGCCGTTGCCGGATGGTCTCGCAGCGCAGCCTGATTGAGGCATCGTCTGCAGGTGGCGGAGTGATTCCTCGAAATTTGATAAATAATGTGGCGGGGAGTGCGTGTCGTTGTTAGTTTGAGCGATATTCGAGGCACCTCAGGTACAGAGACGAAATCATGAGCGAACTCAGGCGAAACCGCATTTTCGACATCCTGCGGGTCTCCGGGCGGGTCAATTTGCTCGATCTAGCAGACGAACTCGAGATATCCAGCGAGACCGTTCGCCGTGACCTCAAGCGAATGGCTGACGAGGGCGTGGTAGAAATCGTACGGGGCGGTGCAACGCTTCCTGATGTTCTGCGCGAGGCGGCGTTCCAGCACTGCCTCAATCTCAATGCCGACCTGAAGCGGAAAATAGCGGCGGCGGCGGCCGCCTTGGTCAACAACGGCGATACGATCATGATCGGAGGGGGAAGCACCACGTGCTATTTCGCTTTGGCGCTGCGGGACCATCGCAACCTGAGGGTCATCACCAATTCCGTGGATGCCGCACGGATTTTGGGTTCGCGAGGCGAGAACGAAGTTCATGCCGTCGGTGGCAGACTGGACGACTATCTTGGATCGACGGTCGGCGTCGTCGCGGTTGAAAACATCAGACGTTACTCAGCTGAAAAGATATTCTTCTCGGTTGGTGCCGTCGACGCCTCGATTGGACTGACAAGCGACACGGCCGACGAAGTGGCCTGCTGGCAGGCTATGATCGAAGCTGGCAGCCAGGCGATCGCGCTTATCGATTCCAGCAAGTTCGGGAAGCGCTGTCTTTTCAAGTGCGCTTCGTTCGAAGCAATCGATACGATCGTCGCCGATAGGTCCCCCGATGCGGCTTTGGCCGCCAGTTTTGCTGCCAACAAAATCGAATTCATCAATGCGGATGGACCTGGAACGGCTGAAAAGTCGCAACCTCGCATTCGTCGTGCAAATTCTTCCAAAGTACAGGAACAAGCGTGACCTTAGATGTGCGGCCTGCCAAATCCAGCTGCGACATAGCACTCAGGATTTAGCTGTACAGTCTCAACGGCGATGACGTCCGAAAGCCAAATGCCCGGTGGCGATACCAAATTCGCCGCTGCGGGTTTCGATTGGCCAATTGAGAATGAAGGCCGGTGGAGCGACCAAAGGCAACTAGCGGACTTGCCGATCAGTTCGGTGGTTGACGGATGAGATTTAGAAATGGCCATGGGCGGGATTCGCAAATTCGAAGCAGGCAAGGTCACCTTCGCCCCTTACGGTGAAGGTCCGGGCGCGGCGTCCATCAGTCGGCTTGTAGGGCCGGGGGACTCGACCACAATGGGCGCCTACTTGGCACGCTTTGACGGGCGTTCCGTGCGGTGGACCATCCACTACGATGAGCTGATCGCGGGAATCTCAGGCAAATTTCGGCTGAAGTCCGCCGGCGAAGTGCACGAGTTGGGGCCAGGCGACGTCCTGTGGATTCCTGAAGGGACCGAGCTCGAATACCAGGGCGACGCAGCAATGGTCTTCATATCCATTGCGCCGGTCGACTGGCGAGCGAGGGAAGCTGCAAATCTGGAAACTGGAGGAAAGCCAGCATGAGTCCGCGCATCGCAATCATTGGTGCTGGAGTTGCCGGCTGCGGGGCTGCACGCCGCGCAGCCGAACTGGGCGCGAAAAATGTTGTCGTCATCGACAAGTCCACACCGGCATCCGGCTCCTCTGGACGATCAGCGGGCGTCTTCAACGCCCAGACTCTTCGTCCACTGGACATCGAGATCAGAGTTCGCGAGCGCGAATTGCTGTTTCGCTTCGAGCGCGAGCGCGGGCTGCCGCTTGCCCGCATCGGCAACCTGCGGTTTGCAACACAGGATGCGGATGTGGGCGCCTTCGAACATTCGTTGAACTTTCAAAGGAGCCTGGGGGCAACTGATGCGCAAATCCTTTCCCGGGCCGAGATACAAAAGCTGGTCCCGGATCTCGCTATCGACGACGTTACCGCCGCTCTCTACGGCCCCAATGACGGCCATCTTGATGGCCATCTGCTATGCTCGGTCATGGTCGAGGAGGCGCGCGAGAAGGGTGCTCGTTTTCTTCTGAACACCCAACTCAATTCCTACCGCAAGGATGGCTCTGTGCACGTCCTGTCAACCAGCAGCGGCGAGATCGAAGCTGACATTATCATCAATGCCGCCGGAGCTTGGGCGCCACAGGTCGGCAGGACTTTAGGTCACCCTGTGGCCGTGAATCCTGAGGTTCACGAGGTGGTACGGGTCAAGCTCCCGCGCGATCTCGGCTACGCGGTGCCGATGTGCAATTTCTATATGCCAGGACAGGCGGCCGAAGGAATCTATTTCCGCCAGGACGGCCCAGACTCGCTCATCGCCGGCCTCCATACATATGATTCAGTGCCGGGTCTGACGGTCAATGATCCCGACAATTTCAGTCCCCCGGACGGCGACGACAATTTTCTCAAGGTTGCCCAGATGGTCAGCGAGCGGCTGAAGGTCGATGATTTGGGATTTCGCCCGGGATGGTTCGGGCTCTACCCGTTGAGCGCCGATGGGCTGTTCCAGGTCGGACCATATAAGGCGGATCCTTCCGTGCTTGTCGTCGCGGGGCTTGGCGGTGTCGGTATCACCAGCGGCGTTGTCCTGGGCGCGCTTGCGGCTGAGTGGGCGCTGCTTGGAAAGCCGGTCACGGTGCCGCAGGCCGAGGTATGCCTGCCGGACCGCTCATCCCTGCTGCCGGAGGCAGCGTAAAGTCCTCTCCCAGCAAAGGAAAACTTGACGTGAAAATCCTGCTCACGAATGACGACGGCTATCTTTCCCCAGGGGTAGCCGCCGCACGCGACGCACTTATCGCTGCGGGCATGTCAGTGGTCACGGTTGCGCCTGACGGACCGCGCAGCGGAACGGCCAGATCTGCTTCATTCCGCAAACCTATCGTTTTGAACCGTGTGGGTGGTGACGATGCAAACCCCGTCTATTCAACAAATGGTACGCCGACGGATTGCGTGCGGGTGGCCGTTTTCTCTGGGCTAACCGACGACGTCGATGCGGTGGTCTCCGGGATAAACGAGGGGGCCAATCTTGGGGACGACGCGACATATTCGAGTACGCTAGGCTCTGCAATTGAGGGCGCCATGTTGGGCTTTCCGTCACTTGCCGCCTCCCAGCAATCGCGTGACGGCCGTTTTCGGTTGGTTGATCTTGATGGCTACGATTTCGAACCTGGCGGGGCTCTGATGGCTCGGTTGGTCAAGCGAATGGTGGAAGATCGCGACCGTCTTCCCGGGCGCTCAGTCCTCAACTTCAATGCGCCCGCCAAACCAGCGAGATCCCTTGTCCTGGCTTCACTAGATCGGCGGGTTTGGCAACGCTCGACAATACCCGTCGTGGAGACCGAGGACGGTCGCGGATGGCTTCTGTTTGCTACCCATACTGAGCGAGATCCGGTCTTCGAGGGGGAAGCCGGTACCGATGTTCGGGCATTGTCGGAGGGGCGCGCCTCCGTCACCCCAATGAATTTTGCATGGACCGACCGTCATGCCCGAAGACACCTGCTGGCCTGGGCGAGAGCCACGATTGCAGATCTGAATGCTTCAATCATGGTGGAAGGAAGCAGCGTTCTCTGACTTTGGTGGGACCAAAAGGTTCTGCCTCGCGGCGACTATTTGCGAATGTGAAATCTAATGACTGCATCTCCACGGTGCAGCAACAGCGATATGGCAACCGGATCGGATGGGAGCTGTCCATCCAGGCAAAATCTCAGGGCTTGAAAAGGCCTTGCCGAGCACGGCGCGGCAATCGAGTTGGTGGCGACATGCAACGCCGCTCGGGTCATCAGCAGTCAGACTGGCGTCGATCACCTCAAACCTGTGCAGGGACCGTCCGACGCGGATTTTTCGGTGCCGACCTGTCAAACACGCCGCGTTCGAATGTGAAGTTTTGAAAAAAGAAGCTACAAATTATGTGGACAAAAGTGAAATCTTGATGGTAGATTTTTAGTAAGTTGCGGAGCCACGCACCCAGCGTTCCGTGCAAAACAAATTGGTGCAGCAATGGGGAACACAACTATGACCGAGCTATCAGGTCTCGTCGGCGCTGGTGCTGGTGGAACGTCGGGGGACCTCTCCCGCGAACTCGACAAGGAATTGGCGCTGCGACTTCAGAGCCTCCGGATGGAGCCGCATGCATCATCGGACTGCTTCGCCACATCAAGGCCAATTATCATTGAAGGATTGCTCTGGGCCGCCCTTGGTGCAGCGATCTGGGTTGGCACGTTGATCGTCATCGGTAGAGGTGCGCTATGAGCGGCGATGTCAAAGGGGTACAGGCTCGGGTTGTAGGCGAGGCTCTGGCAGGGAGGCTCCCGCTTCGTAGCCATGAGCGCATCTACAACAACTACTCGTCGTTCACCTGGACGTGCTGTGCTTTCAGTGCCGCTACTTGGGCGTTCCTGATCGGAGGCTATCTTCCCTACGTTGGGGACACGCGCATCGGTATTCTGGGCTACCTGGCCGGATTGCTGATCGGAATGGCCGCGGTGACGCTGGCTTCCGCAGTCCCTTCTTATAAATACGGCGTGGACACGATCGACGCGGCCAAGTCGTCATTCGGCACATACGGTGTGCTGCTGCCCTTGTTCGGCCTTCTGGCCACGCTCGTCGGTTGGACTTACGTCGTGGTTGCCCTTACCGCCCGTGGTGCAGCCAATGTTGTCCAGACCCTTGAGCAATCCACCGATCGGCCTGTCGAGGGCATGGTGATAGTACTGGCACTGGCCTCGCTTTTCCTGGTTTGGCTAATTGCAAGCCGCGGGCCTTGGCTTTTCGAGCGTCTGAGCAATTACATCGCACCCGGCCACATGATTGTGACCATCATCATGCTGGGCATCCTTCTATATCAGTTTGGGCCTGCCGTTTTCGCCATTGATGTTCCAATCGATCAGGCGTTGGTCAAGACGAAGACGCAAGGGTTCGCGCTCGCGGTCGAGTTTGGCGTATCAAATTCCTTGACCTGGTGGCCCGTCATGGGCGGGCTGACACGTCTTGTCGGCAGGCGCCGCCACATTATGGGCCCATCCGTCGTGGGTGTCGGAGTTTTGGGCGCTGCCGTCATCTCGATGGTCGCGGCGCTGGCGGCCGTGTCGGCCGGAACCCCTGATCCAACCATATGGATGATCAAGCTCGGCGGTCCGATATTTGGAACGGCGATTATGTCATTCGTGCTGCTGGCCAATGTCGCGACCATGATCATCATGATCTATCTTTCCGGCGTTTCCATCCAGCAGATCCGGCCTCTGACAAGATTGCGCTGGGACCTTCTTCTTGCTTTGATCCTGCTGCCTGGCGTCTATGTCGCGTTTCACACGGAGTGGGTCATTGCCTCCGTGATGAGTTGGCTGTCGATCAACGGAGTGATGTTCGTGGGCATCACGGGGATTACCCTTGTCGACTACTTCCTTCTGCGTAAGGAGCGGCTCGAACCGGAGCATCTGTTTTCGCGTGACCCACGTAACATCTACTGGTTCTGGGGTGGCGTGAACTGGGTGGCGATTGTCATTTCGCTGGGTTCTATTGCGCTTTATCTTTGGATGTACGATCCGGTGGCCGCCTCTATGAATGCCTATGCAGGTTATCTGGGTGCCGGCATTCCGACCATGATCCTGGCAGCGGTCGTATACTATGTCGCAATGCGCGCAATCGTCATCCCATCAGGCATTGGCGGGTATCGCGAAGCTCGCGAGCCTTCCCCACAGATCGTGCCGGCACTTTGACCGACAGTGCCAGGCTGGCGCAGCTCAGGTCGAGCTCCGCCAGCTTGGCGAGTTCTTGCAACAAGGGGTCAGAACAACAGCTGCTCCAAATCGTACGCTAAGGTCGATCGGAACATGAACATTATGCCGCTCGTCGGATTGGTGCTGGCAAGCGAAGCGATCTTAAAGCCTTCGGGCATCTGGGGCTCAGAATCCCAGGTGTAGATGCCTGTGAAGTTGATGTGTTCCCAACGGAGCGGCGAGACGTGTTTGAGCAGGTCATGCGGGATAATCCGATCCGCCAAGCGCAGATGCGGGGCTGCGCGGTCAAGGTAGACGGTATTCCAATGGACGATGGCGCTGACGACGAGATTGAGACCGGAAGCGCGGAATGCTTGGCTCTCGAATGACCGGTCACGGATTTCTCCGCGCTCGTGAAAGAACACCGCGCGCTTGAGCTTAGCCAACTGACTGCCATCAAGCACGACCTCGTCAAGGAGTTGTTCATCAAGACGACTGACCAAGCCTATGAGCCCGACCAACGGTCCGCGCATCAGCATGCTTCGTCAACGACATCGCATAGCCGCTTCAGGCGTTCGCAGGATTCAGTTTGAAGTGCGGTCAGCGGGTCAGTGGTTCCAATTGCGTTCTTCCAGATTGCCCGCCCTGCCAGGAAGCCTCGGGCACCTTCCTTGCAGGCCCATTGAACAGCGATAGGAAAGCGATCAGGCAACACACCTGACGACAAAACGACCCACGGCGATCGGATCAGCCGAGTGAGCTCCGCGCATTGGCGACGGATATCATTTTCCTCACCCTCCGCATGAAGCGGAACCTCTGACTTGTAGAGGTCCTGCCCTCGGTTGCCGAGCTCGCGTGCTGCTGCGAGGATACCTTTTTGCGTGTCGGTGGCGCGTCCGTCGCGCGCTTTACGTGACACAGGCTCGATAATGCTGATCAGACCTGCCTGCCGGCAACAGCTGACAAACTGGTCCACCATTGCCACGCGCGTTTCGGAGCTCTCATCAGGGCGCCATATCACTAGGAGCTTGAGAGCCTTGGCACCCTGTTCACGCAATTCAGCCGGCGCAATCCTGTCATCGATCTCCACTCCTGCCACGATTTCATCGTCGCTGGCGTAGAACCGGTCGGCAGCAGCTATCAGGCTGCAATTTGGCGCGGCCGCACCCTCTTGAATCGCTTGGCTCCAGGCGAATTCCCGGTCGATGAGAACGGCAGACGCCAGTGGAGAAAGTGTCCTGAGCGCCAACAGTTTGAACGCGACAATCTGCTCATTGGTCACAGGTGCCTGCTGCCGTTGTGCGAACATAGCTCGCATCGTCTCGCGCTGATCGAGAGCAAGCATTGCGAAAGCCCCGGACGGCCGCTTCAGCACCGATAAGTCGACGCTTTGGTTCTTCATCATTCACCTGACCTTCCTAGTTCGGGTTTCGGCACCGCAAGTGGGCTTGTCACTTTCACGGTTTGGCCGAACTTGTCCCGTCGGATTCAGCCCGAGAGCGAAAACTGTCTCTCGAGATCTACCCCAATTTCAGGTATTGTAAATACGTAAATACATATTATAAGTCTCGGGCTTGAAGCAGCTAAGCGTGCCCCAGACAAGCGAGCGTGGTGTCGTCGGTTGACGCAATCCGCGCGCCGTAAGCCAGAAAGATTGCTCGGCCTAATTATCGGGAGGAACAAAAGGAAGTGGCGTTTTTTCGGGTTGCACCAGCCGTCCCGACCTTGCGGGCGCTAGGCCAGCATGGGGACCTTCGATCCATTGGGCTCGTCAACGCGCTACAGCGGCGGTGGTCGCACGTGCAACAGAAAGCGGTCTGGCGCGCCTGCGGTTTGCTCGATCGTTTCAGGGCGGGATTGGTAGGGAATGACGTCAAGAACCATGTTTTTCAGGGAAGGGAAGTGATCTGAAATGTCAGCGTTGAAGGTTGGTCTTGTTGGAGCGGGTCCGTGGGCTCATTCGTTCCACGCACCGATGATAGCTGCGGGTCCACAGACGGAGTTGGCCTGCATCTGGGCGCGCAGACCTGAGGCAGCCAGGGAGTTGGCGGTCGCCTATAAATCGACTGCGGTCGGTTCACTCGAGGCATTGCTTGATAGGTGTGATGCTGTCGTTTTTGCCGTTCCGCCAAATGTGCAGGCCGAGTATGCCCCTGTTGCCGCAAAGGCCGGGAAGGCGCTGCTGTTGGAAAAACCCCTGGGACTGTCGCTTGGCGAGGCAGAACGGGTTGCCGGCGTCATCCTGGATACGGGTGTCGTCACGCAGGTCATGCTGACCAACCGCTTCAGCGGCATCGTCCGCTCGTTCCTTGAGGAGGCGCAAAAGCGGACCGCACTCGGCGCGATCGCGACGTACATAAATGGAGCATGTCTGCCAGGCGGCTACTTCGCGACACCGTGGCGAGTCGAGAAAGGGGCACTCCTGGATTTGGGACCGCATGTATTGGATATCTTCGATGCCGCCCTCGGCCCCATCGTCAATGTCTGGGGACAAGGCAACCCTACACGCTGGTTCACATTGACGGCCCGCCACCAGAACGGCGCACTCAGCCAAGCTACTCTGTCATTGACCACTCCCACTGATAGGGAGATTACCGGGGTGCGGCTCTTTACTGACCAGGGAGAGTTGACCATGGACTTCGTTGGGAAGGACGGCGACCCGAGCGCACCAGGGACCATCAGGGCCGAGTTCGCAGCAGCCGTTGCTGCGGGCGTCTCACATGAGATAGACATCAAGCGCGCCTTATACATTCAGCGGCTGCTTGATCAGGCGGAGCGGACGCAGGCTCCTTGATCGTCACCTTTCCGAGACCCCTTTATGCATAGACCAGCGGTAGCCGACCTTCCCGATTCGATTTTCGAGATCGACCGAGCCTCGCCGGTGCCGATCTATCGTGAATTGGCCTCACGGATCGCCGAAGCAATCACGTCGGGAAAATTGCCGCCCGGAGCGCGTCTAGAAAACGAAACATCGCTCAGTGAACGACTGGGAATTTCACGTCCCACGATCCGTCGGGTGATCGAAGAGCTCGTGGCGATGGGTCTTGTAGTCCGCAGGCAAGGGATTGGTACAGTCGTGGTTCCGCCCGCACTGTCGCGAAAAATGGAACTGGTCAGCCTCTGGGACGATTTGCTTAAGATGGGCCAGAACCCGTCGACCAAGTTGCTGAAGCGCGAGGTCATACCGGCAGACGCATATGTCGCCGCCGAACTGGGAATCGCACCAGGGGAGGATGTCCTTCACTTGCGCCGGCTACGTCTCGCCAATGGCGTTCCCCTGGTGATCATGGAGAACTTTCTGCCAGGCCAGTATGCCGACATCTCCGCGGAGGATCTGACAAGTCGCGGTCTATACCAGATTCTGGGGCGCCGCGGTATAACCATCCAGGTCGCTCACCAGTCGGTCACGGCTCGCCTTGCTACGTCAGCGGAATCCGATCTGCTTGACCTCCCAGCGCACGCTGCCTTGTTGACCTCCAAACGAACGGCCTTCGATGCGTTGGGGAAGGCTTCGGAGACCGGCAATCATTGTTACCGGCCCGATCTTTACGCGTTTGAGTTCACGCTGGTTAGGGGATGATGCTGCCTCAATCCTTTGGGCCTATCGCAATGCCAATCTCGAATTCGTCTGATGCGGCCCTGGAACCTTCGATTGGTATAATTGCCGACGACTACACCGGTGCGCTCATGGTCGCATGCTACCTTGAGGCATCCGGCATATACGCTCCGCTTGTATTTGATGCAGAAGCGACAGTCGCGGGGGCCCGGGTAATCGTGGCGGGCACTCGCACAAGGTTGGCGACGGTCGAGGCTGCTTTGGCGGACATCAAGGCGATGGCCGACGCTTTGAGCCGGGCCGGCTGTTCGCGGCTTGTCTACAAAACCTCGGCCGGTTTTGATTCTACTGAGCATGGTAACATAGGTCCAGCCGCGGATTATCTTGCAGATCGTCAGGGGATTCGTCCGGTGGTCATGGCGGCCGGATTTCCCAAATTTAACATCACGACGCATCAAGGCTATCTTTTTTACCGGGGTCGTCTGGTATCGGAATCGATAAAGAGGTTCGATCCCCTAACGCCAATGTCGGATCCGGATCTCGTTCGCTTCCTATCTCGTCAGACCAGGCACGGCGTGGGCTTGATCAATCATATTCAGATGCGCGAGGGGCAGCAGGCGATCGCATTGGCTGCGGATGGTCTGGTGGGCGCCGGAAACGGGCACATCTTCTTCGACATGAGCGACGACCTGGACATCGAAATCGCCGCCCGCTTTGCGATCGAGCGCCAGTTGGTAGTGGTGGCTAGCGATCCTTTCGCTGTGGAATACACCAAAATGCTGATTTCAAATCGAGGGCCACAAAAGCCAGCCCCTCACCACGCAAATGGGCCAGCGGCGGTTCTCGCGGGCACTGTGGGACCGGTCATCTTGCGGCAGCTAGAAGCCTTCGCCGAAGTCTATCCAGTGCTTTCGCTCGATCTTCTTGACCCGCGCGAAGGCGATGCAGTCATCGCGGACGCGCTTGCCTGGGCCGACCAGCATATCGGCGACCGGCCATTTGCAATATCGACAGCCAATGATGCAGGTGCAGCCGAACGGGCTCAGGCGGCTTTGGGGCCGACCGGGGCCGCTCGCAAAGCAGAATACGTTCTCGCCTCGATCGCCCGCGCGCTGCGGGACCGAGGCATCCGACGGTTCGTCGTAGCCGGCGGAGAAACGTCCGGCGCAGTCGTCAAGGCGCTTGGCATTAGCGCGGTGCGTGCGTTTGCCGAAGGGCCGATTGGGACGGGTTTTTGTGTGACCGCCGGTCCCGATCCCATTTCGCTGTTTCTCAAGCCCGGCAAGCACGGGCAAGACGATATCCTGCTCCAAGCCCTCCACCACATGGCCTAGCTAGAGCGATTGAGGAATGCGAATGCGGAAGTCGAACTGTGCCTGATACGGCCTTTGCCTGGCAAATCGAGCTGATCGGGAATCTGGGCGTTGGAACCTGACAGTCTACCGAGCTTGGATCGACAATAATGGAGGCTACTATGACAAAACGGTGGAAGGTGCGTCCTCAGAATTCGACCTGGGGCGATTTCGGTGAGGACGACCAGATTGGTAGGCTCAACCTCATCACACCCGAATGCAGGCGCAACGCGGCCAAGGAAGTGGTCGAAGGTCTGGCATTTTGCCTGAGTGTTCCACTTGATCTGCCAGGGGGAAACCTGCTGGTCTCCAACAGGCTTCCTCCAAAGCGCACCATCGCCAACAAGGAAGGACGACCCTTCGTCAATTTCCCATTCTGCTGCGATAATCCCGACTGGAACGATATCGGCAGCGATGATGCGGTGACACTCTATACCCAATATTCGACGCAGTGGGATGCGCTAGGGCATATCGGCTACGAGTTCGATGCCGATGATGATGGCGTCGCCGAGGTCGTATACTACAATGGATACCGAGGCGGTCATGATATAGTTGGGCCGGACGCGGAGGGCGGCGCAGGTGCTCGTCGGCTGGGCATCGAAAACATGGCGGAGACCTGCGTTCAGGGCCGCGGTGTGATGGTGGACGTGTTTTCCCGTTTCGGGTCGGGTCGCAAGTTCGTCGGTTACGATGATCTGATGCGGATCATGGATCAGGACAAGGTCTTTGTGGAGCCAGGCGACATGCTTTGCATTCATACGGGCTGGAGCACTGCCGTGGTGGAACGCAAGGACAATCTCGATGCTCAGTTGCTGCACGAATCCCACAGTGTGCTCGATGGCTCCGACGAACGGCTCTTGCGCTGGATTGATTCTAGCGGCGTTTCGGCAATCATCGCCGACAATTTCGCCGTTGAAGGCTTCCAGACGAGCAGTGCTGATGGAAGCAAGCGCTTCCCTGCGCTGCCGCTCCACCGGCGTTGCATCGCGGAACTTGGCATTCATCTAGGCGAGCTGTGGCTTCTGTCGCCGCTGAGCGCTTGGCTTAAAGCGCATAACCGGTTTCGGTTCTTGTTGACGGCTCCTCCCCTGAGGATGCCGGGTTCCTTTGGTTCTCCGCTAACTCCGGTGGCGACGGTGTAAGAAGGTCACCGCCAGGTCTCGCAGGCCGAGGGCGTGACCAAGGATTGGCTCGCCAATTGCCGTGTGGGACGTTGAGATTGTGATGAAAACGCTACTCGCTCGAGCTCCAGTTCGAGCCCCTGGTAGCACCTGCAGAACTTGAAAGTGCGCAGCCAGGCCACCTTGGGGCAGCCTGGTGCCTTGGTTCAAAGTTCAGCTCAACGCCAGGTGTGTCTCACCGCAATTATCCAGTTGAATGCCTTGGACGCGGCGGAAAATGTGACGTTTTCCGCGAAACGAGGTAGATGGCTCCATCGGCTTGAATCTTATCATCAAACAGCTCGATCAGATGTCCCGCGCGCACGAACTCCGTTGCCGTGCCGATCTATCGTAGCGCGATGCCTTCTCCGGCCAAAGCGGCTCGCATCACGGTAAAATGATTGTCGAAAGGGGTCCAGGCAGGGGCTCTTTCGTTCGGTGGTGCCAATCACTGTTCCGAGTCGAACCACGATTTGTCGTCGAACTCGCCTTTGGACGCGTCGACGACAAGTTGGCACTCGCTGGGAAGCACGTCCTCAACATCTTCGGCGGGCACGCCGCATGCGACATGAAATCGTCGAACTAGGAAGTCGAGCGACCGACCCTCGTCAAGAACGTGATGTCAACCATTGACTGCTTTGCCCCCGGGTTCTCAAGCGACGCGATAGCCATGGCCGTGCTGACGCCCGATGAGATCGAACCTCGCAAACTTGCCATCCGGCCACATCTTCCACGGTGAACTTGCGCCGGACCAACTCTTCTTCAAGCGGCCGACCGCGCCTGTATCGCACTGACTCCTGGGCAATTCGCCAGCCCGCTGGTAACGAATCGCAGCCCCTGAGGTGAATCGCAAACTCAACTATTGTAAATACGTTAATACCTATTATGATCCTTGAACGGGCTCCAGGGAGGATCTCGGAGGACCTTGTCCTGGCGATCGAGGTGCGCCGCATCCGGGATGCAGACCGACACGCTTTCGAGATGGGTTGGACATTTCTGGTTTCTACTAATGCGGCAAAGCGCATTGTATGCCGACGACTGTCGACAAAAATGACAAAAATCTGGGTTGAGTTTCAGCGTTTATAGGCCTTGACAGCGGGTTTTGCGCTTTTATAGTCGATTGTCGACAGCCGGCATTCGTCAAGTAAGCCTTGCATAGCTGTTGCCGGGGGAGTTTGGGAGGATGATGTCATGCATGACCTGAGGCCATTGTCGTCGTGCCGCTGTGACCCGAACAACCTGCACTCAAACAGGAAGGACTAACCCCTATGGTTCCGTCTGGTAATCGTTTCAGCCTCAATGGCCGCGTCGCTGTGGTGACAGGGGCTGCACGTGGAATCGGAGCCGCCACGGCTCGCTGTCTAGCTGAGCTAGGGGCGACGGTTGTCCTCACAGACCTAAATCCGAACGTAGAAGCGACGGCCCTGAGCCTCGCCGCCGAAGGCCTTAGAGCTGATCACCTCGTCTTCGACGTGAAAAACAATTCCGCAGTCCAAGCCGCCGTCGATGCTGTACTGCGCAAATACGGACAGGTCGATGCCTTCGTTGCAAACGCCGGCATCGCGGGCGATCGATTCGCCGAAGATTACACCGTCGAAGACTGGCGTCGGGTGATGGATCTGAACGTCGACTCGGTGTTCTTCTCGACCCAGGCCTTTGCAGCGCCGATGCTGTCGCGCAAGTCCGGTTCGATCGTTCTCATCGCGTCGATGTCAGCTCTGATCGTGGCCAGGCCCGAACGCCACGTTGCCTATGACGTCTCAAAAGCTGCGGTAGCGCATATGGCGCGATCGCTTGGCGTCGAATGGGCCAAGCGAGGGGTGCGGGTAAACGCCGTTGCCCCTGGTTACACTGACACGGAAATGCTGGCGCAGGTCGGTCGTGAAAAGCCGGAGGTTCGGGACCTGTGGTTGGCAGACATTCCGTCTGGCCGTTTCATACGTCCCGACGAGGTTGCCCACTCGATTGCTTTCCTCTTGTCCGACGCTTCGTCTGGGATGAATGCCCACTTGATGGTCGTCGATCAGGGCTACTCCATCGGGAAGGGTATGTAGACCGCCCCCCAATACCTTCTTGGATACTTAGCGCGGTCAAACATAGGGAGGACCAGGACGTGGCTTTAGGAACGCTTGAGGGAAAAGTTGCAGTTGTTACGGGGGGCTCGCAGGGACTGGGCGAGGCGATCGCGCGCAGGTTCGCTTCTTCTGGAGCCGCGGGCGTCGTCATTTGCGGCAGGGATGAGCAAAAGGGTCGGCAGGTGGCCGACGCGATTAATGCTCTCGGTTGCCCTACCCACTTCGTGACCGCCGACCTTCAAAAGGTCAGTGACGCTCGCAAAGTCATCAAGGCGGCCGACGAGAGATTCAAACGGGTAGACGTCCTCATCAACGCAGCCGGCTCAACCAATCGCGGGACCATTCTGGACACGACTGAAGAGCGTTTCGACGAGATATTCGCCGTGAATGTGCGTGCACCGTTCTTTTTGATCCAAGAGGCTGTCAAGGTCATGAGGCGGGAGCGCATCCACGGGTCGATCGTCAATATCCAGTCCATCTGTGTGCATGGCGGCCAACCTTATCTCTCGGCATATTCTTCGTCCAAAGGCGCCTTGTTGACCCTGACGCTGAATCTCGCCAACGCACTGCTCAGCCATCGTATACGCGTTAACGGCATCAATGTCGGTTGGACGCTCACGCCCGGTGAAGATCGCATTCAGCGTGAACATCATGGCCTTCCCAAGGACTGGTATGATCAGGTCATAAAAGCCAAGCCCTTCGGCCGCCTCATAATGCCCGACGAGATCGCGAGAGCGTGTCTATACCTGGCCTCTGACGAGTCGGGTTTGATGACCGGCGCCAATATCGACTTCGATCAGATCGTTTACGGATCGACCGACACGCCGCTGAGCGTCGAGGACTAGGCGGCCTGACGCCGCGATTGAAAGGCGCTGGCCCGGGGGGGCGGCCAGTTGCCGCCTTACTTCACCACTGGGAGGATACGATGGACCGCGATCTTTATCACGAATTGGTTCTGGTAGCCGTTGCAGCATGCTGCCGAGGCGCACAATGAGCGCGGCCGCCGGCAGATCATCCGCCCCAGGCCCGTCTCCAGCGGATGTGGCTCACAGGGCAGCGAGCGTTAATCCTGTCCTCGAAATGAGGGGGATCGGGAAACGTTTCGGCGCGGTCGACGCACTCTCGGGGGTGGACTTTGAGGTCTATCCATCCGAGGTCGTATCGCTTGTCGGCGACAACGGGGCGGGCAAGTCCACCCTTGTCAAGATCATTGCCGGCACCCACGCCCCTGACACCGGGACCATTCACTTTGACGGCGCTGAAGTCCAGTTCCGCTCTCCTTGGCACGCAACGCACCTTGGTATTGAGACCGTCTATCAGGATCTCGCCCTATGCGACAACCTGGACGTCGTGGCGAACATGTTTCTGGGTCGTGAATCCGTTTCGCCACCCCGCGCGCTTCGGCGACTATCGGAACTTGAAATGGAACGACGCGCGCTCTCAGTGCTGAAGCGTCTCAACGTGACAACAATTCGGAGCGTCCGCGCCCCAGTGGCTACGCTTTCAGGTGGTCAACGCCAGTCCGTCGCAATCTCGCGCGCCGTAATGTGGAACTCAAAAGTCGTGCTGCTTGACGAGCCGACAGCGGCCTTGGGCGTGGCACAGACCCATCAGGTGCTCGAACTCATCAAGCGTCTGCGAGATCAGGGGCTGGGGGTGGTTCTGATCTCTCACAACCTGCGCGATGTGTTCGAAGTGTCTGACAGGATCATTGTATTGCGGCTTGGAAAACGCCTCACCACCTTCCGGCCGGAAACCAGCACGCCTGAAGAGGTGGTTGCAGCTATTACCGGCGCTTCGGTGGCAAACTGACGGAACGCTTCAGGAGGAGGAAGTCGGGTGAAAGACCAAACGATCGTTGACACCGTGCCGAACAACCTAAAAGCCGGCCGTTACGGCCTCTTGGCAGACCTGCGACAGAGCCTGCGCGGGGGCGAGCTTGGCGCTGCGCCCGTCATGGTTGGGCTTGTGCTGATCTGGCTGTTTTTTCAATTCCAGGACGCGCATTTCCTGACGCCCCGCAATATGTCGAACCTTGTCCTCCAGATCTCAGTGTCGGGGACGATCGCGATCGGGGTGGTCTTTGTCCTGCTACTGGGCGAAATCGACCTGTCGGTCGGTTCAGTTGCGGGTGCGTCAGCAGCCGTCCTCGGCGTACTGATGGTCAATCAGGACTGGCCCTGGTGGGCGGCTATCATCGTCATGTTGGCCGTCGGAACCTTGACCGGCATCATCCAAGGTGCGTGGTATGCCCTTCTGGGTGTTCCCTCATTCGTGGTCACGTTAGCGGGTCTTCTTATATGGCTCGGGGTTCAGCTTCATGTTCTTGGTGATGCCGGCACGTTGAACGTGTTCGATCCTCACATCACAGCCATCGCGTCCACATTCCTGCCGCCTCTCTGGGGCTGGGTGTTCGCGGTGCTCGCAGTCCTCTGGTTCGGCGGCACCCGGCTCAGGGAGAATGGGCTTCGTCAACGGGCAGGCATGACTTCTAAGTCGGCCTCAGTCCTTCTTGTGCAGGCAATCGCGACCGCAGTGGCCCTGTTCGGTGCTGTGGCCATGCTTAACGCCGCCTACGGAGTTCCGACAGCGGGTGTGCTCCTTTTCGTCCTCGTTGCCGTGTTCGACTGGATATCACGCCGCACCACCTTTGGACGTCACATCTATGCCGTGGGCGGCCACGCCGAGGCTGCACGCCGGGCTGGCATCTCTGTTGCACGCATCCGAATAAGTGTCTTCGCGATCGCCGGCTTCCTTGCTGCGGCTGGAGGCTTGATATCGACGGCGCGCCTTCAGGCGGCGAGCACGCAAACCGGCGGCGGTACTTTGCTGCTCGAAGCGATCGCGGCGGCGGTTATCGGCGGGACAAGTCTATTCGGAGGGCGAGGCAGGGTTTGGGCCGCTTTGCTCGGCGCGCTGGTCATAGGCAGCGTGTCGAACGGACTTGACCTGATCGGTGAGCCCGCGGACGTCAAATACATGGTCGAGGGTGCCATCCTGCTGCTCGCCGTCACGTTGGACTCAAGCTCTCGTCGTCGGCTTTCTCTCCGGCGCCTTGTCAAGGGTCATGTTGGCTGAGGCGACGTGGCAGGCGCGGATGGATTGAGCGAAACGTCTGCGGAAAGAAATGCTCTAGAAGAATATACCAGTGCCACAGGTTTTCCGAGAATATATTGATAGGTATACTACGATAAACGAGGCGCTATAGATTATGCTATAGTGCAATAATGCTGCTCGTTTTGATCGTGACCATCACAGTTTACGCGTGTTCATAAGTATATTATTGACAAAGCGCGAATATTACGTATATCATAGTTGTGTAGCGTGCATATAGACTAGAATAGATGGTGCTAATAGGCCTGACGACATAAGAGCCGCTGCAGTAGAGGATACTGCTCGACTGTATGTGCCTGCGCTATGCAAGCCACCGGCAAGCTTTGTCGGGGTGTTCAACGGCGAATATCGCCAGTCTGGGAGGTTTTACATGAAACTGATCAATCGCTGGGCCCATGTGGGCTTGGCCGCTCTTGCCATCGCCGGCGCCGTGGGAACGGTTCCTGCACGATCTGAAGACGCACCGCTCGTGGTGATGCTTTTGCCCGAGAATGTGACGGCTCGCTGGGAAGGCCAAGACAAGCCGCTGTTCACCGAGGCGATGAAGCGCGCTTATCCGAGCGCCAAGGTGAAGGTCGAAAATGCGCTCAACGATCCATCGAAGCAGCAAGCACAGGCTGAGGCAGCGCTCGCCAGCGGCGCAAAGGTTTTGGTGGTTACTGCAATCGACCAGAAGGGCGCTGCCGTCATCGTGAACGACGCCAAAAGACAGGGCGTCCCGGTCATCGCATACGACCGCCTCATTCACAACGCGCCGGTCGCGTACTACGTTTCAGTGGATGGCGTGAAGATCGGCCAACTCCAAGGGCAGTTCATTGCTGACAATACCAAGGAAGGTGGACGGATCGCGATCGTCAACGGTTCGAAACTGGACGACAACGCGTTTCTCTTCAGAAAAGGTTACATGGGCGTGTTGCAACCTCTCTTCGACAAAAAAAGTCGCGTGCTGGTTGCAGACCCCTGGGTGCCACTTTGGGATCCGTCGAAGGCTCAGGCTCAAATGGAACAGATTCTGACTGCGGCGAACAATGGGGTCGACGCCGTGCTATCGCCCAATGACGGCATGGCGGGAGGCATCATAGCTGCGCTTGACGGGCAGCAACTCGCAGGAAAAGTCCCGGTGACCGGCCTGGACGGAACGCTCAATAGCTTGCAGCTGATCCTTCAGGGTAAGCAGTCAATGACGGTATGGCGATCGCTTAAGGACGAATCGAACAAGACTGCCGATATCGTCGCGGCGCTCCTGAAGGGAGAGCCCCCTTCGGCCGATCTTTTCGAGGGGGCAACGATGAACAATGAGATGGTTGACGTGCCATGGGCGCAGGTCACCCCCAATGTTATCACGCTCGACAACATGAACCTGGTCATCGACGACGGTGCCGTAACCAAGGAAGCCGTGTGTAAAGGCATGCCGCAGGTCGGGCCTTGCAAGCAGTAAATGTTCAAGAGTGGGAGCACCATTCGCGGTGCTCCCACGCGAAAAACTGCGGTTCGTAACTTTTAGAGCGGCGGTTGGCATCTAGGTTGACTTGTAGCCAGCGCTTTCGATGTAGCTGTTGCATTCGTTTGGTGTGACGTCGCATGGAGGGCTTGAGCTTGGCAAACAGCTTCTCGATTGGATTGAGATCTGGACTGTAGGGCGGCAGGAAAAGAGACGCGATCCAGCAGCCCTGACGACGTCATTCTCGACAATCTCGGTTCTCACAAGAGCCAAGCCGTCCGCGACGGACGTCCCCCGGCTTCAGTCTTTCGATGAGTTCGGTTTCGACATAGGCGCTTAAGCCTCGCGCATTGATGGGTCCGTCGACGATCCAAGGCGCTTTTGACCCGATCATGCCGTAGCGCTGCGACGAAGGTCATCGTCTTCCAATGACAATATGGCGTGTGGGCCATCAGCCGCCTGCCGCGCACGCCGAGCCGCGCAATAGCGCCATCTTGGTCCCCTGTTTCATCCAGGAAGACTAGGTGCGTAGGGTCAATGCGAGTCTGGTAGCGCATCCATTGCGCTCGCCGGCGCATCAGCTTTGGCTTCAGTTGCTCGGCCGGCAGAATGGTTCCATTTAAAACTCTTGCCCTCGCAATGCAGAAAGCGACCGACCCTCGCAGGGTGGATGGTAAGACCACGTTCAGCCAGTGCCGCCGTCAATTGATGAAGTGTCACGTTGGGCTCGACCTCGTCCAAGACGATAGCACGATGCTCCCTGTCGTTCAGATAGGGCCGGTGACCGCCCATCTTGCCAGGTGCCGCACTTCCAAGGCGACGCTTGCGCGCGGCCCACTTGATCACGCTCGACACTGCCACCTTCAGAGCCGCAGCCACCTCGCGGCTCGTCTCGCCCTCTTCAAGCCGGGCCAGTGCCGCACCGACAGATCCATCGAATAAGGCTTCGCCATCAGTCCCGACCTCCAACGGTCAGAACATCGAAACTGATTTGCTCATTCTTGGGAATCCTGATTCAGATAAAACGCGAGCCACTTAGGAGCCTGTCCTTCCGCTGGCCGTTAATGCGAGCCGGCGCGCTTATACCGTGGCGACCGGCGTTACAGGGGATCCGAACGATCCGGGCATCCTTAGAGGAGGGGCGGTAAGCAAAAACCGATGGCGACGGTTTTGTTTTAGCCAGTTGTTCAACGGGGTCAGGCTCCAAAGCTCTCCCAAATGGATACCGAGTTCCGTGATGCAGCGGCGATGGAGCGGCAATGACGGAAAGCTTTGATCGCCGTCTGGGCCACTGGTCTGAACGCCCTCTACCGCAAAGTTGTCCGCAATGATTACGGACAACCCGCTGGTGTCGATCCACTTGAGAAGCTGCTCGTCAGCACCATCGAGCACACTGTAGCTACCATGTAGAAGCTGACGGTCGAGATTGTCTTTGCGGTCGACGACCGCTTTCACCCAGCCCGTGTGCAAACAGAGCATATCACCGGTCTCGATCTCGACCTTGTCTTCATCCATTGTCCGCATCAAGTCGTCGTAACCGACGAATTTGCGTTCCATGCCGAAACGTGAAAACAGGTCCACCATCACGCCGCGACCCTGGACGCAAGTTTCGGCCATATTTTCAATGCCAAGCTTGCGTGCGCCGGCGCCGCCTTCGGCGTCTGGCCCCGCGATGTCACGGCCGCCGCGGTAGCCGTTATAATACACGACCTCGGCGATCCCATCATTGTCGGCATCGAATTCGTAGCCAATATGGCTCAACGCGTCCCACTGCGTCGAATATTGCATGTAAATCGTCACTGCATCGTCGCAGACAACATCGTTCCAAGAAGGGTTCTCGCAGCAATACGGGTAATTCACCACTGGCCCACCGCGTTTTCTTGCGGCCGTACGCAGAGGCGGATGGCGACTTTCGACGAGTTTGTTGCCGCCAGGAAGATCAAGCGGAATGCTTAGACAGAACACCAGGCCTTCAACAGCCTCCTTGAGGGCCATTTTTCGGCACTCTTGTGTAATCAAGTTGAGACGGCCGATCTGATCATCGTCACCGAACTCGCCCCAGTTCGAGTTGGGGGGCCGAATCTGCCACCGTTTCGTCATCGCATTTACCTTAGCTCCGCGACATCAAAAGCCAATTCAATCAAGGTGCCCGCCAGCCTTTGGAGGGATCCTCCTAGTCGGTCCTGGAATGGGAGGGTCGTTTTGCACGCATCCGGGCTCGGTTCTCACCGCGGAAACAGGGGTCCTTCAAGAGCTTCGTTCTCGGCTTTTGCTAGCACTGTCACTACGCCGGCCAGGTGGTCTTTTGATGATTTCGCGATTTATGATGCCGCGATAGAGACGGTCGTAGAATGCCACCCTCAAAACCATAGCCATGAGTGCCTCCGTCATCCGGCCGAAATCACGGGATGTGTCTTTGAGTTTCATAGCACTGCCCTATCAACCAACGCGTTCCCAGACGGTGCTCTTCGCGGACGCCTGGATGGCATCGATGATGCGCTCAATCTTAACGCCATCCTCAAAATTCGGCGACGCGGACCTGTTTTCGGCGATCGCCTGCAGGAAGTTGTACCATTCGATTGACTTCACATCGATATAACCCTGCCCCATTCCGGCAACCGGCCACAGCTTGTCGCCATAGGGTTGGTTGGGGCCGGAATAGATTGTCCGAAAGCCGAACGCATCTGCTGGATCGTCGGCAAAAGCAACGCGCAGCTCGTTCAAGCGCTGATAGTCGAAGGCTATAGTTCCCCGCGTTCCATTGATCTCGAAGCCCATCTGATTGTGGTGACCATAGGCATTGCGGGTAACCTCGATGGTTCCGTGCACGCCGTTGGCGAATTTGACCATAGTGATGGCCGTGTCATCGACATCGACCACACCCATTTCGGCTGACGCAGCGCCCTTGTGCCCAAAGAACCGGCCCTCCGGCAGCGGGCGCTCCGGAATAAACGTCTTCATGACCGAGGTGACAGCCTCAAACTCTCCCACAAGTAGTCGAGCCGCGTCGATGATGTGGCTGCCGATGTCTCCCAACGCACCAGAACCGGCTTTGGCTTTGCTGAAGCGCCAGGACAGCGGCGTGCTTGGATCCGCGCTCCAATCCTGAAGATAATAGCCACGGAACGCCAGAATCTTGCCGATGCGGCCCTGCTCGACAAGGCGCCGTGCCATCTGCAGCGCCGGGCTGTGGCGGAAATTGAACGCGAGCTGATGAACGACGCCCGCCTCGTTGGCCGCCGCCAGCATTTTCTCGCCGTCCTGCGAGGTCAATGCCATCGGCTTTTCGCACATTATATGCTTGCCTGCTTTCGCGGCAGCGATGGCGATCTCGGCGTGGGAATCATTGGGCGTGCAGATGACGATAACGTCGATGTCCGGACGATTGACGACTTGGTGCCAATCGGTCGCGTACTCGCGAAAGCCATACTGGACCTGCGCTTTTTTGACGGCGGCCTCATCGATGTCGACGATAACAGTCCGATCAATTCCAACTGAAGGTTCAAAGATGATCGGGACTACCGCCATCGCAACGGAGTGTGCCTTTCCCATGAAGCCGGTCCCTATGACAGCCGCATTCAAAGTTTCCATTTTTTCACCCTTTCAATAAGGACGCCCTCCGTTTGCCGGAGTAAATTGCGTCGATATTCTAACGTCATGCCCCATGGACGTGTCGCCCGGGGCCTTCCACTTCAGTTCGGCGGGTATTTGTAAGTGTACGGACCTATCTGGAAGTCCTCGGGCGCCTAAGCGCTCTCGGTTTCCCTGACCGTGCTGGCAACCCGATTGCCCACATTCGTGATGTGTCGCTCGACCGCACTCTGTAGCTGATCACGATCGCCCCGCCGGATGGCCTCGAGGATTTCCACATGCTCGCGATAGCTCAACAGTGTGTCATCCGCAGAGATACCGACATGCTTCCATATCCGACGCAGCTGATCTCGGAGACGAGCCAGCCGGTCAACAATCAGACTATTGCCGCAATTGCGGACATAAAGATCGTGAAACTGGAAATCGAGGTTGCTAAACGGCCAAGGGTCACCTGCTTCCAGGGACGGCAAAGTTGACTCCAGATCGGACTGGGCGGCTTCGATTTCCTGCCAGGTGATGCGGCCGACCGCATTGCGCGCTGCAAAGGATTCAAGCACCATACGAAACTGATAGAGCTCGAGCACATTGAGGCGCGTCACGGGGGTAACGCGCATACCGCGTCCCAAAGGCTCTACGAGACTTTCTTCAGCTAATTTGCTAAGCGCTTCACGCAATGGCGACCGGCTTATCCCCAGCCGCCGAGCCAATTCGAATTCGTTGATATCCTGCCTGGGCTTGAGGTCGCAGGCCAAGATTAGGTTTTTCACCCGAGAGTAGGTCTTCTCCGAGAGGGACTGTCCTCTCTCGATCTGCCCCCACTCTTCATCCAAGTTTGCAGTCATCTTACCTGTCTCCCCTTCACACGAAGGATCGTATATCAGCCGCCGGCTTGGTTCCATCCACGATACCCATCGCCAAACGGTTCGTAACCGTCCGACTTCACCGCAATCGTGTCTTCTAATTTGATAAAGCCCCGCCGCGGGTGGAGCATCGTCGTCTCGACCGACAGCACCATTCCTTCCTCCAGAGGCAAAGTCGCATCCGAGGCCTCATAAGGCACGGATCCGTTCGGGGTCAGCCGAGGCGCCTCGTGTGTAATGAGGCCCATGCCATGTATGACAAATCCCAAATAGCCCTTGTGAGGCGAAACATCGACCAATGCCTGCGCTTCGGGGAAAAGGTCCCGTCCGAGCGTACCGGCTCGTATCAAACGCCGACAGGCCTGCTGAATTTCATCGATCACGCCCAGCAAATCCTGCAACTCGGGATCCGGCTTGCCAAGGATGGCCATCCGCGCCATGTCGCCAACCCAGCCATTATAGTTGCCTCCCGAATCGAGGCACAACACATCGCCGGGCTGCCATATTTGTTCCGACGGCGCGCGGTTGAAGCTTTGTCCCATTGATATAAGGCAAAACTGCCACGTCAGTCCGCGCGCTACTTCCTCGCGATGGAGAGCATGCACCAAATCATTCTTGGTGGCTCCTTCGCCATGGCTTTTGATGACAGCTGCCATCGAATCCACGACTTTTTCCGAGGCGTTGCGGAGCATGTCAAGCTCTTCCGGGGTCTTGATCGCCCGAAGTCGTTCCAGAACAATCGTCGCATCCACGACCTCGCTGTTCGGGAGTCCGGAACGGAGCGCATTATAAGCGTCTGCCGGCAGAAAAGCAGTTTCCACGCCGATGCGCCCGGCAGCAACCCCGTTTCTCCGTATGAAGGCGAGGGCCCGGTTCATTGCGTCCACGCTCTTCCAGGAAGCAAGGTCGCTCTCATGTACCAAATGGGAGAAACGCTCCTTCTCGTCGCGCTCCATCGGATTTCCGATGTAGCCGGCGTGTTCCGGACGGCCCTTCTCATAAATGAAAAATGACAAATAGCGGCTAATACCTATTGCATCCATATATTCGAAGAAGAAGAATCTGTATCCACCTAGTAAGTACTGCACGTTATGCTTGGAGCAGACGAGGAGTACGTCAAGGCCGGCATTGTCCATTAGAGCGTCGAGCCGCGCCGTGTTGAACGGCAGCGTGTCTTTGGCCGCCGCTGAGCTGTGAATGGACATGGCCTTCCTCCGAAGCATTGAAAAAAGCCGCAAAAGACTTTTTGCCGTATGGCGACTGTCGACAACCGACATAGAGCGGTGATGTACAACATGTCAAGTGTGATGATCAAAGAAATGATCCACGCTATGAGGCGCATGCAGAAGCAATTTTCGCCTTGACACAATAGGGCGTCGTTCGTAACCATTGTCGACAGTGGGCAATGGGCAATCGGCAAATGAGAGCCGGTATGCCGCAGACGCGCTTCAAAAGACCGGAAATGGGCTTGGAGTTCAGGGGACGCCTCTGAAACGCCAGAGGTCAATTCCAACGGCGTGGTGCCCAAGCAACAAGGGAGGTTTGAAATGAAGAGACTATTGCTTGGCGTGGCGCTTTCCGTGCTGGCTGCCTCGGCGGCAAACGCGGGGACCATCGGCGTATCAATCGCCTTCACGAACACGTACCTGACAAAGATGCGTAAGGCGATGGAAGAAGAGGCGAAAACCAAAAACCAACCCCTGACGGTCGAGATTGCCAATTCCGACGTCAACACTCAGATCTCGCAGATCCAGAATTTCGTCGCCGCAAAGGTTGACGCCATCATCGTCTACGCGATCGACACGTCGACAACAGCGTCGATGACCAAGATTGCCCAGGATGCGGGGATTCCGATCGTTTACGTCAACAGCCAGCCCATCGACATCGACCAGTTAGGGCCAAAGGGCGCATTTGTTGGCTCCAACGAGACTGAATCCGGAACGCTTGAGACGAAGGAGGTCTGTCGCCTCCTCAAGGAAAGCGGCAAGTCGACGGTAGCAATCATTCAGGGCGATCTCAGAAACCAGGCAGCCATCCAGCGCACAAAGGATATTCACGATGTCATTGCAACGGACGGATGCAACTTCATGAAGGTCATCCAGCAGCAGGCTCCCGGCTGGGATCCCGTCAAGGCGCAGGATCTCATGACAAACTGGATTGCAGCGGGGGTAAAGCCTGATGCGGTGATTGCAAACAATGACGACCAGGCCGTTGGCGCCATTCGCGCGATGGCCGCGGCTGGATGGGATCCCAAGGATGTGGTCGTTGCTGGCATCGACGCAACCGCCGAGGCGCTCTCCTACATGAAGCAGGGCGACCTGGACGTGACGATCTACCAGGATGCGGCAGGACAAGGTCGCGCTGCAGTCGACACCGCGATGAAGCTCGCCACGGGCGAAAAAGTCGACGCGAAGGTCTGGATTCCGTTTCAGCTGGTTACCCCGACGAACATGGGTGCCTTCGTTCAGAAATAGCACCTGCCAACCCCGGAGCGCGATTTGGTAGGCACGCTCTTGATGGCGATGCTCTCAAGGCCGGAGCCGGGGAGGAGATACCGCATGGCGACCTTGGCATCTGATCACTGCCAGTCGGATTACATTCTGGAAATCGACAATGTTAGCAAATCATTTCCCGGCGTGCTGGCGCTTGACGGGGTCTCGCTTCGGATAAGGCCCGGAACAGTACACGCCCTGATGGGCGAGAACGGCGCCGGCAAATCCACGATGATGAAAATCGCTGCTGGCATCATCCAGCCCGACGCCGGCGCCCTTCGTCTAAAGGGTCGGGACATTCGCCTCTCCACACCGCTCCAGGCGCTCGAGAGCGGCATCGCGATGATCCATCAAGAGCTGAACTTGATGGAGTCGATGACGGTTGCTGAAAACATATGGATACGCCGCGAGCCAAAGAACCGGCTGGGCTTAATCGATCATGGCGAAATGCGTCGTAGGACAGCTCGGGCGTTCAGGCAGCTTGAAGTCGACATCGACCCGGATGTCCGGGTCGGCAAGCTGTCGATAGCAAGCCGGCAGATGGTCGAGATCGCCAAAGCGGTCTCATACGACTCCGATGTCCTCATCATGGACGAGCCAACCTCCGCTTTAGCCGAACGTGAGGTGGCTCAGCTCTTCCGGATCATCCGTATGCTGAGGGCGACGGGCAAAGGCATCGTCTACATCACGCATAAAATGGAAGAACTCTTCGAAATCGCAGACGAAGTGTCCATCTTCCGCGACGGCAAATACATCGACACCAAGCCTTCCACCGCCGTCACAGGGGATGACGTGATCCGCATGATGATCGGGCGTGAACTCACGCAGATGTTCCCCAAGGAGGCCGCACCGATCGGCAATGTCGTTCTACGCGTGAAAGATCTCTGCCTCGCGGGCGTCCTCAAAAACATCTCGTTCGAACTCCGAGCCGGAGAAATCCTCGGCATCGCCGGTTTGGTGGGGTCTGGTCGGTCGAACATCGCTGAAACGATTTTCGGTATCTCGCCGGCCACCTCGGGATCGATCGAAATAGCCGGGAAGTCGGTCAGGATCAGTTCTCCCCAGGAGGCCATGAAGAATGGAATGGCCCTTTTGACCGAGGACCGTAAGGCGTCAGGATGTTTTCTTGTTTTGGGAATTCAGGAGAATACCCAAATGGCCGCCCTCCAGGGCGCCTATGTGAAGTACGGTTTCGTGCAACAGCGGAAGCTGTCGCAAGCCGCGGCCTCAATGGTCCAAACGCTTCGCGTCAAGACCCCAGGCATGCGTCAGCCCATCGTCTACCTATCAGGGGGGAACCAGCAGAAGGTTCTTCTCGGTCGCTGGCTGCTAACGAAACCTCGAATCCTTATTCTTGACGAGCCCACTCGCGGCATCGATGTCGGTGCGAAGGCCGAGATCCACCGCCTCATCTCCAAGCTCGCTGGTTCAGGCACGGCCGTCGTTATGATTTCCTCCGAACTCCCGGAGGTCCTTGGAATGAGCGACAGGATAATGGTCGTCCACGAGGGTCGCGTGACAGGTACTCTCGGTCGGCAGGAAGCTGATCAGCATAAAATCATGGAGCTGGCATCGGCATGAAAAAGCGCGAGCTGTCAGTTGAATTCTCGATGCTGGCTGTCCTGCTGGGCATCGCGCTGGTGTTTGAAGTTCTGGGCTGGATTTACATGGGCCAGTCCTTTCTGGCCAACAAGCCAAGACTTTCCATCATTGTCCTGCAGGTCTCCGTCGTTGGCATCATTGCCATCGGCGTGACACAAGTCATCATCGCCGGCGGAATCGACCTGTCTTCAGGCTCGATCGTGGGCCTGGTCGCTATGGTGGCAGCCTCCTTGGCACAAGCGTCATTCAACGATGCGGCGGTCTATCCTGCGCTGACAGACCTACCGGCATTCATACCGATTCTGGTCGGTCTGGCAGTCGGTCTGATGGCCGGAGCGATTAACGGGATTATCATAGCCAAGGAGAAGATCCCCGCCTTCATCGTCACGCTGGGAATGATGGTGTCGGTCCGGGGGGTAACCCAGTGGTACACGGACGGTGTGCCCGTTGCTATGCTGACCCCTCAATTCACCTGGCTGGCGAGAAGCTTCAATATCGTCGGCTTCCCTCTACCGATGCCGGTCATCATCTTTTTAACTCTGGCCGTGATTTGCCATATTGCACTTGTTTATACGCGCTACGGCAAGTTCACATATGCCATTGGCGCTAACGCGATGGCCGCTCGCGTTTCGGGTATCAACATCAGCAGCCACCTGATCAAAGTCTATGCCGTAGCCGGCGTCCTTTCCGGCCTGGCGGGCGTTGTGACAGCGGCCCGCGCTGCATCTGGTCAACCTGGCATGGGCTCCGGCTATGAATTGGACGCTATCGCTGGCGCCGTCATTGGCGGGGCGTCCTTGGCCGGAGGAACCGGCAGCATCGTTGGTACCGTCATCGGCACGCTTATCCTGGGTGTCGTGACCTCAGGTTTCACGTTTCTTGGTGTAGGCACCTATTACCAGGACATCATCAAGGGCGCCATCATCGTGGGCGCGGTAGTCGTCGACCAGCGCCGGCGCCGAGCATAATCTCACCCAAGGAGCGGTACTAATGACAACCCCAGAGCAACGCATCACCGAACTCGGACTCGAACTGCCGAAGCCGCCCAAAGCCGTGACTTCAGGCTATGTCCCTTGGGTACGGACCGGGAACACAATCCTCGTTTCCGGGCAATTGCCATGGAAGGACGCTAAGACCCTGATCCACGAAGGTGCGATCGGCGCGGGAATTACTGTGGAGCAGGCGGCGGAAGCGTGCAGGCAAGCTACGCTGAACTCCATTGCGCAGATCAAGGATGCGGTCGGCGATCTGGAGCGCGTGCGCTGCATTGTGCGTCTGGAAGGCACAATCAGCTATGCACCCGGCTTTATCAACGAAACGGCGAAGGCCCTGGATGGCGCTTCCGCAGTGGTGAAGGGCATTTTCGGCGACCGGGGTCTTCATACCCGCATGCTGTATCCCGTACCGGAGATCGTGTTCAAATCGCCCTGCATCATCGTGCTGCAAGCCGAGGTCGAATGAAGTCGGTGTCGCTTGCCAGATAAAGGCGGTCTCCTCCCTCGTCCGTGATGAGAGGTGGCGGCCCAAAAGTCGACACGTCGCACGGGCGGCGCACATTGCCCGCCAAAAGTGCCCTTTGTGAACTTTTTCGCTAATCCAAGGTTTAATCCCATGATCCGGAACCGACTGAAGAAACTCTGGTCCGAAGGCAAGCCTACCATCAACGGCTGGTGCTCGATCGGCAACTCGTTTGTTGCCGAGATCATGGCGAACCAAGAGTATGACTCTATAACAATCGACGCGCAGCATGGCGCGCTCGATTATTCTCACATGCTTCCCATGCTTCAGGCAATGCTCGCCTCGGGCACCTTTCCAATGGTTCGTGTCCCCTGGATGGAACCCGGAATCATCATGAAGGCTTTGGACGCCGGTGCCTATGGCATCATCTGCCCAATGATTAGTACCGCTGCTCAGGCAGCGGAATTTGTCAGCTACATGCGTTACCCGCCCCTTGGTCAGAGGAGCTACGGGCCAACACGCGTCTCGTTCTCGGCCGGGAGCAACTACGCCAGCGAGGCGAACGAAGAAATCCTTGCTTTCGCGATGATTGAGACAGCACAGGGAATGGCTGAACTCAAGGAAATTGCCGCCACGCCCGGCCTCGATGGCATCTATGTCGGACCGGCGGACCTCACATTAAGCCTCACGAAAGGCCGCCTCCCACCGGGATTCGATAGGGAGGAACCCGAGATGATCAGTATCCTCCAGGAAATAGCGTTGGTTTGTAAAAGAAGCGGCATTCGGGCTGGCCTCCACTGCGGCGCAGTAGAGTACGCTCAGCGCGCTATCGAATGGGGATTTGATATGACGACGGTGGCCAGTGATGTGAGACTGCTGTCCACTTCGGCTGGTGCGAGCGTCGCCAAGTTTAGAACACACTTCGCCAGAGGGGCCTCGCAGCAGAAGGAAACCGCATACTAAGGGCCTTCATGAGCCTGCGGATCTGGTTGGAGAAGTTGGCTACAGCTGGTCGCATTTCTAGCTCGGCCGAATTCTCTACCCGCACGGCCCAGACGATTCACCACGTGAGGTCGGCCACCTGTGGTACATGAGCTTTCGTTGACCGGAAACGAGGGCGAATATCTCAAGCGCTCTAAGCTCGATGACCCGGCGTTTCCCCATCATTCGACCGTGGACCAATTCGAGGCTTACCGATCCCTTGGAGAGCACATCTCGGAAATGTTCCTGCCAGCAATAACTGATCCGCTCGACCAAACGAATACTTTGTTGGAGGAACGGTTTCGACGCCTAATGTGGCTCGGGACGGGTTTCGATCCTCTGCGCGCTTTAGCACAGAATCCTGCTCAGCGGTGCACGGTCATGGCCCGCAACAGCGCACAGGAATTGGAATACCATTGCCAGCGGTTCATTCTCTGGGCCGGGACGAGCCCCGCCAGAAAACCTGTTGCCGAGGAGATCACCGGCCATTGACCGAATGAAGGGCGGACACTTGCCTGAGCGCCTTCTCATAGCACTTACCGCCGGCTGCCGAATCCGGCCATTGCGTTCGAACTCATGACTCTCCGTGCAGCGTCGGTCAGGTCGTCCTCCTCAATGATGTAATCGTTGACATCGATCACAAACTTGTGTTGTATACGTTAACATCCTCTCGAGACCCGCTAAAACCGGCCGGCGAGACAGGGGCTTTTGGTTATCCGAATGCAGATGTCCTCCACCAAGAGGACTGTCCGGATCTAAACCTCGGGTGCCACCGGACACCCGTGAAGAAGGGGAGAAACTAATGAAGCAAATGATCATTGGTGCTGCGATGGTGTTAGCGGCGTCGCCTGCACTGGCTGGCGATATAGGCGTGACTATTTCTCACACTGACTCTTTTCTGGCCGTTATGGTCGAGGGAATGAAAAGCGAAGCAGCCAAGACCAATCAGGCACTCCAGATCGAATTCGCAGAAGCTGACGTTAACAAGCAGCTGTCCCAGGTTCAGAATTTCATTGCCTCAAAAGTTGATGCGATCATTGTCAATGTCGTCGAGAGCTCTTCTTCACCGGCGATCACAAAAATGGCAGCCGAAGCCGGAATCCCATTGATCTACGTGAACAATACCCCTGACGATATTGAAGCCCTTGGCCCGAAGGCGGCATTTATTGGGTCGGCCGAAATCGAGGCAGGAACGATCGAAACCAAGGAAATTTGTCGCATCCTGAAAGATGAGGGAAAGACTAAAGACGCAGGAATTCTTATTATCCAGGGAATTTTGGCTCAGCACAGCGCAGTGATGCGCAGCAAAGCCATTCACGATGTTATTGCGACGCCTGATTGCAATTTCATGAAGGTTATCGATGAGCAGACTGCGAATTGGGATCCGGTCAAGGCCCAGGACCTGATGAGCAATTGGATTACGGCTGGATACAAACCAGCGGCGGTTATCGCCAACAACGACGAAATGGCTTTGGGCGCTATCAATTCGATGAAGGCCGCCGGATGGGACATGAAGGACGTAGTTGTGGGCGGGATCGACGCTACGCAGGAAGCCATGCACTACATGCAGAGTGGCGATCTAGACGTCAGCGTTTTCCAGGATGCCATTGGGCAAGGGGCCGGCTCGGTGGATGCGGCCATGAAGCTTGCCAAAGGTGAGAAAGTCTCGTCCCCCGTATGGATCCCTTTTGAGTTGGTGGTTCCCACCAACGTTGAGAAGTATCTGGGCAAGAACTAGGTGGAGGAGTGCGGCAGTCGGTCATTGCCTATTCTAACAGCACAAAACTGCCGCTCGAAACTCGCCTGAGAGATGGCTAGTGAGTGGTGCGTGTGGCTCCATAGGGACCGCACGCAGCACCCCTTCCGTCTTTGCGGCTCATTCCGTCAAGAGCTACGCATTGACTTTACAGACCTCTGGCGGTTGCTCGCAAAAGGGCACGCTTGGGTCTTGAGGCAAGCGGATCTGTGCATACTATGCGGATTTTCGTAGCTTCAATTGAAATGGCAATATAAAACTCGCCCCCTTGTCTTCTTGTGAGGGCGAGCCAATCAGTTTGGCGATCGCGGGTCCAAAATCGGCAGCCGACACTTGGACGGTGGACAGCCATGGAGCCAACCAGTCGTTCATCCTGTTGTCGTCAAATCCAAAAATGAGCAGGTCTTCAGGCACATTGAGGCCACGCTCCGTAGCGGCTCGATGTAAGCCGTACGCAATCATATCGTTGCCGCAAAAGACAGTGTAGCGTCGACGGCCAGCGAGCAGCTTCCGACCAATCTGATAACCACCTTCCATCGTGAACTGGCTTTCGAACTGGAACACCGGCTTTTTCTTCCCGAGGCCTGCCAGAAAACCCTCGAGACGCTCGCTGCTGCCGGAGGATTGATGGGGGCCCGAAATAGCTACGACATTTTCATACCCTCGCTCGATGAAGTAGCGGCCAACAGCCAGGCCGGCCGCGAAGTTGTCGACGCCGACATAGGGTGCAACAATGCCAGGCGCCGGCCGGCGGTTGACGAATATCATGTTCTCCTGCCGCGCAGCCATAATACGAAGCTGGGGCGTATCGATGGCTCCCTGCAAAATGATTGCCCGTGCTCGAAGCCCATGCGCATCCATCAGAAGGCGGTCCTGCCGATCCGGGTCTTCAGCGGAATTGGCAAGCACCATGGACAATTCGTATCCATTCAGTGCCTCCTCGACTGACGTAGCAACATCGGTCGTAAACGTGTTCGTTGCGTCTGGGACCAACATTACCACAACACGACTTCGAGCCAGCCGGAGCGAACGTCCGATTTCGGACGGCGTATACCCGAGAGTCTCCGCCGCCCTGCGTACGTTAGCCAGTGTTTCAGGCGCCAGGGCCTTGGCCTTACCTCCAAAGTAACGAGATACGGTTGCCGTGGAAACCCCCGAGAGTCGCGCGACGTCGTGAACGGTGGGTGGTTTTGACACAGGACGTTCTCCGGGTATCGATCTGGTTTGACTTCTCAATTGCCGGCTGCAGCCTCACGAGATCAAGCATCGGAGAGGCGGCTGCCTTCGGAAATCAATTTGCACCACCGCGGGAATCTCCTAGGCCAACCCATATTTCAACGCCTGCGCGATGACGTCAACGATCCGATTCATATCAAGGCGCCAAACTTATGAAAACGTAGACACGACCCTAGTAAACGTTAACATTGTTACAAATGGGCATGTTGCGGAGCGGGCCCCTGATAGGCGGCCGCGATTGGTCGTTGCAGCGGACAGCTCAAAGTTGCCGCACCGATCCTGACGCACGGCGGCGCGAAGCGGGCGCGTCCGGATACACACCGCAGCGTGAAACGCCCGCGCGCTTGCCGACATCAAAGGACGACGAATATTTCTTCGTGTTTTTGTTGAGCTTCAGGCTACCGGAGTGAGAATGCAAACGTTGACATGCCAATAGTAAACGTTAACATCGCGAGATGACAGGGCGCGGGCGAAGGGAGACTGCGCGCGCCGGCACACCGTATTGGCAATGGTCTGTGGGCACCAGACCTGCGGATTTCTTGTAGAGCGAGGGCTCGCAAGGCGTTTGGCTGACATTGGAGGCATTTGTTAAATGGTTCGATTTGGAATTCTCGGGTGTGGGAGAATTGGGCAGGTCCATGCCAGTTCCATCCAGCACATCGTCAACGCCAAACTTGTTGCGGTCGCAGATGCCTCATCCGAAGCAGCTCAGGCATGTG
Organism: Mesorhizobium sp. P2_F5; assembly: GCF_056403715.1. Classification (NCBI taxonomy): domain Bacteria; kingdom Pseudomonadati; phylum Pseudomonadota; class Alphaproteobacteria; order Hyphomicrobiales; family Phyllobacteriaceae; genus Mesorhizobium; species Mesorhizobium sp. P2_F5. The sequence goes on along the minus strand of NZ_JBFUEY010000002.1, from coordinate 8,884 downwards.
CCGAGCGCTTCGGCGCAGAGGTTCGTGGGGTATCGGACCTCGTTTCTGCGGCCGATATCGATGCCATTGTAATAGCCACGTCTACAAACACCCATTACGACATGATCCACTTGGCAGCGGCCGAGCGGAAGGCGATCTTTTGCGAGAAGCCCATAGATCTCTCATCCGAAAAGGTGCGCATTTGCATCAAGACGGTGGAGGACGCCGGTGTTCCCTTCATGACAGCGTTCAACCAACGCTTTGATCCCCATTTTGGCGCCCTCCAGCGTCGCGTCGCCGAGGGCGAAATCGGCGATGTCGAAATAGTTTCGATCGTTTCCCGTGATCCGGCTCCTCCTCCGATTTCCTATTTGAAAGGATCTGGAGGTCTCTTTCGTGACATGATGATCCATGACCTTGATATGGCGCGTTTTGTGCTGGGAGAAGAGCCTACAAAGGTGTTTGCCGTCGGGTCCACCCTGGTCGATCCTGCGATCGAGGCAGTTGGGGATGTTGACACCGCTGCAGTCATTCTCACGACCGCTTCGGGCCGGATTTGCCAGATCAGCAATTCCCGTAGGGCGACGTACGGATATGACAAACGGCTTGAGGTTCATGGCTCGAAGGGCATGCTGCGTGCCATGAATATCTTAGAAAATTCGGTCGAGAGCGCTACAAGCGGAGGGTTCACTGTCGCGAAGGCAGAGGCCTTTTTCCTCGAGCGGTTCGGTGCTGCGTATCTTGCTGAATTGCAGCATTTTGTCGATGCAGTCCTTAAAGGACAAAAACCAATACCTGGCGCCCATGATGGGCTGAGAGCCCAGTTGATCGCCGATGCGGCGACGCAATCTCGGACAGAAGGCCGGCCGATCGAGATCCCGGCCTAGTTTTGCCGGCTGCTCAACTACGAGCATTATTCAAATCAAGGGACTGTCAGATGAAAATGGGGATCGTAGGGCTCGGGCGAGTCGCCGAGCTGCATGTTCAGGCATTGGAGCAGGCAGCCCCTGAAACATTTGTGGGTGGATGGAATCGCTCATCTGCCCGTGCAGAAGAGTTCTGCAGGCGCTTTGGCGGCCTTGCCTACGCGAGCGTCGACGCCTTGTTGGCCGACAACGGAGTTGATGCGGTGCTGGTTGCGACAAGCACCGCTTCGCACTTTGAATATGCAAAGCGAGCATTGGAGGCAGGCAAGCATGTTCTGCTGGAAAAGCCGCTTTGCGAAACGCCCGCGCAGATTCGCGAACTGGCCGAGATTGCCAGGGCCAATTCCCGCGTTTGCATGCCTTCGCACAATTACATCTATGCGGAAACCATGCGGCGTTTGCATGCCCATATCAAAAATGGCCGGCTCGGCAAGATCGTGAATTTCTGGGCGATCTACAACAAACGGCATGATGCCTCGATCGGGGCGCCCGACCTGACGATGCGCGAGCTCATGATCCATCATGTGTATTGTATGCTTTACTTCCTCGGGCGGCCCTCCCACGTTTATGCGACCGGAACCAGTGTTCATTTCGAAGACCCGTCTGCTCACGACCAGCTCATGATAACCGCCGAATACGCAGACGGCAAAATTGCAAATCTGTGGGGTAGCTTCTCTGCGGATGATCGAAGCCGGGAGCCGTGGTCCTGCTACTTCAAGATCATCGGCATGGAAGGAAGTGGGGTCGTTCCATGGGATGTTACGAAGTTCGGTGAACCTGTATTGCCATTTTGGGATGACGCCACGTATTGGGATAGCTTCCTGCAAGTACAGAGTTATTTCCTGAACGAATGTTTGGGAAAGAACCAGCAACCTTTGTCCACGCTGGATGACGCCTATGACTCGGCGGTTATTTTGGATGCCGCACGGCAGTCTCTGGCGAAGAAGAGTCGCATCGAGATCAGCTATCGATGATGCGTCGCCTCGCTGTGGCTGGCGCTGGCGATGGCGATTTGCGAGTTGGAGCTAGAGTCCCCGAGTGGGAAATGTAATCGTTGACATTGCCGTTTTGATATGATGTACACGTTTACACGGCTCTCACGGCGCAGGCTGTTGTGGAGGCGCGTTGTTCAAAATGGGTCGCTGCAGGCGGACTGCACCCGGACAGACAGGGGAAATGCGTTGGAAAAGCTAAACATCGCTTTGATCGGTACAGGGTTCATGGGCAAGGCCCATTCCATCGCGACTGCGGTGGTGCCTATGTTGTTTGGTGCGCCAGTGGAGGTCGAACGCCGCGTGGTTGTCGACGTCGAGGAGACACTCGCTCGGAACGCCGCCAAGCAGTACGGATACGCCGAGCACAGCACCGACTGGCGCGAGGTGATAGCGCGCCCTGATATCGACATCGTGGACATCTGCACGCCGAACGACACGCATGCAGCGATAGCGATTGCCGCGGCCAAGGCTGGCAAGCACGTTATGTGCGAGAAGCCGATGGCGATGAGTGTAGCCGAAGCTGAGGAGATGCTTGCCGAGGCCAAAAAAACCGGCGTCGTCACGATGGTTTCTTACAACTACCGGCATACGCCAGCGCTCCAGATGGCCAAACGATTGATCGACGAAGGCCGCATTGGCAAACTCCTGACTTTCCGCGGCTACTATCTTCAGGACTGGGGTGCGGATCCCAAGGCCCCGCTTTCTTGGCGTTTCAACAAGGCCAAGGCCGGCTCGGGTACACTGGGAGACATCGGTACGCACGTGATTGACGCGGCCCGCCTCTTGGTCGGCGAAGTCGAGGCCGTCAACGCGATCGTGAAGACCTTCATTTCCGAGCGACCGCTGCCTGCAGGGCACTTCTTTGGTCAGCGCGGCGAAGCGTCAAAGGAAATGGGTAAGGTGGACGTCGATGATCATGCGCTCACCATGATCAAGTTCACCAATGGCGTGTTTGGCACCATCGAAGTCACGCGCAACGCCTACGGTCATCACAATCAGCTGGGATTCGAAATTGTCGGCACACGCGGTACGATCGCATTCGACTATCAGCGTCTGAATGAGCTTCGGGTTGCTTTCGCCGATGACGCTCCCGATACCTTTGGCTTTCGGACCATCTATTCTGGGCCCAACCAGCCGTATGGCGACCTGCTCTGGCCGGTTGCAGGGATGGGTCAAGGCTACATCGATATCAAGTCGATCGAATGGTACAATTTCCTCAAGGCAATTGCGGAAAAGAAGCCGGCTGCGCCGAACTTCGAAGATGGTTTGCAAATCGAGCGCGTGGCGGAGGCAATCCTGATTTCGGGGGAAAGCGGCGTCTGGGAAAAGGTGCCGCAGCCAGCAGCCTAGTCCTTGCGATTCAGCGAAGCTTCGCCTTGTGCAGCAATGCGCGGCGGCTTCAAAGATTGGAGACGATTTATGACGATCAAGCTTGCAATGCATACCTGGCCTTATGCGAGCAATCCGACCTGGTTGCCGGCCTACACGCTCGAAGAGACCATCAAGCGCGTCAAGAAGATCGGCTATGACGCCATCGAGATCGGCGCCGCCAGTCCCCACGTTTTCCCGCCGACGCTGAGCAAGCAGCGCCGCAAGGATATCGGGCAGATGCTGAAGGACTACGACATGGCCCTGGCAGCAATGCTGCCGGCGCACGGCGGCGGGCCAGGCAATAACGTTGCGTCCCCCATTCCTGAGGAACGTCGCTGGGCGATCGACCACTACAAGGAAATGGCGCAGCTCACGGCCGATTGGGGCGGCAAGCGGCTGATCTGCCTGCCGGGATGGTACATCTTCGGCACGACGTACCGGCAAGCGTGGGACTGGGCCGCGCAGGCAATCCGCGAGATAGCCAGGTTTTCAAAGGACCTTGGGGTCGAAATCGTCATCGAGCCCACACCGGAAGACAGCAACATCGTCAACACGTGCGACAACACGATCGACATGATGAAGGACGTCGGCGAACCCAACGTGCGCTTGATGTTTGATAGCCATCACGTCATCACCGAAAACGAAGTGATGAGCGACTACGTCTATGCCATGGGCAAGGACCTGGTCCACATCCATGCCTCGGACAACAACCGTCTGCCGCCGGGCAAGGGACGAGGCGATTTCCCTGCGCTGATCCAGGCGCTGCATGAAACAGGCTTCGATGGGTATCTGTCGATGGAATGTGGATTCCATCAGCGGGGCATCGAACCCGATTGGGTAGCGCGCGTATCGCTCGAGTATCTCAAGCCACTCGTCGATGCTGCTAACAGATCGCCGGTCCCTGGCAACGACACCGTTTCGTCACGTCATGTGTAATCGTTGACATTGGCTCTCTGCCGCAATGGCTTTGCTTCTCGATAAAACGTTCAACGCTTTTCGGAGTTGCTCTGGGGACGAGTGGATCGAGATGAGCAAAAAGCCTCCTACCATCCGCGATGTGGCACGCCTGTCTGGTGTGTCGACAGCTACCGTGTCGCGCTTCTTTTCTGGCAAGGAAAGCGTGATTGCCCCAGAGACTGGCGAGAGCGTGCGTAATGCTGCGCAGGCGCTGGGTTACACGCCTTCAGAGATCGGGCGTTCTTTGCGCCTGGCGCGTAGCAACGTCGTGATGATGCTGGTGCCGGATGCGACCAATCCCTTTACGGCTGATGTGGCGGCGTCCGTTGAGCAGTCGCTCAATGGTCTTGGACTTTCGATGGTGCTCGCCAATGCCTCGGAGAATGCCGATCTACAGGATCGCCTGCTGGCCGATGCCGAGGGGCTTCGTGTTCGAGCCATCATACTCCAAGGCGCAATTGACACGCCGCGACTGCGCGAGATGGCTGCGCGCCATGACAACCTGATCTTTGTCAACCGCCGGCCGGCTGAAGGCATTTCCGCGCCATATGTTGGAATTGACAACTACGCCGCAGGCGTTGCCGTCGGCCGCTATTTCTCGGAGCGAGGCTACCAGAACTACGTTGCGATCCATGGCCCTCGGCCGTTCTCGGGCAGCATAGAGCGTTTGCAAGGGTTCCTCGCAGGTCTGGGAAGTCCGAGTGTTCTCCAGTTTGAAAGTTCATACAAAATGGAGGCCGGGTATCATCAGGCCTTGAATTTTCTTTCTGACCGCAGCCGCCGATACTCAGTGTTCTGCGGCAATGACATGATCGCCTACGGCGTCTTTCGCGCTGCAGCTGAGCTGAACATCCGTGTCCCCGAGGATCTAGTCATCTTCGGATTTGACGACAATCGACTGAATGAATGGCTCGCCCCTTGGCTGACGACCGTCAAGGTACCGGCTTTCGATTTCGGGCCGGCAGTTGCGGCATTGATCGACAAACCGAACGAGAATGAACGGGAGCAGCAAATAATCTTGCCTTTTAAGCTGCAGGTCCGTCTCTCCGCCTAGCGAGGAGTCGTGATGCACAGGATCGAGACATCCAAGCAGTAGGAAGAGATTAGATGGGAGGAGGATGGAATATGAAGAAAGTTCTTTTTCTAGCCACTGTCAGAGAAGGCCGAACGGAGTCGCAGACTCCGACAATGCTTCTGAACGCCGAGAACTATTTGGGTAAGAACTAGCTACCCCGGGGAATGCCCCGTCGGGTGGCGGATCATCCTTGTCTCTGCCAGAGATAAAAAAGGCCAAAACCATGCCCAGTCCATCCACAGCTCAGGTGGTGCGCGAAAGCGGCTCAGTTCCCGTTTCGGAATACCTCCTCGACGTCACGGGCGTGCGCAAGGAATTTCCTGGGGTGCTTGCTCTCGACAACGTCGAGTTGCGTTTGAGGCCTGGCACGGTTCACGCCCTGATGGGTGAAAATGGAGCCGGCAAGTCCACTCTGATGAAGATCATTGCTGGAATCTACACGCCTGACTCGGGCTCGTTCAAATTGCGCAATCAGGAGGTCAGCCTCTCATCGCCACTCGATGCGCTGGAGAATGGAATTGCCATGATCCATCAGGAACTCAACCTGATGAATTCGATGACAGTTGCCGAAAACATCTGGATCCGCCGCGAGCCGAAGACTGCTTTCGGGTTCATCGATCATCGTGAGCTGAAGCGCCGGACCGACGCACTGTTCGAGCAACTGAATATTCCAATCGATCCCGAGATCGAAGTCGGGAAGCTTAGCGTAGCCAATCGCCAGATGGTGGAAATCGCCAAGGCGGTTTCTTATGAGTCCGATGTTTTGATCATGGACGAGCCGACATCAGCGCTCACGGAGCGCGAAGTCGAGCATCTGTTCAAAATCATCCGGTCCCTCAAAGCCCAGGGCAAGGGCATTATCTACATCACCCATAAAATGAATGAGCTCTTCGAGATTGCCGACGAGGTTTCGGTATTCCGAGACGGCAAGTATATCGCGACGAAGCCTGCGGCCGAACTGACACGCGACGAAATCATTCGTATGATGGTCGGTCGCGAGATTTCGCAGATGTTTCCCAAGAAGACGGTGCCGATTGGCGAGGTCCTTCTGAGCGTGCGCGATCTTGCTTTGAAGGGGGTTTTCGAAGGCATCAGTTTCGACCTGAGGGCCGGGGAGATACTTGGAATAGCAGGTCTGGTAGGCGCAGGCCGGTCCAATATCGCCGAAACCGTCTTTGGCGTCACTCCAGCTACATCGGGCACTATCGAAATTCAAGGCAAGTCAGTTTGCGTGACCTCTCCAGCCATCGCCATGCAGCATGGCATGGCTTTTCTGACCGAGGATCGCAAGGAAACGGGCTGCTTCCTGCTTCTGGATATCCAGGAGAATGCTCAAGTGGCCGCGCTAAGCAGCGGCTATGTTCGACACGGTTTCGTGGAAGAAGAGCGGCTTTCTCGCGATTGCGAGGCAATGACGGATGCGTTGCGCGTCAAGACGCCTGATATGGGCGAGCCTATTTTGAACCTTTCGGGAGGCAACCAACAGAAGGTGTTGATCGCCCGTTGGCTTCTGACGAAGCCCCGTATTCTCATCCTCGATGAGCCCACACGCGGCATTGATGTGGGCGCCAAGGCGGAGATCCATCGAATGATCTCCGACCTCGCCGGGCAAGGCGTGGCGGTGATCATGATCTCTTCAGAGATGCCCGAGATCCTCGGGATGAGCGATCGGGTCATGACAATTCGTCAGGGCCGCATGTCAGGCATTCTCGATCGGGCCGAGGCCAACCAGGTCAAAATTATGGAGATGGCAGCACAATGACTTTGCTCCAGAGCGCCACCTCGGTGGCCAAAGCTTCAAAAAGGCGAAAGCTTTCAAGCGAGCTGTCCATCCTGGGCGTGCTTGCCGGGATCGCCCTTATCTTTGAGGTATTGGGCTGGATTTTCGTTGGATCGTCGTTTCTTGCCAACCAACAAAGGCTGTCGATCATCATCCTACAGGTTTCGGTGATTGGGATTATTGCGGTCGGAATGACACAGGTGATTATCACCAGTGGCATCGACCTGTCGGCGGGTTCGGTAGTTGGGCTTGCGGCGATGGCGTCGGCGTCTCTGGCACAAAGCTCCACGGACATGCGTGCCGTTTACCCGGCTCTTACGGACCTGTGGCCAATTTGGCCGATCCTAGCCGGGCTTTTCGTGGGATTGCTTATCGGCGTCATCAACGGAGCGCTCATCGCTAAAACGAACATTCCGCCGTTCATCGCAACGCTCGGTACCATGGTTGCGGCTCGGGGCCTGGCTAAGTGGTACACAAACGGACAGCCGATCGCATTGCTTAGTCCCGAGTTCACCTGGCTCGGTCGCAGCTTCAGTATCCTGGGCTTCCCCTTGCCGCTGCCGGTGATAATTTTTCTTGTCGTCGCCTTCTTGGGCCACATCGCGCTTCGATACACACGATACGGCAAGTTCACGTACGCGATCGGTTCCAATCCGCAGGCGGCGCGCGTATCGGGCATCAATATCGGTGCCCATCTCATCAAGGTCTACGTCGTCTGCGGGTTGCTGTCGGGACTTGCTGGAGTAGTGACCGCAGCACGCGCGGCCTCGGCTCAGGCTGCAATGGGAACGAGCTATGAACTTGATGCCATCGCAGCCGCGGTGATCGGCGGCACATCGCTAGCGGGGGGCGTTGGACGCATCACCGGCACGGTGATCGGCACGATCATCCTTGGCGTCATGATGTCTGGCTTCACCTTCCTGAAGGTGGGCTCCTATTACCAGGAGGTCATCAAGGGAACCATCATCGTGCTTGCGGTCGCCGTCGATCAATATCGACGCTCGCGAAAAACCAAGGCCTGAACTCACTTATACCGAAACAATATCGGCGAGGAACCCATGTCAGCGTTGCAGTTGTCGCATGACGAACTTCTAAAGGTCTATCGAACGATGCGGACGATCCGCCGGTTCGAGGAACGGGTGATGGAGGAGATGGGGACCGGCGACATTCCGGGCAGCACCCATCTTTATGCCGGCCAGGAAGCGAGTGCGGTCGGCGTCTGTTTCCACCTCAAGGATGAGGACTACATCTCCTCGACGCACCGTGGTCATGGTCACTGCATCGCCAAGGGCGTCGACATCGACGGCATGATGGCGGAGCTGTTTGGCCGCGCCAGCGGCACCTGCGGCGGCAAGGGTGGATCTCAACACATTGCCGATCTTCGCAAAGGGATGCTTGGGGCGAACGGGATTGTTGCGGCGGGCGCACCGATCACCTGCGGTGCGGCGCTGAGCATGAAGCTGCTTGGCTCCCGGCAGGTTGCGGTGGCCTTTGCCGGTGACGGCGCCATGAACGAAGGGGTGATGTCGGAGAGCTTCAACCTGGCCAAGATCTGGAACCTGCCGATCGTCTTCGCGATCGAGGACAATGGCTTTGGCGAGGCGACGGCGAATGCGCTTGTCTCGGCCGGCAGCTTCACCCGGCGCGCCGAAAGCTACGACATCCCCAGCATCGAGGTGGACGGAACGGATGTGTTTGCCGTCTACAGCGCGGCGGGCGAGGCGGTGGAGCGGGCTCGCGCGGGCGGCGGCCCGACGATGCTGCATATCCATGTGCCGCGCTACTACGGCCACTACAGCGG